>NZ_JAUQWH010000043.1 GCF_030757795.1 Actinoplanes oryzae
CTGTCCGGGCCGGCGACGGCGGACTACTTCGCGGCGCGCAACGGCATCACCGCGCCGCCGGTCGCCACGACGCTGCCCGCCTCGGGGCCCACCTCGATCGAGCGCACCGACTACCGGCAGGACGGCCACCCGCCGGTCACGCTCTACACCGTGCACGGCGGCGGGCACACGATTCCGGGACCGGCCAGGGCGCCGGGCATGCTGGGCAAGACCAATCAGGACATCAGTACGGCCGCGGTGGTCCAGTCCTTCTTCGGCATCTGAGCGTTCCGGCCGTCAGGATCGCAGGCGGCCGGCCTGGCGGAACTCCCGGGGTGGCATGCCGACGACGCGCCGGAAGGCCGTGCTGAACGCGCTTTCCGACTGGTATCCGACGGCCGCTGCCACGGCGGCGAGGGAGTCCCCGGTGCGCAGGGCGGCCCGCGCCAGCTGCATCCGCCACTCGATGAGGTAGTCGAGCGGGGGCCGTCCCACCCTGCTCCTGAACGTGGCCGCGAAGGTCGACCTCGACATCATCGCGATGCGGGCGAGCTCCTCGAGCGTCCAGCGACGGTGCGGCTCGGCGTGCACGGCCCGCAGCGCCGCCCCGATCCCGTCCTCGGCGACCGATGCGAGCCAGCCCAGGGGGTCATGGGCCGAGGCGGCATGCGACCTGAGCATCTGGACGAGCAGGATGTGGGCCAGGTGTTCGAGGACGAGGGATCGGCCCACGTGGTGCGTCTCCATCTCGTGCACGAGGATGGTCGCGACGTTCCAGAGCACCTTCTCGCCGGTGTCGCCCGCCCGGACCAGCACGACCGGGGGGAGCACCGAGAAGAGCGCCGACGCGTCGGCATCCTGGAAGGCGAAGTCGACGGTGCACGTGTAGGTCACGGCGCCGTTCGCCGGCCCGTCCGGGCCGGGTGCCCGGGCCGCCTCGACCGAGCTCCCGAGGCCGTAGGGCGGGGGATTGCCGAGCAGATAGAAGTCGCCGGTGCTCAGCAGCAGGGGGTCCCGCCCGTCGATGCACAGCCAGCACTCGCCCTCCACGACCACGCCGAGCTTGATGTGCGGGAACGGGGAGAACCGGACTCCCCACGGCGCGGTCGCGCGGAGCGGGACAGGAGCGACGGTCCGGGGCCGCGCCAGCGCCAGCACGTCACGGATCGGGTCCTGGGCGTCCAAGGCGATCCCGGCGTCGGACGATCGGTAAAGACTGCTGGACTCCACGTTATGGAGTATACGAACGGCGGCGGTGACGATGGAGAGACGGCGGCGACAGCTGCCGGGAACCATTCACGAGGAGTCAGAAGAAGATGCGCTACCGGTTTCTCGGACGGTCAGGGCTGCGAGTGTCGGAACTGTCGCTCGGGACAGGCAACTTCGGCACGGGGTGGGGGCACGGAGCGGAGGCGCCCGAGGCCCGGGCGATGTACGACGCCTATCGGGAGGCGGGCGGGAACTTCATCGACACCGCTTCCAACTATCAGGCGGGCGACGCCGAGAAGTACCTCAAGGACATCATCGCCCCGGACCGCGAGGACATCGTTCTCTCGACCAAATACACGATGGGGTCCACGGCGGCCAGCGGGCTGCAAGTGACCGGGAACAGCCGCAAGGCGATGATCCAGTCCCTCGAGCGGAGCCTGCGCCGACTGGGCACCGACCGGGTCGACGTGTTCTGGGCCCACGTGGCCGACGAGTCCACCCCCGTCGAGGAGATCCTGCGCGCCTTCGACGACCTGACCCGCGCCGGCAAGATCCTGTACGCCGGCCTGTGTAACTTCCCCGCCTGGCGGGTGGCGACCGGAGTCACCGTCGCGCGGCAGCAGGGCTGGGCCCCTCCCGTGGCGATCCAGTCCGAGTACAGCCTCGTCGAGCGCAGCGCCGACCGGGAGCTGCGGCCGATGGCGGAGGCCTTCGGCCTGGGCGTCCTCGGGTTCACCCCGCTCGGCGGCGGTCTGCTCACGGGCAAGTACCGGCGGGGCGGGACGGGCCGCGCCCAGAGCTCGATCAGCCGGTTCCTGCACAACGAGGACGACCCCGCCAAGGCCGCGATCCTGGACGCCGTCGAGAGCGTCGCCGGCGACCTCGGCACGACCCCGGACCGGGTCGCCGTCCGGTGGTCGATGACGAAGGGCGTCATCCCCATCATCGGGCCGCGGAACGTGGCTCAGCTCGAGTCGAACCTCGCGGCCGCCGAGCTCGACATTCCGGCGCGTCAGCTCGCGTGGCTGGACGAGGTGAGCGCGCCGCAGCTGGGCTACCCGCACGGCCTGTGGACGGCGTTCGAGCGGGCGGAGAGGAACCGGGTGACCCAGCCGTAGCGGCGCCGTCAGGCCACGCGCCAGACGCGCCACAGGGCGCCGGGGTCGACGGTCGGGTCGCCGTGCACCAGGAAGAAGTCGGCCGGGCCGCCCTCGCGCAGCACCCCGGCGTCCGGCTCGCCGAGCAGCTCGCCGCCGCGCCAGGTCACGCAGCCCAGCGCCTCCCACGGCGGCAGGCCCGCCTCGACCAGCGTCTCGACCTCCCAGGGCAGGTGGTTGGCGCGCACCGAGCCGCCCCCGGCGTCCGTACCGCCGACGATGTGCACCCCCGCCGCGTGCGCGAGCCGGGCGCTTTCCTTGGCCCGCTCCAGGCGGTCCCGGATGCGCGTGCGGTTCGCCTCGCCCGTGAAACGCTCCAGCGTGGTGGTCGTGCCGAAGCTCAACCACGACTTGAGTACGGCCATCGTGGTCACCAGCCCCGTCCCCTGCGCGGCCATCGTGGCGGCGATCTCCGCGTCCAGCTCGAACCCGTGCTCGATGCAGTCCACCCCGCCCGCCGCGGCCGCCGCGGTGTTGGCCAGCCCCGTGGCATGCGCCGTCACCGTGGCACCCCGCCCGTGCACCGCGTCCACCACCCGCCGCACCTCGGCCGGCGACCACGGCGCGGTGTCCTTGTCCGGCCCGTCCAGATAGAGCTTCACCAGATCGGTGCCGTCGTCCAGCTGCCCGAGCGCCGCGGCGAGCAGCGCATCAGCGTCGCCGGCCTCGACCGCCAGCCCCGGCGGCAGTGTCTTGCCCGCCGTCAGCCAGGTCCCCGCCGCCCGGATGACCGGCCGGTCCCGCCGCCCCCGCCACCGCTCCCGCACCACCAGGCTCAGCGCCCGCTCCCGCTCCCCGTCGAAGCGCCGCACCGCCCCGACATCCCGGATCCACCGCACCCCGGCCCGATGCAGCAGCTCCCCGTTGTGCTCGGCCGCCTCCAGCAACCACTCGGTGGGCCGCTCCCCGTCGGCGATCCAGTGCGACCCGCCCGGCAGCGTCACATGGTGGTGCCCATCCACCAGCCCGGGCACGATCGTCGTCCCGCCCGCCTCGACGACCCGGCAGCCCGGCGGCAGCTCGCCCTCCTCCCCGAACGGCCGGATCCGCGTGACCCGGTCGCCCTCGACCAGCACACTGACCGGCACCTGCAACCGCTCCGAACGACCGTCGGCGAGGGCAGCCTCGCGATACAGCGTTGCGCTCATCGCCCGAACCTACGCCCCCATCAAGCCCCGGCCCCAGAACCGCTTCGCCGCCACCACGCTCCGAAGAGGACGACGATCTCCGACGCGGTCCCGGCGGCGATCAACCTCCCACATGACCTGCGATGCCGCCGCTTGCGATTCGCGGTGCCGGTTCGGGGAGTCGCGCTTCACGCCGGCGCCCGGTCGGACCGGATCTGTCAGGCCCTCAGGCCGCCCTCGTTTCCGGCGGTGGGGCCGGCATCGCCGGAGGGCGGCTCGGCGACGACGTGGGTCAGCGGCTTGCCGGCCAGGAGGGCGGCCAGGTTGGTGGCGATGCGGTCGGCGGCGCCGATCGGGCGGCCGCCGGCGGCGTGCGGGGTGATGAGCACGTTCGGCTCGTCCCAGAGCGGGGAGTCCGGCGGCAGCGGCTCGGTGGCGACGACGTCGAGGGCCGCGCCGGCCAGGCGGCGCTCGCGCAGGGCGGCCAGCAGGGCGGACTCGTCGACGGTCGAGCCGCGGCCCACGTTGATCAGCCAGGCGTGGGGCGGGAGGAGCGCGAGGACCCGGGCGTCCAGGGCGTGCCGGGTGTCCGGGGTGGCGGGCAGGATCATGATCAGGACGTCGGCGCGGGGCAGGACCCGGACCAGGTCGGCGGCGGTCACCACCGGGTGGCCGTGGCGCTCGCCGGCGGCGCGGGCGACGCCGGTCACGCGGGCGCCGAGGGCGGTCAGGTGCGGGGCGAGGGTGGCCGCGATGCCGCCGAAGCCCCAGATCACCACTTCGGCGCCGCGCAGCGTACGGAAGCTGTCCGGCTCGTGGACCGGCTGCAGGCCGCCCCATTCGCCCGCCCACCGGTGGCCGATCTGGGCCCGGGTCAGCTGGGGCAGGCGCCGGGCGGCGGCCAGGACCAGGGCCAGGGTGTGCTCGGCGACCGTCACGTCGTGCAGGCCGGTGCCGCCGGTGATCACGACCTTGGGGGCGAAGCCGGCCGCCAGCACGGCGTCCGGCCCCGCGGCCAGCGTCTGCACCCAGCGCAGCCGCGGCAGCCGGCGCGCGGCGTCGGCGAGCTGGTCGGCCGGGTTGCCCCACACGACCAGGGCTTCGGCGTCGGTGTGCCCGGCGGGCACGGGACGGGCGACCGCGTACGTGACCGCCTCGACCCCGGCGGGCAGGCCGGGGCCGAGGTCGAGGTCGATGCTGTCGGGCAGGAGCAGCTTCATGCCCCGCACCCTAGTCAGGTCAGCGCCCGGGCGGTCCCGACGGGGGAGCGGACGGCGCCGACGCCGGGCCCGCGCTGACCTGGATCGAGACGAAGCCGCCCTTGATGGTCGTGCCGGAGGGAACCGTGCCGGCGGCCTGACCGGCGGGGCAGTCCGAGGGCACGGGGGTGCCGGCGGTCGTGGCGCTGAAGCCGGCGTCCTCGAGGCGGCTGGTCGCCTCGTCGACGCTCACGCACTTGACGCCCGGGATGGACACCTGCTCGCCCTTGGCGATCTCGTCGTCGCCCGGGGTCTTGAACTGGGTGCGCTTCTTGCCCTTCATGATGTCGTGCAGGGTGTCGATCACCACCGGGTTCACCACGTCGTGATCCATCCGGTACGGGTGGTTCGGATAGTCCGGGTTGACCAGGTAGCCGGCCACCGCCATCTGCGCGGTGCTCAGCACCAGCGACGCGGTCTTGTCCCCGTCGGTGGTGCCGGTCTTGCCGAAGATCGGGTAGCCGACCCCGCCCCGGGCCCCGCTCGCCGTGGTGTGCCCGCCGCACGAGCCCAGCTGCGCCTGGTCGCCCACCGGGCACCGCGCGGCGTCGATGGCGGCGCGGGCCACGTCCGCGGAGGTCGCCCGCTTGCACTGCGGCTTGCCGGCGGCGACCTTCTTGCCGTCCAGGCTGGTGATCGACTGCACCGGGATCGGGCTGCAGTACATGCCGTCGGCGGCCAGCGTCGCGTACGCGTTGGCGATGTCCAGCGGCGTCGAGGCGGACACGCCCAGCGTGAAGGCGCCCCACTCCTTGGCGTACTTGGTGGCCCGCTCCTGATCGTCGGGGGCGCGGAACTTGACGCCGAAGCGCTGCGCGACGTTGACGACCTTGTCCGCGCCGACCTGCTCCTCCAGCGGCACGAAGTACGTGTTGACCGAGCTGCCGAAGCCCGTCCACATGTTGTACGGGCCCTTCTCCGACTTGCCCGCGTTGACCGGGCAGTAGTGCCCGCCGCACTCGGCCGGGGCGCCGCTGTCGAGGTAGGTGGGCGACTTGTAGCGGTACTCCGTGTTGATCGGGTACGCCAGCGGGTAGCCCTTCTCCAGCGCCGCGACCATGGTGAACATCTTGAACACCGAGCCGGCCTGGTAGCCGACGATGTCCCCGCCGCCGGTGATCAGCGGGTTGGTGGTGTTCGGGAAGCTGCCGCGCGCGCCGGCGGCCTTCTTCGCCGGGTCGGGGGAGGGCTTGTTGGTGCCGTCGTCGAGCTTGTACTTGCGGTTGGTGGCCAGCGCCTTCACCTTGCCGGTACGCGGCTCGACCGCGGCCACCACGAGCGCGTCCGCCCGCGAGGTGCTCAGCTTGCCCGCGATGTTGGCGCGCGCGGCGGCCGTGGCCTTGACGTCCATCGACGAGACGATCGTGTAGCCGCCGCCCTTGAGGGCCTGCTGCCGGTCGTACGTGGTCTTGCCGAACGCCTTCTGCTCGTTCCACCAGCGGACGAAGAAGTCGCAGAAGAAGCCCCACGAGTTGGTCCGCACGGCGGTGCAGCCGTTGCCGGCCTGCTTGACCTTCGTGCTGACCTTGACCTTGACCGCCTCGGCCTGCTGGGCGTCGGTGATCATGTCGAGCTCGCGCATGTTCTTGACGACCCAGTCGCGGCGGTCCTTCAGCAGCTTGGCGCCCTTGGCGGTCGTGGGGTCGTAGTAGGAGGTGCCCCGCACGATGCCGGCGAGCTGGGCGGCCTCGGCGACGGTGAGCTGCTTGGGCTGCTTGCCGAAGTAGATCTGGCTGGCCGCGTACACGCCGTACGCGCCGTTGCCGAAGGGGGCGGTGTTGAGATAGCCGACGAGGATGTCCTGCTTGCTCATCCGCTTCTCGAGCTCCATGGCGTACTTGATCTCGTTGATCTTGCGCTTGTTGGTCTTCGCCGTGGCGTCCACGACCCCCTGCCACGTCGTCGACGAGTAGGTCAGCGTCATGCGCACGTACTGCATCGTCAGCGTCGAGGCGCCCTGCTGGTCGTTGCCGCCGCTGTTGCTCACGGCGGCCCGCACGACGCCCTTGAGGTCCACCCCGTGGTGCTTGTAGAAGTTGTGGTCCTCGGCGGCGACGATCGCGTCGAGCATCACCTTCGGCACGTCCTTGGCCGAGACCTCCCGGCGGAACTCGTCGTAGAACTTGGTGATCTCGGTCTTGCCGTCCGCGGCGAGCAGCCGGCTGTACTGCGGGGCGCTCGCGGCCTTGAGCTCGCTGGGCAGCTCCTCGAACGACTCGTTGCCGGCCTTGGCGGCCAGCCCGGACAGCGCCGCGGCCGGGAAGGCGGCCGCGGCCAGGATGACGCCGCTGAGCAGGCCGCAGAGCACCAGCAGCGAGGCGCTGACGAGAAATTTGCGGGAGGGGAGACGCATGGGGTCCTCGGGAATCGGATAGGGGGTTCGCGGCGGACGATAACGCCCCCGCGCAACCCTCTCGATCGCCGCCGGCGCGGCGTGCTGCCGCCCGGACGCGCGACACCCCGCCCGGCGCCGGCCGGACGGGGTGTCGGAAGGTGCGTGCCGCCTACTTGATGCCGGCCGCCGGGCAGTACTTGGCGAAGCCGCCCGCGCAGACCTCCTCCTTCTTGGCGAAGCCGTCCGCGATGACCTTGTTGATGTCCTTCTTGAAGATGCGGATCGGGTCCAGCAGCACCGAGGCCACGTAGGCGCCCGACTCGACGTCCTTGGTCTGGTCGTCGGCCTTGACCTGGTCGCCCTTGAAGATGCCGATCGCGAGCTTGGCGGCCGCGTCGGCCTCCTTCTTGATCGGCTTGTAGACCGTCATGCACTGGTCGCCCGCGAGGATGTTCTGCAGGCCCTCCACCGAGGCGTCCTGGCCGGTCACCGGGACCTTGCCGTTGCGCCCGCGCGAGCGCAGGACGTCGATGACCGCGCCGGCCATGCCGTCGTTGGCCGAGAGCACGCCGTTGATGTTGTCGTCCGGGTACTGGTTGTACATCTCGGTGAAGATCGCCTTGGCCAGCTCCGGCTTCCAGGCGTCCACGGACTGGTCCGGACCCTTGAGGTACGTGCCGTCGTCGAACTTCTTCGACAGGACGGCGTCGTAACCCTCCTTGAACTGGGTCGCGTTGTTGTCGGTGGGCGAGCCGTTGATGTACGCCACCCGGGGGCTCTTGATGCCCTTGGCGGTCAGGCAGCGGATCAGGCCCTCGCCCTGCATCTGGCCGACCAGCCTGTTGTTGAAGCTGACGTAGTAGTCGGCGTTGCCGTTGAGCGTCAGCCGGTCGTAGTCGATGACCTTGACGCCGGCCTCGTGGGCGCGGTCGATCGCGTACTTGCCGCTCTCGGGGTCGAGGCTGGCGATGATGAGCACGGTGGCGCCGTCGTTGATCATCTTGTCGGCCAGGCTCTTGAACTCGTCGGCGCTGCCGTTCGCGTTCTTGATCGTCACGGGGACGTCCTGGGCCTTGAACGCGGCCTCGAGCAGGCGCGGGTCGTCGCTGCCCCAGCGCTGGCTGGACTCCGTGTCGGGCAGGATGACGCCGACCATGCCGGTGCCGTCACCGCCACGCTGCTTCACGGCGGCTGTGCCGCCGGCGTCGTCGTCATCGCTACATGCCGCGACGGTGCTCATGATGAGCAGTCCGGCAGCGGCGAGGCTCACCAGTTTGCGGCGCACGTGATCTCCTCGAGGGGGGCTGAAGCGCGGGCAAGGCTACCAGTGCCGGGTTGCGAAAGATCCGGGGGATCGTCGTCGTGACGGAAGTGTTGCGATTCGCCCGGCAAGATCAACAACATTCGTTGTCTATGCTCAGCGGTCATGGCGGACGAGGTGCTGCTCGGCGAGATCACCTGCCCGTCCGGCGCGCTCGTGCTCCTCGACGGCGGGTACCTCGGGCTGTGGTCCGGCGACCGGGCGGGCGGCACGGCGGTGGACTTCGAGGTGCACGGCCCCGACGCGGTCCCGGCGGTCCGCACCTTCGACCGCGGGCCCGGTCTCGCGCTGTACGACGTCCCGGCGCACTGGGCCACCGGCTTCGCCGCCATGTTCCGCCGGCACTGCGCCGAGCGGGGGCTGGACGCCGCCCTGACCGCGCACCCGCGCCAGATCCCGCACCGCGACCGTGTGCGCCGGGCCATCGAGGCCGGCGACCCGGAGTTCCCGCTGATGGGCGTGCCGGTCGTCCCCGTCGGCGGGGTGCCGCCCGATCGGCCGCTGCGGGTCAGCGCCACCCCCGCCGAGTACGGGTGGCACGACATCGTCATCACTCTGAGTGACCATACGCCGGTCGCCCGCCGTCCGCACGGGGGCGTCGGCGTGGACAACTCCCGGATCGCCCTCGCCGACGCGGACGCCCTCGGCGCCTGGGTCCACGACGACCCCCTCGACGGCCGCGCCGACCTCGTGGTCCGCGGCCCGGACGGCGGGGAGGCCGCCCCGGACGCCGCACCCCTGTCGCGCGAGGGCGGCCAGGGCTGGCTCGACCTGCCCTTCGACCAGGCGGTCAGCCGCGCGCTGGACCTTGAGGACTACGCGCGGCACCATCCGGACCGCCGCTTCGCCGTCGACCTGCGGCCGCACTCGCACCAGTGGGAACTCATGGCCCGGGTCCGCGCCTCCCCGGTCGAGGCGGCCACCCTCGACGTCGGCGGCGCGACCATGCTCGTGGCCATGACCACGGCCGACGACGGCATCCTGCCGGTCGAGCTCGCCACCGACGCGGCCGGCGCCCCGGCCGAGATCCGCATCCAGGTCCGCCCCGCCGAGCACCCCGCGTGACCGGCATCCCCGGCGAGAAAGGCAGTCCCGGCATCCGTCCCGTGCACCCCGGCGACATCGCGCCCCGCCTGAGCGCCCCGGTCCTGCTCGTCTCGGATCTCGACGGCACCTTGCTGCGCCCGGACGGCACACTCAGCGCCGGCACGATCGAGACGCTCAACGAGTACATCGCCGCCGGCGGCTGGTTCACGTACGCGACCGCGCGCTCCTACCACTCCGCCGGCGTCCTGCCGCTGATCTTCACGGTGCGCGCCGGGCGGGACCGGGTCTGCTGGGTGCCGACGCGCATGACGCCGGGAGTCGAGTCCTTCGTGGCGGCGCGCCGCGGGGATCCCCGTCTGCTGCCGGTGCGGCAGTGGACCGATGTCGACCCCGGCCAGGTCTTCTACGTGAGTCTCATCGGTCCGCGGGACAGCCTGGAGCAGGTGCTCGCCGAGCTGCCGGTGGCCGGGGCGCGGTGCCATCACGTGCTCAGCGAGGACGCGTACACCCCGGGGGAGTGGTGGCTGGAGCTGACCGCCCTGGACGCGACCAAGGCCACGGCAGTCGGAGCGCTGGCCGCCGGGTGCGGTGCCCGGTCGCTGGTGTGTTTCGGGGACAACCGTAACGACCTGCCGATGTTCGCTCTCGCGGAGGTGGCGCTGGCCGTGGCGAACGCCGTGCCGGACGTGCGGGCGGCGGCCACCGCCGTGATCGGCTCGAACGCCGAGGACGGGGTGGCCGCCTGGGTGAAGCGGTTCCGGACCGGGTGAGGCGGCGGGCCGAGCGATCGGCGGCGGACCGGGTGAGGCGGGGCAGCGGCTGTCAGGCGTGGGCGACCCGGGCGACACCGCGGGCCGGCACGGCGGCGCGGGCCACGACGGGCCGGACGGCCGCGGCGCGGGCCACGACGGGCCGGACGGCCGCGGCGCGGGCCACGGTGGGCCGGACGGCGGCGGGACGCGCCACGGCGGGCCGGGAGGCGGCGCGGGCGGTGCGCTCGGCGGCGCGGGCGGTGCGCTGGGCGCCGGCCAGGACCGTGCAGACGATGAGGGCGCTGGTCAGGCCCACCATGGCCGAGGCCCACACGGCGGGCTGGCCGGTGAACAGGCCGTAGGTCATCCAGGAGCCGCAGGCCGCGGCGGCCAGGCGCCAGCGCAGCGGCGACAGCCCGCTCATGTCCTGGGTGCGGTCGCGCAGCAGCGACAGCGGCTGCGGAACGGCCGAGATCAGCGAGGCGACGGCGAGGACCGAGCCGAGGACGGCGGCGGCCTGCGTGCCGGTGACGCTGGTCAGGGCGGCGACGCCCGCGCTGATCAGGGTGGTGGCGACGATGCCGGCCGCGCCGGCGGCGCTGCGGATCATGGTGCGGGCCGTGCGCCCCTCGCGGTTCTTGATCAGTACGGCCGTGAGCACGCCCAGGCTCGCCGAGCCGGTGACGACGTTGGTCACGACCTGCACCGTCTCGCCGATCAGCAGCCCGTACGTGACCCATGCCGCGGGCATCGCCACGCCCATCCAGCAGGCCGCCACCGACAGGCCCGTGGTGCGGCCCCGGACGCAGGAGCGCCAGACCTGGGGCCAGGGGAGAGCGATGGACAGGGCGGCGCCGAACCAGCCGAGCAGAGCGATGGGGTGCATGATCCGTTTCCGGTCGAGGGTCGTGGAGGCGGCCGGCGATTTCTCGCGGCCACCTGACCCTTCGCCCGGGCAGGGACGCACCTGACAAGATCAACTGGTGAGAGGAAACACGGAGGGTTACCACCGTTCGGCAACCAAGTCCGCGTGGGATCGGCCGAAACGGGAGTCAGCGGGCACGCTGGGTAATGACACCCGGGTTGCACCCGACGAGAACCGCGGGACTAACCGGCGGCAGCCCCGGCGGCCCGGACCAGGGCGACGGTCTGCTCGATCGTGGCCGCCCGGTCCGCGGCGAACGCGTCGTCGATCACCACCGCCGGGTCGGCCGGGTAGACCAGCGCGGAGATGTGCAGGTGCCCGCCGGGCACGTCGGTGGCACCGAGCTCGCGCCGCAGCCGGTTCGAGCGGTACATGCTCTCGTTCGACAGGTAGTTCCCGCCGCCGCCGGACTGCGCCTGCGCCCCCGGGGAAGGACCGTCGTCGGTGCAGGTCACCGGGCCGGCCGGGCGGGTGCCGGCGGCCCACTCGCAGACCCGCGGGTTGAGCGCCACCGGCCACGGTCCCGTGCCGGCGCCGATCATCGCCTGGTACGGCAGCGTGGTCTCGATGAACTCCGGAGTCGGCGTGGGCTGCGGCCAGCGCGGCGCGGGCGGGATCACCTCCGGCTCGCCCTCGTTGTTGTTGTCGGCGTTGCCGCCGCGCCACGCGCCCGCCCATTGCTCGATGTTCATGACGCCACGGTTGCCCTGGCTGACGGTCATGATCAGGTCGGCGCGCTCGCGGGCGCCGCGGACCAGGTGCGGGCCGAACGCGTCCTCCACGATGCCGGCGTCGAAGCCGCTCCACGTGACCGGCAGCACGACCGACTGCACGCGCACGGTCCGGGCGCCGTCACGGTAGGTCAGCCCGTCGAGCTGCAGCGCCGACGCGCCGGACGGGTTCGAGCGCCGGATCTCCCCGTTCAGCTGGTACGGGTCGAAGCCGCTGACCAGCACCCGCCGCACCCCGGGGCCGAACGTGGTCGAGGTGATGCCGCGGGCGGCGTACTCGTAGGCCTTGATGAGGGCGGCCCGCTCGCCGGCACCGACCGCGAAGCGTGGCGCCCACTGGCGGATGTCGCGCGTGCCGAGCAGCCGCGTCCAGTAGAGCGGCCGGTCGTCGTAGCGGTCGATCGTCCCGATCGCGATCCTGCCCTGCGCCCGCGCGACCGCGGTGCGCCACAGCAGCGCGCCCTGCGCGGCGAGCACCCGCCCGGCGGCGGCGACCGACGGCGCCCGGCACAGAGACGTGCGCAACACCTCCGGGTACGCGCCCAGCCCGCCCGCCTCGACCAGCTCGTAGGGCACACCGGGCTCGATGCGCCCCTCCTCGTACGTGACGGGGGCCGCCCGGTCGAAGCACGCCGCCGGACTCGCCACGGCCGCACCTGGCATTGTCACCACGCCCGCCGTGAGCGCCGTGACGAGACTGATCGCGAACCCACGCACGCGGCACCCACCTCCGCCGACACCATCGACGCCAGTGACTATATCCCGGGCCGGTACCGCGTGCGCGAGCCGAACGTGCGGTCGGCCAGCTCCACGTACGCCAGCTGCGGCACGTGCGGCGCCAGCCGTCCGAAGATCTCCCGCGCCACCAGCTCGAACGTCGGCCGGAACGCGAACAGCGCCGGCCACGGCTGCCCGCTCAGCAGCCGCACCCACTCGTCCAGCCGCGCGGCGAGGGCGTCGGTGTCGACGAACCAGCCCCGCTCGGTGAGCTGCCCCTCCCCGAACCCCACGCCCGCGCGCAGCACGACCTCGATCTCGCTCACCGACGGCAGGCCGGCCGCCGCCCGCACGGGCGAGGACAGCCCCTGCCGCGCGCGGAACACCCGCTCGACCTCGACCTCGTACTCGCGATGCACCGATCCTCCCGGGAACCCGGCGCGTCCGGCGGCCCTGGCGCCCGGGCTACCAATTGATCTTCGCGGCGTCCGTCACTATGCCCTGCCCGTGGCCGGGGCAATGGCATTGCTGACCGATGAAGTCGTTGAGACGCGAGATCGGTGCCACGGGATTCGGGATCACGGGGCCGCCGAGATTCAGATAGGTGTTGTAGACACCGAACGTGGGGTCGACGGCGTTCCATTGGATGCCCATCATCAGGCCGGCGAAGACTTCCGCCACGTATTCGACAATGCTCGCCGCGTCGGTGCCGGCGTACTGGCTGACGTGGGCGAGCCCCTGCGCCTGGGTGCCGGGCAGGAGCATGTCCCGCACTCGGGCCTCCTCGGTGGTCAGGGGATGCGCGGCCTTGAGGGCCACCGCGGCGTCGAGGAAGTAGTCGTTGGGCCGCAGCAGCTGGTGAAAGACGTGGCCGAATTCGTGGAGCACCTGGGCCAGCCCGCACTTGGCTTCCTCGCTGTGCTGGGTACGCCGGTAATAGTCGTAGAAGCGATCGGAGAGGTTGCGCCCACCACTGCCGGAGATTCCTCCTGCCGTGGGCGGCGGTGGCAAGAATTGCGTCGTCACGTGTTGACAGATGCGCCTCCCCAGCATCAGCACCACGGTGGGCAGCGCGGCGCCCGCTTCGAGGCACACCACCCCCCGCGACAGGCCGGCCGTGTAGCAGACCACCTGGAATCTGTGGACATCGGCATTCACGAACATGAGGCCGGCCTGTTGCAGCCGGGTGATCGCTTCCTCCAGTCGTGCCTTCTTGGCGGCGAAATGCACGGCGCTCTCGCCGGCGGGCCGATAGATGGTGTAGTTGACACCCTGGTGGGTCACGGGAAACGACTGCGTGGTGAGCGCGTTCGTGAAGGGAAGCCAGTGGCCCTGCGCAGCCGCGGCGAAGTTCGCCTGCTGAGCCGCCGTGAACTGGTATGGCATGGTTGTTCTCTCCTTGCTGTCCGCAGGAAAGTGTGTGTCGCTCCCTCGCGCGTCGGCGGCCGGCATTCCGGGAAGGCCGCATGCCTTCCCGGAACGAGTCGCGCCGGCCGTGCGGTGCGCAACGGAAAGCTGATCCGGCTATTCGCCGGCCTCGACTGCCGAGCCGGGGCTGCTCGCGGTCTGTGGCAAGGGGACCGGCAGGTCGTAGGCGGCCAGTGCCCGCTCCACCTCGGTGCTGGTCTCGTCGTAGATGCGCTCGTAGGGCTGCGCCTTGTCCGGGGACACGAACTGCAGGTAGTAGCCGAGGATCTGCGGTCCGGGGATGCGGATGTAGAAGTGGTCGCCCTGCTGCCCGTGGAAGGTGGCGTCGGTCAGGCTGGAGCTGGCCGCCGAATAGTTGCACGAGAAGCCCAGGAATCCGCCGCCCGCCGTGGTGGAGTTCGCCAGCACCTGGCGCGTGGCCCTGCTCCGGGAGGCATCCTGCTTGATCTTGATGGTGATGTCCTTGGCGATCACCATGCCCACCGGGTAGGCCGGCAGGATGCAGCTGTTGCCGGTGCTGTCCCGCAGGAGCTTGGCCACCTCGTCCGTGGGCTGCTCGCGGCCGGCGGCGGCGAGGACCTGATCCTTGGTCAGCTGAACGTCCGGCGCGGCCCGCAGATCGGCCAGCCGGTAGAAGGCATGGGACATCTTGAAGAGCTGCGCGTTGAACCAGCCGCCCCGATCGAAGGTGACCTTGGCGACGCGGAAGCCGATCTCGATGTCCTGGTCGAAGAAGGCGCTCTCCGCATCCGTGGCGGCCTGCGACCGGCTGTGCTGCCCGCCCGCGGACCACCACCAGCCGTTGACGTTCCAGCCGAACGACGTCGCCGACGACTGATCGACGAGCTTCGAGCTTTCCTCGAGCTCCGTGCTCTTGATGATGACGTCCATGAACATGCCGTCCGCCTCGGTCACCTGCCCCGTGCGCGGGATGACGGGCAGCTCCGCGGCTGCTTCGGACACGTCCAACCGGGCACCGTCGCCCTCTATCGTGCCGACGTCATGGCTGAACAGCAGCTCCCACGGTCCGCCGTCCGCGCCGGTGACCGCCACCGTCACACTGGTCCGCGCCACCCGCACCCCGACCAGAGCGGCGTCCAGCGCGTCCTGCACCGACGCGACGGTCGCATCGTGATTGATCCCGGCCGTCGTCCTGTCGCGCACGGTGAGGGTGAAAGTGCCGTCCGTGGGCGAGCCGGGCAGGGTGACCGTCCACTTCTTGGCGTCCTCGTCGTCCTGCGTCACCGACACGATGCCCTTGGGGTTCAGCTTCTCCCGGTAGACGCCGGCCAGCAGCTGGCCCAGGTCGGCGATGTCGGCGTGCAGTTCCTCGATGCGCTGCCCCAGATTGAGCCGCTGGAAGCGCACGTCGTGCGACTGCGCGCGCGCCAGCTGGGACTTGAGGTAGGTCCACTCCTCGGCCTTCTCCAGGACGTCCTTCTGCGACCGGTAGGTGGTGTAGATCTCGTTGACCACGGTGCTCAGATCGCCGAGGAGCCGATCGGGGTCCACGCCCTCCAGCACGTCGGAGAGGCCCAGGCCGTTCACGGCCATGGCCAGGGCCTGCCGGTCGGTCTCCTGCGCGGGGTCGATGATCTGTTCGATCTGGTGCTGCGTTCCCGGTTTTCCGGGATCGGCGACGGACTGCGTGCCCTTGTTCTCCCGTTCGACCAGCTTCAGCAGGTTGCCGTCGGGCGACAGCGTGGTCAGATAGATCTTGGCCGCGGTCACCAGGGCCTGACCGTAGGCCGAGACCAGGTCGCCCTCGGCCTCGCCGAGTGCCGCCTTCCCCGCTTCGATCCGGGCCTCCAGCTGCTTGATCTCCTCCTTGCTGCTCGACAGCAGTTCGAGCACGCGCAGCTCGGACTCCGCCCGCGACAAGGCCCGTCGTTTCGCGCGCAACTGATCGCGGATCGTCTCGTGTGCCATGGTGAGGTCGACCGGTGAGAGGTTGGGGGTGAGGCCCTCGAACCAATTGCTCGGCTGGAACTGCACCGGATAGACGAGCATGGACTCGTCGAGCGACAGCCGGCCGGAGTGGCGCATGCGCTGCTTGGCGATCTCCAGCTCCTCGGCGATCGAGGAGACGTTCAGATAGCCCAGGATCGTCAGCACCTCGTGCAGGTGGCCCTTGACGACGGCATCGTTGAAGAGGCTGTTCAGCCCCTCTTCGCGCACCAGGCCCACGGTGCTGAGCCACTTGGCGTAGTCGTCGAGGCTCACCCCCATGTCCGCTTCCTCGCTGACCGCGCGGATCTCGTCGAAGGTGCGGCGCTTGTCGTCGTCCCAGTCCATCTTGGCCTGCAGATACTGGTCGAGCAGCGCGCGGCACCAGTCGATGCGTGACTTGCCGTCGCCGTTCGCGTCCGGCGCCCGCTGGCGGAGAAATCGGCTCAGTCCCGCGCGGTCCCGGAAATAGGCGGCGAAAGGCTTGAGACTCGGCACATAATTGTTGATCAGTGTCGTGTAGACCGCCGAAAGCCTTTCGCCGGTGCCGCCCTGGGTGACGGGAAAGACATCGAACAGCTGATCGGACAGCCGGAACTCGGCCTCGGCGACGGTGTAGGGCCGGGTCAGCACGCTGGTGCGGTCGGCAGTGTCGTACCGGAACTGGCGATGGTTGAGGGGCTGGGCGGGAAACTGCAGGGAGAACAGCTGGTTGCCCGCCCCCAGCAGATCATTCACCTTCTGGTAGATGAGGCCGACGATCGCTTGTCTGGCCCTGGTCGGCTCGGCCATGCTCTCCTCCGTGTTCTTGATAGGCTCGGGACGGACGCGCAACGCCGGGGCAAATGGCACCGATCTGTTCCGCCGGGGAGGGCGGGCCGGGCTTCGCGGCGTGTGCGGTGCCGGCCCGGAGCGAATGGCGGTCCCGGTGATTCTTGTGGCCCGACGAGCCGAGCGTAACGGTGGCCACAGATCATAAAAAGGGTGCCGCCGCGGCGCTGGAATCCGGTCGAGTTCTTTGTCGCGATAAATGCGTGCGAGACGCGTTGCCGGACCATCCGCAGTCGGATTTCGGCGGCGCCGGGATCCGACAGTTCTTCAGCGCGGGCCGGCGATCATCCTGCGGCGGCGCGGAATGGGGGCGACAGGAAGGCCCGGTTGCACCACGATGGCCGGATGACTCTCGCGCACGATGTGACCGGGGACGGGCCACCCGTCCTGCTGCTGCACTCCACGGCCGCCGATCGCCGGATGTGGGATGCGCAGGTGCCCGCGCTGGCGGCCGCCGGGCGCCGGGTGATCCGGTGCGACCTGCGGGGGTACGGGGAGACGCCCGCGCCGGTGGAGCCGTGGAGCGACGCCGCCGACGTGCTCGGCCTGCTCGACGAGCTCGGAGTGGACACCGTGGCGGTCGTCGGGTCCTCGGGCGGGGGAAAGGTCGCGCTGGAGGTGGCGGCGCGGTGGCCGCGGCGGGTCGGGCAGCTCGTGCTGCTGTGCACGGCGACGGCCGGCTTCGAGCCCGGCCCGGAGCTCAGGGCCTTCGGGGCGGAGGAGGACGTGCTGCTCGAGGCGGGGGACGTGGCCGCCGCCACGGAGCTCAACGTGCGGACGTGGCTCGGGCCGGAGGCGACCGAGGCGGTGCGCGACAAGCTGCGCGAGATGCAGCGGCACGCGTTCGAGGTGCAGCTGGCGGGGCCCGAGGTGGCGCCCGTACGCGTGCCGGTGGATCTTGCCGCGATCACCGCGCCCGCGCTGCTGGTGTCGGGGGCCTACGATCTGCCCGACTTCCGGCGCATCGCCGTGGACCTGGCGGCGCGGCTGCCCGCGGGGCGGCATCTGGAGCTGGACTGGGCCGGGCACCTGCCCGCCATGGAACGCCCCGGCGAGGTGTCCGAGCTGCTCATCGACCTGCTGTAGCGGCTGCGCCCGGGCGGAGACCGCCGCCGGGCAGCGCGGCTCAGTCGAGCAGGCCGCTGTAGTCGGCGACGGTCAGCGGGGTGTCCGACAGGGAGCCGTCGGCGCGGGGAACGACCAGCGGCTGGGCCTCCGCCGTGAAGGACACCGTGCCCACCTCGGTCTGGCTGGTCAGCGTGCACACGATCTGGCCGAAGGCGAGCACCTCGTCGCTGCGCGGCGGCTGGCCGCC
Source organism: Actinoplanes oryzae (assembly GCF_030757795.1). Lineage (GTDB taxonomy): Bacteria > Actinomycetota > Actinomycetes > Mycobacteriales > Micromonosporaceae > Actinoplanes. The sequence continues at coordinate 18,081 of NZ_JAUQWH010000043.1, forward strand.
CGCGAGCATGATCGTGGCCCGCCGGTCGATCAGCGTCATGCCGGTGACCGTCATCGTGGTCAGGGCGCTGGTCAGGCCGTCGGCGCTCTCCTCGGCGGTCGGCCCGGCGAGCAGCGCGTCGAGCTGCTGGCGCGGGGCCAGCGGCGCCGGGACCCGCCGCGGCACCCGCACCAGCCGGCCGTCGCGCACGAAGTAGAGCCGCAGCGCCACCGACCCGGCCCCGTTGGGCACCGGGTTGCCGGAGGCGTCGATGCGCCCCGGCGTCTCGATCGGGCGCGGCTCGGCGTCCAGGGGCACCCCGCAGCCGCCGGCCGCGAGCGCCAGGGCCAGGGTTCCGAGACAGCGGCGCCTCACGGCGTACATCCTGGCAGGTCGACGCGGAAACGCGCGCCGCCGCCCGGCCGGTCCGTCACCGTGGCCGTGCCGCCGTGGGCGGCCGCGTGCTGGGCGACGAGCGCGAGACCCAGCCCGGTGCCCGCGGTGTCGGCCCGCGCCCCGGCCGAGCGGCCGCGCACGAACCGGTCGAAGATGACCGGCTTGTCCTCGGGGCTCACGCCGGGACCCTCGTCGTCGACCTCGATGCTGCCGGACCCGTCGGCGAGGCGCAGCCGCACGGCCACCGCGCCCCCGCCGTACGCCCGCGCGTTGTCCAGCAGGTTGCCGAGCAGCTGCCCGACGAGCCGGCGGTCGACGCACCACGGCGGGCCGGGTTCCGCGTCGACGATCGCCGGGTCCACGCCCCGCTCGCGGCACACCTGTCCCGCCAGCTCCGGCAGGTCCACCGGCACCCGCTCGGCCGGCCGGTCGCCGCGGGAGAGCTCCAGCAGGTCGTTGACGAGCTGCTGGAAGCGGGCCACCTCGGCGCTGACCAGGCCCGCGGCGGTGGCTGTCCGGTCGTCGAGCCGGTCGCGGCGGCGCTCGAGCACGCTGACCGCGGCGGCCAGCGTCTGCAACGGCGAGCGCAGTTCGTGGCTGACGTCGGCGGCGAAGCGGCGGTCGCGGTCCAGGCGGGCGGACACCTCGTCGACCATGTGGTTGAACGACGTGGTGAGCCGGCTCAGGTCGGGCTCGGCGGCCGGGTCCAGCCGGTACTTCCAGGCGCCCCCGGCGATCTCCTCGGCGGCGTCGGCGACGCGGCGCAGGGGTCGCAGGACGTAGCGGCTCGCGTACCAGCCCAGCAGCGCCCCGAGCGCGGCCGTGCTCACCGCCACCAGGGTCAGCACCACGGTGAGCACGCCCAGCGTGTGCTCGAGCTCCTGCAACGAGTCGACCTCGTAGAACACCACCGACTCGGCCAGCGGCACGGCCACCACCAGCGTCGCCGTGCCGTCCGCGCGGACCCGCTGCACCGAGGGCACGCCCTCGGCGGCGCGGCGCTGCAACTCCTGCGGTACGGCCACCGCGGCGCCCGTGTCGGCCTGGCGCGCGTACCACTCGTTGCCGCGCTGCAGCAGGGCGCGCCTGTTCTCGCCGGTGTCGAGCGTGCGCAGCACCGCCACCACGTCGGGGTTGCGGGACGTGCCGAGCCCGGCGCGCACCACCGAGGCGTCGTAGTACGCGGCCCGGACCGCCGTGCGCTCCCGCTCGTCGAGCAGCGACTGCCGCACCACCTGGAACGAGACCAGCGCCATCGTCGCGCTCAGGGCCAGCGCGCCGGCGGCGAACCCGGCGACGACCCGGACGCGCAGGCCCGCCCGCCTCATCGTTGCAGCTTGTAGCCCAGGCCGCGGACGGTCACCAGCCGTCGCGGGGCGCCGGCGCCGTCCTCGATCTTCTGCCGCAGCCGGCCCACGTGCACGTCGACCAGGCGCTCGTCGCCGCCGTCGTAGCCCCACACCCGCTGCAGCAGCTGCTGGCGTGACAGCACCCGGCCGGGATGCTCGGCCAGCTCGCACAGCAGCTGGAACTCCGTGCGCGTGACGGCCACCGGCTCCCCGCGCAGCCGCACCTCGCCGGCCTCGGGGGAGATCTCCAGGTCACCGAAGGCCAGGACCGGCACCTCGGCGGCCAGGGCCACCCGGGCGCGCCGGCGCAGCGCCCGCAGCCGGGCCGTCAGCTCCTTGACCGCCACGGGCTTGACGAGATAGTCGTCGGCGCCGGCCTCCAGCGCCGCCACGATGTCGTGGGTGTCGTCGCGGGCGCTGATCACCACGATGGGGACGTCGTCGGAGCGGCGCAGCTGCCGGATGCACTCGAAGCCGTCGATGCCCGGCAGCATGAGGTCGACCAGCACGGTGTCGGCGGGGCTGCGCCGCTGCGCCGCGAGGCCCTCCTCGGCGGTCGGGGCCCCCGTGGCCGCATAGCCCTCGTCCTCCAGCGCGAGCACCAGGGACAGACGGATCCGGTCGTCGTCCTCGATCACCAGTACGGCTGACATGAGCCCAGTGTCGCCGCGCCGCGCCGCTGCCGCCTAATTCCGGCGCGCGAACCGGACACTTGTCACGGAACCGTCACACGGCTCCTCGGCGGCACGTCCGGGACTTGTCACGGAACCGTCATATGGATGCGAGATCTCTGCCACACCGCCGGGCGAATCTGGCTGTCGTGCGAGCGGAACATCCGGTGCGGGAGACGACCGTCGTGGTCACCGAGGCGTTCGACGGCCCGGCCGTCGACCGCTGGCGGGCCCGGCTGGACGCCGCCGCGGCGCTGCGCCCGGCGCGGCTCGTGGTGGACCTGCGCCGCAGCCCGCGCATCGACGCCGCCGGCATCGGGGTGCTGCTCAGCGTGCACCGGCAGATGCTGCGCGCGGACGGCCGGCTGCTGCTGCGCGCCCCGGTGGACCGGGTCCGCCGGGTGCTGGGCCTGGCCCGCGTCGACCATGTCCTCGAGGTGGAGGAGACCCGATGACCCCGGCCCTGGTCGAGCTGGAGGAACACCCCGAGGCCGCCGTGGTGCGCGTGCGCGCGTCCCTCGACGCGGCGGTCACGGGCGAGCTGCGCGCGGTGCTGACCCGCGCGGCCGAGCGGCATCCCCGGCTGGTGGTGGACCTCGCCGGGGTGCCCACCGTGGACACCACGGCCCTCGGCGTGCTGGTGCGCGCCCACCGCGCCGCCCGCCGTCACGAGGGCGTCGTCTGTCTCGCCGGCGCGTCGCGCTTCGTCATCACCGTGCTGCACACGATGCACGTCGACGGGCTCTTCCCGCTCTTCGACGACTGCGCCGAGGCCCTCGACTGGCTGCGCACGTCGGCGGTCGCCACGGCCTGAGCCGCGCGCGCCGGGCCGGGAGATGCGGGCGGGTGTCCGAACCGGACACCCGCGCGCACGGCCGGGGCGGCGCTTGGCGGAGCACCGCCCGCACCCATGGTCGGTGCCGCAGATGGCGGTGCGCCGCCGGGCGGGTGACAGTTGCGTGACGGTAGGTTGGCACGGTGTCCGGCGGACTTCTGTCGGCCTGTCGCGGCCGCCGGCCGCCGGGCCTCTCTCGCCTGTCCGGGCCCGCCCGGCAGCCACGTGCGTTCCTGGCGCAGGGGCGCGGCGCACGGGAAGCAGAGAAATGCTCACTTCGGCGCGGGGCGCGCCGATCGGGGAGTGGCACAACCCGTGAGGTGATGCACTACGGTCAGTCGATCAGTGGGTCAGCCGGCGGAGGGAGCCGCGGTAGTGGGCACGGATTCCCACCTGCAGGCGTTGCGGACGTTGCACGCGGTCACCAAGCGCGTGCACGCGAGCCTCGACCTCACCGCCACCCTCGACGCCGTGGCCGCCGGCATCGTCGAGGTCGCGGGCTTCGGCCTGGCCGCGGTCAACCTGGCGGAGCCCAACGGCGACTATCTCACCGTCGCCGTGGCCGGCAGCGACGACCTGCGCAAGGAGCTGCTGGGCAGCCGCGGCTCCGCGGAGAACTGGCGCGAGTTGTTCCGCCGCTCCGAGCGCTGGGGCTCGCTCTATTTCGTGGACCACCGGGTCGGCGTACCGGAGAATCTGTATGTCTGGACGCCGGACATCGAGCCGAGCGAGGACCCGGACATGTGGCATCCGGAGGACTGCCTCTTCGCGCCGCTGTACGCGCCGTCGGGGGAGTGGCTCGGGGTGCTCAGCGTCGACCTGCCCGCGGGGCTGCGCCGCCCGGGCCCGGAGCAGCAGGAGATCCTGGCGCTCTTCGCCGAGCACGCGGCCATCGCCATCCAGCACGCGCGGCTGCACTCGGCCCTCGAGCGCAGCCAGGCCGAGGCGCAGTACGCCGCGACCCACGACTCGCTCACCGGCCTGGCCAACCGCGCGCTGCTGCGCACGCGCTCCGAGGCGGCCACGCCGCCCGGGCGGCGTGGCCAGCGGGTGGGTGTCCTGGTGGTGGACCTGGACGGCTTCAAGAAGATCAACGATGCGTACGGGCACGAGGCCGGCGACGAGGTGCTGGTGGCCGTGGCGGACCGGCTGCGCCGTGAGTTGCCCGACGCGGACGTCATCGCGCGCACCGGCGGCGACGAGTTCGTGGCCGTGCTGACCGGGCCCGCCCTGGCGGCACCGCTCTCCCGCACCGCCGAACGGCTGCGTTCGGCGCTCGCCGAGCCGATCGCCGGAGCCGCCGGGGCCTATCAGGTGGGCGCGAGCGTGGGCTGGGCGCTGGGCGAGCCGGGAGCCGACGTGGCCGTCCTGACCGCCGAGGCCGACCACGCCATGTACGCGCAGAAGCGCCGCTCCGGCTCGTACCTGTAAAAGAAGTTCCCTCGTCTTTTGTGAGGACCGTTACGCCGGTTCCCGGACCAGATTGGTCCCTGACGGACTACCTTGGTCCCTATGCCCCGCCCGACCCGGCAGGAGATCGACGACGAGATCGTCGACCATGCCGCCGCCCTGTTTGCCCGGCACGGGTTCCGTGAAACCTCCGTGCAGCGCATCGCCGACGCGGCGGGCTATTCCAAGACCGGGCTGCTGCACCGCTTCCCCAGCAAGGAAGCGCTCTGGGCGGCGGTCGCCGAGCGCTGCACCGCGCTGCTGCGCGAGGTCGCCGCCCGCCCCGGCGACCTGCCGCCCGGCCCCGCCCGCGACCGCGCGGTGCTCACCGCGCTCGCCGACGTCGCCCTGCGCCACCCCGGCATGATCGCCGTGGTGCTCAACTCGTTCAGCCGGGCCGCCGAGCACGGCGACTCGCCCCTGCTCGACGAGGTCGGCGCGGTGCTGCTGGCGGCCTTCGCCGTGCCCGACACCTTCCCCGACGTCGCTCGCGGCGTGCGGGTCGTGGGGGCCCTCGGCGCGCTCGCCGTCGCCGCCCTCGCCTGCCGTGACCTTCCCGCCGGCGAGGTGCGCGAGCACCTCGTCGCGGCCGCCTTCGACGCGCTCGGGCACCCGCGCCCGGCGACCTGAAAGGACCTCTCGTGGCCACCTTCCTGCACCGACTGGGCCTGGGCGCGTTCCGGCACCGGTTGCTCGTCACGGCCGTCTGGCTCGTGGTGCTGCTCGCCACCGTGGCGGGCGCCGTCTTCCTGTCCGGCAAGACGGTCAGCACCTTCAGCATCCCGGGCCAGGAGTCGACGACCGCCCTGCACCTGATCGACGAGCGCTTCGGCGACGGCGCCAACGGCGCGACCGCCCAGGTCGTCATGGCCGCCCCCGACGGCACCAAGATCACCGACCAGGCCAACGCCGGCAAGGTCGCCGCCCTCGTCGCGCAGCTCGGCAAGCTGCCCGGCGTCGCGAGCGCCTCGAACCCGCTGGACCCGCAGGCGCCGGCGGTGTCACAGGACCAGACCGCCGCGTACAGCACGGTGACGTACCCGGTGGTGGCCACCGAGATCACCGACGCCGAGCGTGCGCAGCTGCTCGACACGGTCGCCGCCGCCGGGGGCTCGGGCCTGACCGTCGAGATCACCGGCGAGGCCAGCCAGGAGAACGCGGCGGACATCGGCGGCCCGGCCGAGGCCATCGGCGTGGTCGTCGCGCTGCTCGTGCTGGCCCTCACGTACGGGTCCCTGGTCACCGCCGGCATGAACCTGCTCACCGCCGTCGTGGGCGTGGGCATCGGCGCCCTCGGCATCACCACGCTGACCGGCTTCGTGGACCTGCAGTCGACGACCCCCATCCTCGCCGTCATGCTCGGCCTCGCCGTCGGCATCGACTACGCCCTGTTCATCGTGACGCGGCACCGGCAGGAGCTGCTGCACGGGCGTACGCCGCAGGACGCCGCCGCCCTCGCCGTCGGCACCGCGGGCTCGGCCGTCGTCACCGCCGGCATCACCGTCGTCATCGCGCTCGCCGGTCTCGCCGTCGCCGGGGTCCCGTTCCTCACCGAGATGGGCATCGCCGCCGCCTGCACGATCGTCGTCGCCGTGCTGATCGCCATCACGCTGGTCCCGGCGGTCCTGGGCTTCATCGGCCGGCGCGCCCTGCCCCGCAAGCTGCGCACGGCCGCCGCCCCCGTCCCCGCCTCCGACGGGCGCGGCTTCTACAAGGGATGGGCCGCCGCCGTCACCCGCCATCGCGTGGTGAGCCTGCTGCTGGCCGTCGCCGTCCTCGCCGTCGTGTCGATCCCGTTCTTCTCCATGCGCACCTCGCTCATCCAGCCGCCCGCCGAGGGCAGCACCCAGGCCAAGGCCCAGGAGCTGATCGCCCAGCACTTCGGCCCCGGCTTCAGCGGCCCGCTGCTCGTGCTCGTCGACGGCGCCCCCGAGCGCGCCACGGCCCTCGCCCAGCAGGTCCAGGGCCTCGACGACGTCGCCCTGGTCGCCCCGCCCACCCCGAACCAGGCCGGCAACGCCGCCCTCATCACCGTCATCCCCGCCTCCGAGCCGGACAGCGCCTCCACCGTGGACCTCGTCCACGCGATGCGCGACAGCTTCGAGGGCCAGGACGGCGTCTACGTCACCGGCCAGACCGCGGTCAGCGTCGACGTGTCCCAGAAGCTCGAGGACGCCCTGCCCCGCTACCTCGTCCTGGTCGTCGGGCTCGCCCTGGTGCTGCTGATCCTGGTGTTCCGCTCGATCCTGGTCCCGGTCGTCGGCGTCCTCGGCTTCCTGCTCACCATCGGCTCCGCCCTGGGCGCCACCACCGCCGTCTTCCAGTGGGGCTGGCTGCAGCAGATCGTCAACGCCGAGACCACCGGCCCGCTGCTCAGCCTCTCGCCGATCATCGTCATCGGCATCCTCTTCGGCCTCGCCATGGACTACCAGGTCTTCCTGGTCTCCCGCATGCACGAGGCCCACGCCCACGGCGCCGCCCCCCGCGACGCCATCGTGACCGGCTTCCGCCAGGCCGCCCCGGTCGTCGTCGCCGCGGCCACCATCATGTTCTCGGTCTTCGCCGGCTTCGTCCCGGAGGGCAACGACACGATCAAGCCGATCGCCTTCGCCCTGGCCCTCGGCATCCTCTTCGACGCCCTGATCGTCCGCATGATCGCCGTCCCGGCGGCCCTGGGCCTGCTGGGCCGCGCCGCCTGGTGGCTGCCGCGGTGGCTGAGCTGGCTGCCCGTGCTCGACGTGGAGGGCACGGCCCTGGAGCGCAAGGTTCCCGAGCCCGAGCCGCCCCTCACCCCGCAGCCCGCCGCCCACTGACCGGCGCTGTGACGACCGGCCACACTCCACTGCGGAGTGCGGCCGGTCGTCTTCGTTCACCCGGCCCCGGCCTCCGGGTCCGCCGGGCCCCGGCAGGGGCCGGTCAGCGGGCGGCCGACCTCTGGGTCCGCCGGGCCCGGCAGGGCCGGTCAGCGGGCGGCGGCCAGGATCAGGGCGGTCACCTCCCGCGGGTGGCTCACCATCGCCGCGTGCGAGCTGGCGATCTCGACGGTGCGCGCCTTCGCCCGGGCGGCCATGAAGCGTTCCGCCTCCGGCGGGATGGTCCTGTCGTTCCCGGCGACCAGGTACCAGGAGGGGATCGTGCGCCAGGCCGGCGGGCCCGACGGCGTGCCGAGCGAGACCAAGGTGCCCGGGCGCTGGCCGGCAGCCAGGACGGCCGCCTGGGCCGGCGGCACGTCGGCGGCGAAGACCTGACGGAAGGCGTCCTGCCTGATGTACGCGTCCATGTCCAGTCCGGTCGGCGACTGCGGCACCGGCGGCGCCCCCGGATAGGGCTTGAGGTCGATGTTCTCCAGCAACGACGAGTGCCCGCCGCCGAGGGCGTTGGCGTCGGCGACCGACTCACCCTCCTGCAGGGCGTACGCGGCGATGTAGACCAGCGACCGCACGTGGGGGTTCCCGGTCGCCGCGTTCGTGATGACGGCGCCCCCGTACGAATGGCCGACCAGCACGATCGGCCCGGTGAGCGTGCTCAGGAACGTCCGCAGGGATTCGGCGTCGCCGGTCAGGCTGCGCAACGGGTTCGGCGGGGCGTAGACCGGGTAGCCGAGGCGCTGCAGCGCCGCGATGCTGTCGCCGAAGCCGGACGCGTCGGCGAAGGCGCCGTGCACGAAGACGATCGTCGGCTTCGGGCCCGTCTTGCCGCCGGCCAGCGCCGCCGTGGTGACGGCCGGCGTCACTCCGGCGATCAGGGCGAACGCGGTGAGCAGGCCCAGCAGTCGCTTCCTCACGCGAACCTCCGGACTAAGGCCAGGGCGGTGTCGCAGACCTCGCGCCAGCCGCCGTCGATGGTGAGGGAGTGGCCGCGGTTCTCGATCGACGCGATCTCGGTGACGCCCTCGTTCTCGGACTGCAGCTTGAACGCGGCCCGGTTGATCGCCGGCGGTGAGGTGTTGTCCCCGATGCCCTCGATGATCAGCAGCGGTCCGCGCTCGGGGTTCTGGTAGTCGGCCTTGGCCTCGGTCCACGGGTTGAGGTTGGCCGCGGCGGCCTGGAACAGCGGCTCGCCCGACGCCGGGACCGCGAACTCCTTGTAGAGGACCTGCGCCTCCTCCTCGCTGACCGCGCTGGCGAAGGCGAAGCGGAACTGGTCGTAGGTCAGCGGGATGGCCCGGTGCCGGTTGAGGGGGTTGCCCAGCACCGGGGAGGACGCCTTGAGCGCCGAGAACGGCAACGGCAGCACGCCGCGGAAGGGCGCCGAGTCGATCGCCACGGAGGCCGCGGCCAGGCCCCGGCCGGCGACGATCATGGTGAGCAGGCCGCCGAAGGAATGGCCGATCACGGCGGGTTTGCGGGTCAGCCCGGCGATGATCTCGGAGTAGTGGTCGGCGACGTCGCCGACGCTCTTGCCGGCGAAGACCTCCGGGTGCGCGTTGGCCTCCTCGACGGTCTCCGGGTCGTCGGGCCAGCCGGGGGAGACCGGTGCGTAGCCGGCGTCGGCGAAGACCCGGGCCCACCGGTCCCAGCTCGACGGCAGCAGCCACAGGCCGTGGATGAACACGACGGGCCGCAGCCCGGACGCGTTGGCGGCCTCGACCTGGTCGGCCGCCGACCGGGTGATGTGGGGCAGATCTGACATGCGGTGCTCCTCGCGCTCCGAGATGACGTGACCTTGACGCTATTGACGCCGGGCGCCCGCGAATGGCCGCTGTGTGCACGGGATCAGGCCAGTTGTGCCGCCGGGATGCGCGATGGTGCGTCGCGGGCGTCGCGGCGCCACTCGCGCGGCGTCATGCCGTACGCCTGGCGGAACCGGCGGGCGAAGTGGGCCATGTCGGCGAAACCGCAGGCGTGCCCGACGGAGGCGATCGTGGGCGGACGCGGGGACGGCGCCGCCAGGCGGGACCTCGCCGCCTCCAGGCGGACGGCCATGATGTGCCCGGCGAGGCTCTGCGGGTCGGCGGCCCAGACCGCGTAGAGCCGGCGCACGGAGACCGCGTGGGCGCGGGCGATCCGCAGCGGGCTCAGGCCGGGGTCGGCGAAGTGCCGCCGTACGTAGATCTTGGTCTGCGCGAGCAGGGCGCCCGCGTCGTCGTCGGGTCGCGGGTGGCGGGAGTCGGCGGCGCCGGCCACCAGCGCGCGGACCAGCTCCAATGTGGCCGCGCCGAGCATCTGCCCGGCGGCGCCGGGCAGCACGGCGTCGATGTCGCGCGCGACGCCCCGCACGTGATCGACGAGCAGCCGGTACAGCGGGCTGCTGGGCAGCCGCCCGGACGCCGCGTGGATCAGCTCTCGTGGCAGGCCGAGCGCGGCGTGGTCGAGGTTGACCGCGTAGGTGGAGCCGTCGCCGTAGCGGCCGAAGTCGTATGCCGCCGCGTGGTCGACGACGAGCGCCTCCCAGCGTGCGGTCTGCTCATGTCGCCGCTCACCGTGCTGGCCGAAGCTCCACCGGCCCGGGCTCAGGACGACCAGGCCTATCCGGTCCTCGGCACATTCCCGGACCTGCCGCGGGGTGCGCCGCAACACCAGGCCGGAGCTGGTGCGATGCAACAGGGTGGCGGTGCCGCCGAGCTCCCAGACGTCGAGGCGGGCGTGGACGCGCTCCTCGGTCTCGTGGGTGAGCAGGGCCGGGACCCGCGCGTACCGCATCGCGGCCCGCACGGCCTCGGCCCGCTCGCGCGGCGCGATGGTTGTCGTGTCGAGGACGAGCGCCATGGGTGCGAGCTTGTCAGCGGCGGGGGGTGCCGCGCATCGCACGGTCGTGCGAGGACATCACTCGTGGGCCAGGACGATCCGGACCAACTCCACCCGGGAATGGACGTCCAGCTTGGCGAAGACGTGCCGCAGGTGGGTGTTGACCGTGTGCGGCGAGACGCCGAGACGTTCCGCCGTCTCCCGGTTGGTCAGCCCCTCGGCCGCCGACCGGGCCACGACCAGCTCGGCGTGGGTCAGCGACTCCCATCCGTGGCGCACCTCGGCCCGCCGGCGCACGCCCAGCTGCCACAACCGCCGCCTGGCCCGGTCGGCGTCCCAGGTCGCCCCGGCGGCGGTGTACAAGGTGGCGGCCTGATCGAATGCGGCTACCGCGGCGGCACCCCGGGAGAGCCGCCCGAGGTCCTCGGCCGCGGATGCGGTGGCGAGCGTCCGGGTACCCCCGGCGAGCAGGTCCACGGCGGCCCTGACCTGGTCCGGGTCGCCGTCGCGCAGCCCGCGGGAGTGGGCGGCCGACGCGGCGATCGCCGCCACGCCCGGGTTGCGGCGGGCCCGTTCCTCGGCGCCGGCCACGGCGGCCGCCGCGAGGGCGGCGTCCCCGGCGGCGAGGGCGAGGCGGACCAGGTGCGGTTCGGTGGTGACGTCCCGGGACAGCCGGGGCAGCACGTCCAGGTCGTCGGAGGGTCCGGCGGCGCGCAGCTCGGCGCGGGCGGCTGCCGCGTCACCGCGGGCCAGGGCCTGCCGGGCCAGCAACCAGGTGACGTGCCGGCGGCCGTCGTCGAAGGCCCGGGCCGCGAGGGTGGCCCGGGCGATCTGCGCGCACTTGCCGGCGAGGTGCCTGTCGCCGGTGTGGATCGCGGCGATGCCGAGCGCGGCGAGCCCGGTCGCGTCCGGCAGGGCCAGAGCCACCTCCAGCCCCTCCGCGCTGAAAGCGCCGTCGAGTGCGGCGACGGCGTCGGTCAGCCGCCCCTGCTGCAGGAGCAGCCAGCCGTGCCAGATGTCCCACCGCGGTGCGATCCAGGCCTGCCGGTCGCGTACCGCGATCTCCTGCCCGCGCCGGACCACGCGCGCGGCTTCGTCGAACCGGTCCAGGTGCGCCAGCAGGCTGCTGCGGAACCATTGCGAGGCCTGCACCTCGGTGTTCCGCTCGGAGCCGCCCGAGAGCCGGCTGATCTCGTTGATCCGCAGCGACATCGCCGGGTAGTCGAAGGTCCCCTCGGCGATCGCGAGCCGCCCGAACTCCAGGCTGATCGCGGCCTGAGGGTCCCCGGTGGCGCGGACCACCGGGTCGGCCCGCGCCGCGGCCTTCCCGGCGTCGGCGATGCGGCCGGCCGCGGCCAGGCTGAGGACGAGGACGGCCAGATGCCGGGCCCGCATCGGCTCGGAGACGCCGGGCAACGCCAGCGCGACCCGGCTCGCGCCGACCCGGAAGTCGGCCGGCAACGAGTACATCTGGGCGATCCCGAGCCGCACCGACGCCTCGGCCTCCGGCGGCAGCGCCGCGCCCAGTTCGGCCGCGGCGAAGTCGCGCGCCTGCGTGTCCCGGCCGGCGGCGTGCAGCAGCACCGCCGTGGTCGCGACCAGCGCGGAACGCTCGGGGTCGCCGGGAGGGGTCAGCGCCAGCGCGGTCCGCGTCAGCTCGCTGGCGCCCAGCGGGTCGGTCGGCGCGACGGCCTGCGCGGCCGCCCCGAGGGTCCGGGCGGCGGCCCGGTCACCCGGGCGGGCGCTGGCCGACAGGCGGGTGGCGACCTCCAGCGGCGTGGCGCCCGAGGCGAGCAGCACCTCGGCGGCCTGCCGGGCGAGCGCCTCACGGGCGGCCCGCGGAACACACGCGCCGACCGCCTCACGGATCAGATCGTGCGGGAACTGCAGCTTGCCGTCGTCATCGGTCAGGATCTCGGCCCGGATCAGCTCGCCGACCGGCTCGAGCACCGCGGTCGCCGGGGCGCCGAGCATGCCGGCGAGGTGGTCGAAGGCCAGCGACCGCCCGAGCGCCGCCGCCGCGTACGCGGCCTGCCGGCCCAGGGGGCTCAGCGTGCTGAGCCGTTCGCGCACCCGGTCGCGCAGGCCCGGCGGTGGATCCTCGCCGCCCGGTGCCCGGAGCAGCTCCACCACCAGGAACGGATTGCCCGAGGCCCGGTGCGCCGTGCTGAGCTGGGCCGCGGTCGGCGCCTCGCCCAGCACGTCGGTCGCGACCTCGGCGACGGCGGCCGGGTCCAGCGGGCCGAGGACCAGCCGCCCGGCCTGCTGCTCCGCGACGGCCCGGAGCAGCGCGGGAGACGCCTCGCGGGCCCGGTAGGCGGCGAGCCACACGATCGGCAGCCCGGCCGTGCGGGCGGGCAGCACCCGCAGCGCCTCGATCGTGCCGGAGTCCGCCCACTGGAGATCGTCGAGACAGATCAGGATCGGCCCGCGCATCGCCGCCCGCTCGAGGAGCTCCTGCAGCTCCAAGAGGATCCAGTACCAGATCGGCGACCGGGTCCGCAGCTGCGTCAGGCCGGTCGCGTCGAGGACCGGATCCGCCCCGGCGAACAACGCCCGGAACAGCGTCGCCATCGGGTCGGCGCTCGCATCCGCGTCGGAGCCGGACGACCCGCACCGCAGACCCGCCGCGCCGGCCAGGCGGACCGCCTCGGCGAGCAGCCGGGTCTTGCCGAAGCCGGGCCCCGCCTCGACCAGCAGGACCGTCCCGCGGCCCTCCTTGGCATCGACCACGGCCGCCTCGACAGCCGCCAGTTCCGCCGCCCGCCCGCGCAGCGGCCGCTCCGTTCCCGATGTCACCCCCGCACGCTATCGGCGTTGATCGTTCCGGTCACGCCGGCGGCGGTGGGTCCACGGGAGTGTCGCGGCTCTGGATGGTGGCGGCTGCTTGGTGGAGGTCGGTCAGGATCGTCCGGACCGCTCGGCGGGCTGCCCGGTCGGGGCGGTGAAGGACGTCGATGTGGCGGCGGGCGGGGATGCCGGTGAGGGGGCGCAGGGTCAGGGCGGGGTGGGGGCGGGCGGTCCAGCGGGGCATCAGGGCCAGGCCGCCGCCCGCCGCCACCACTTCGGCGGCCGCGGTGAAGTCGTTGAGGCGGTGGGCGAGGGTGAGGGGGCGGTTCGCGGCGGCGGCGACGGCGTCGAGGGGGGCCAGCAGCGGGAAGCCGTCGTGGACGGTGACCCAGGGCTGGTCCGCGACGTCGTGCGGGCCGAGGTGCGGCTTGGCGGCCAGGGGGTGGTCGCGGGGCAGCGCCACGTCGAGTGGTTCGCGCAGCAGCGTGGTCGCGACCACGGTGTCCGGCCATCGGGGTGCGGGGCCGAGGTGGTGGGCCAGGACGAGGTCGTACTCCCGGGTCAGCCGCGGGAACTGGTCCTGCGCGACGTCGTTGTCGGCGAGGGCGAGGTGGGGGCGTCCGGGACCGGCGAGGGCGAGCAGCAGGGGGAAGAAGGTGGCGGCCGCGCTGTGGAACGCCGTCACTGACACGTGGGCGTCGGGGCGGCCGGTGAACTCGTCGATGGTGCTGCGCGCCCGGGCGAGGGCGGTTTCCACCTCGATCGCCGCGGCGGCCAGGGTGCGGCCGGCGGCGGTGAGAACCAGGCGGCGGCCGTCGCGTTCGGTGAGGGGGACCGGGATCGAGCGTTGGAGCAGGCGTAGCTGCTGGGAGACCGCCGACGGGGTCATCAGGAGCGCTTCGGCCGTCGCGGTGACGCTGCCCAGCTCGCCGAGTTCGCGCAGGACTTGCAGCTGCCGCTCGTTCACCCGTACCAGTGTAGTGATGCTTCAAGGTCGTTGAAGAAGATCGGTCTGGGCTTCAAGGTCACGGGCGCGCAGGGTGGAGGCGTGCTCAAGGGTCGCCGCACCGACATGGTGCTTCTCCTGGTCGCCGCCGTGTGGGGCTCCAGCTATCTGGCCGCGAAAACCGCTACCTCCGTGCTGCCCGTCCTGGTGGTGCTGGTCGCCCGGTATGCGATCTCAGCGGTCGCCTGCCTCGGCATTGTCGGCAAACGGCGGTTCACTCGGGACGAGGTGCGGGCCGGAGGGCTGCTGGGAGTGACGCAGGCGGCTGTGCTGACGCTGGAGACGTACGGCGTCGCGTACACCAGCGCCGCCAACGCCGGCCTCATCATCAGCCTCACCATCGTGCTCACTCCGCTGCTGGACGGTGCGGCGGGCACGAGGCGGCTGCCCCTGAGCTTCTTCGCCGCCACGGGCGTGTGCCTGTCGGCCGTCACGCTGCTCATGGCCGGCACCGGGTTCCAGCGCCCGCGCGGCGGTGACCTGCTGATCCTCGCCGCCGCGGTGGTACGCGCGGGACACGTCGTGCTGGTCGGGCGGTTGACGCGGGGCCGGGCCGTACGGCCGCTGCAGGTGACGGCCGTCCAGATGGTCGTTGGCGCGGCCCTGCTCGTGGGGCCCGCCGCGGGCAGCCTGCCGATGCTGACCCAGGTCGGCGCCTCGGTCTGGGCGCAGCTGGTCTATCTCGCGTTGTTCTGCAGCGTGTTCGCCTTCCTCGCGCAGACGTGGGCAGTGCAGCAGACCTCGGCGAGCCGGGCCAGCCTGCTGCTGGGCACCGAACCGGTCTGGGCGTTCGTGATCGGCATCGGTCTCGGCGGCGAGCGCGTCACCGTCCTGGCGGGGATCGGGTCGGCGCTCATGGTGGCCGGGACGTACTGGGGGCAAAGCATCGACCGGGCCCACCGGGCCCGGTCAGCCGGGCGGGCCGGCGCGGACGATGCGGAAGGCCTCCTCCAGCGGCGTCTCCCAGGGCAGCATGTCGCGTAGCAGCCACGTCACGCCGGCCGCCTCGTACTCGGAGATCAGCGTGCCGGGGTCGCGCGGCAGGGTGCGGCTGACGATGACGTCGTACGGGCCGTCGGTCGTGCGGTGCTCGCGGATGTAGTCGATCATCGTGCGCGCGGACGAGGGCGACGAGGGCAGGATGGAGAAGCCGTCGTCCCGGATGTCCATCTCGACCGGTGCGGCGCCGTCCCAGCGGGCGGCCCGGCGGAACGGGCGCTTGTTCGGCCAGTAACCGGCCACCCACACCGGGATCCGGTCCTGCACCGGCCGCGGCAGGAAGGTGGTCTCCCGGACGGTGTAGTGCTCGCCGGTGAAGGCGAACGGCTCGCCGGTGCACAGGCCGTGCACGATGGCCAGGCACTCGTCGAGCTTGGCGGCCCGGACCCGGGCGTCGCCGTCCTCCCCGAACTGCTCGAACTCCGCCTCCCCGGAGAAGCCGAGGCCCACGCCCAGGATCATGCGGCCGGCCGAGAGCTGGTCGAGGGCGACGACCTCGCGGGCGACCTTCCAGGGGCGGCGGCGGGCGAGCTGGGCGACCATGGTGCCGATCCGGATCCGCTCGGTGCTCGCCGCGATCGCGGCCAGGGCGACCCACGGGTCGGTCACCGGCGGCCGGGTCGTCAGGTCGAAGACCAGGGAGTCCCACACGAAGACGGCGTCCCAGCCGGCGCCTTCGGCCTCCCGGGCCAGCCGCACCAGCACGCGCGGGTCCGCGTACTCCCCGATCACCGGCAGATTCACCGCGTGGCGCATGGTCCGACCCTAGCCCACGGCGCTGGCCTGGCGGTGGACCACGGCGGCGGCCTCGGCCGGGGGCAGCGGCCGGTAGAAGTGGAAGCCCTGCCCGATGGTGCAGCCCATGTCGATCAGGGCGGCGGCCTGCTCGGCCGTCTCGATGCCCTCGGCCACGACGGTCATCTTGAAGGCCCCGCCCAGGTGGACCACCGCCTCGCACACCGAGCGGGCCTCGGCGTCGTCGGCGATGCCGGTCACGAACGAGCGGTCGATCTTCAGCGTGGTGACCGGCAGGCTGCGCAGGTAGCTCAGGGCCGAGTAGCCGGTGCCGAAGTCGTCGACGGCCAGCCGGATGCCGAGATCGCGCAGCGCCTGCAGCCGCCCGATGATGAGCGGGTCGGGCTGCAGGATGACGCTCTCGGTGATCTCGAGGGTGAGCCGGTCCGCCGGGAAGCCGGTCTCGGCCAGGATGGTCTCGACGGTCTGCACCAGGTCGGCCTGGGCGACCTGTTTCGGGGACAGGTTCACCGACAGGCGCAGCGCCTCGGCGCCGGGGGACGCGGCCCGCCAGCCGGCCGCCTCCCGGCAGGCCGCGCGCAGCACCCAGGCGCCCAGCGGCACGATGGCGCCGGTCTCCTCGGCCAGGTCGATGAACTCGCCGGGGCCGAGCAGCCCGCGCACCGGATGGTTCCACCGGACCAGCGCCTCGGCGCCCAGCAGCTCGCCGGTGACCAGCGCGACCGCGGGCTGGAAGTAGACCACCAGCTCGTCCCCGGCGACGGCCCGGCGCAGGTCGGCCTCGCGCGCCTTGGTGTCCAGCACGTCCGAGAAGTACTCGAACCGGCCGCGTCCGGCGCGCTTCGCCGCGTACAGGGCGGTGTCGGCCTGCTGCAGCAGCGTCTCGCCGGAGGTCTCCGGGTCCTCGCGGACCGCCACGCCGATGCTCGCCTCGACCATGAGCACGTGCTCGCCGAAGATCACCGGCGTGCGCAGCGCCTCCAGCAGCCGGGCGGCGGCCGCCCCGGCGACCTCCCGCGACGGCAGGTGATGCAGCAGCACCGCGAACTCGTCGCCGCCGAGCCGCCCGGCCAGGTCGCCGTCGCGGATCACCGAGCGCATGGCGTTCGCGGCGGCGACCAGCACGGCGTCGCCCGCCTCGTGGCCGAACGTGTCGTTGATGGGCTTGAACCGGTCGAGGTCGACGAGCATGACCGCGGTGTGGTGGCCGGGGCGGATCGGCTGCCGGGCGATCTGTTCCAGGCGCTGGGTGACCAGGGTGCGGTTGGCCAGGCCGGTCAGCCCGTCGGTGACGGCCATCTCCCGGTTGTCGCGCAGCGCGTGCAACTGCCGGGCCATCACCAGCAGGGTGAGCACGGCGGAGCCCAGGATCATGCCGCCGTACGGGTCGAGCGGCAGGTGCGACGACTGCTCGGCGAGCAGGACGTAGGCGGCGACGCTGGCCGCGTACGGGAGGATGAACACCGGGTTGCGGTCGCCGCGCCTCGGTCCGGAGCGCCGCGGCCGGCGGTACTGCTGGTCCGCCGCCACCACGAGCAGGAAGCAGCCGGCCAGCCACAGCAGGTCCGGCCACGAGCCGCCGGTGAAGCGGCCGTGCAGCTGGATCCAGGTGTAGGAGACGTCGGCGGTCACGGTCAGCGCGATCGACCCGGCGAGCAGCAGCATCGGGGCCGGCGTCTCCGGCTGGTGACGCCGCAGCATGGCGGTCGACATGGCCAGGACGAGCAGCAGGTCCCCGACCGGCAGCGCGGCCGTGAACGAGCGCTCCCACCAGCTCAGGCCGGGCGCGTTGAGGATCGGTCCGAGCAGCAGGTACCACAGCGCCATGAACCCGCCGGCGCCGACGATCAGCACGTCCAGCGCCAGCTTCTGCCGGTCGCGCCGGCGCCGCGACTGCCCGGGCAGCATGAGCAGCCCGGCGAACATGAACGGCGAGAAGAGCAGGAAAAAGTAGTCGGCGGGCGACGGGTAGCCGGTGGTGTGCGTGACGTGCTCCTGCACGAACCACGAGCAGTGCGCGGCCAGCTGGCAGCCGAACGCGAAGGCGATCACCAGCCACGCGCGCCGGGTCCGCGGCTCCTGCCGCTCCGACAGCGCCACCCGGACGGCCAGCACGGTGAAGACGAGCGCCTGCGGGACGTACGAGGCGTCGGTCACCAGCCTGCCGACCTCGTCGCCGCCCCACCCGCCGAAGTACCACGCCTGCTGGACGACCAGCAGAAGCGCGCAGGCGAGCACGCTCGCGGCGGCAGCCGGCCCGGTCCGGATCCACGTACCCATCACCCGTCCGTTCGGCGGGGGCGCCGGGATCGTGAGCCGTTCGGCGGGACGGTTCTAGGAGCGCAGGCCGTCGAGGGCGAGGGCGAGGACGCGGTCGCGCTGGGTGTCGTCGGTGTACGCGGCGGCGGTGAGGCCGCTGACCAGGCGGAGGATGTCGTCGAAGCGGGCGTCGGGGCGGACGGCGCCGGACTGCTGGGCCCGGTGGAGGAGGGGTTCGCCGGCTGCGTACATGGTGGCGCGGCAGGTGGCGAACATCTCGGACTCGCGGTTGAGGGCCTCGACGACGGCTCGTTTGGTGACGGCGTAGTCGACGAAGCGGTGCAGCCACGTGACGAGGGCGTCCCACGGGGGGAGCCCGGCCACGTCGGCGGCGACGCGGGCGAGCTGGTCGACCTCCTCGACGTACACGGCTTCGAAGAGGTCGCGGCGGGTCGGGAAGTTGCGGTAGAGGGTGCCGATGCCCACGCCGGCGCGGCGGGCGATGTCCTCGAGGCTGGCGTCGGTGCCCTGCTCGGCGAAGGCGGTGCGAGCCGCGGCCAGCAGGGCGTCGAAGTTGCGGCGGGCATCGGCGCGCTGGGGGCGGCGGACCGGGAGCGCGGACATGGAGACCCTCCTCACAGACTCCGGAGTTGCCAACCGGAGGAACCCCTCCACTAATCTGGAGGCATGCCTCGACTTTATCAGGCGGCGCCGCGCGTGACGTTCACCGTGCTGGCTGCCGCCGCGGCTGCGTTCTCGCTGATGCAGTCGCTCGTCACACCGGTGCTGCCGACCATCCGGCAGGACCTGCACACCGACGCCGGCACGGTCACCTGGGTGCTCACCGCCTGGCTGCTCAGCGCCTCGGTGTCCACGCCGCTGCTCGGCCGCGTCGCCGACATGGTGGGCAAGGACCGCACGCTGCTCGTCGCGCTCGGGGCCATCGTCGCCGGATGCGCCCTGGCCGCCCTCGCCCCGAACGTGGGCGTCCTCATCGCGGCCCGGGTGGTGCAGGGCCTGGGCGGCGCGGTCTTCCCGGTGTCGTTCGGCATCATCCGCGACGAGTTCCCGCCCGCGCGCGTGGCCTCGGCCGTCGGCGTGCTGGCGGCGGTCATCGCCACCGGCGGCGGCATCGGCATCGTGCTCGCGGGCCCGATCGTGGGGGTGCTCGACTGGCGCTGGCTGTTCTGGATCCCGATGGCCGTCGTGGTCGTGGTGACCGCGGTCGCGTGGCGGGTCGTCCCGCCCTCGCCCGTACGGATGCCGGGGCGCTTGAACTGGGTGTCGGCCGTGCTGCTCTCGGGCTGGCTCGTGGCGCTGCTGCTGCCGCTGAGCAAGGGCTCCACGTGGGGCTGGGGCGACACCAGGACCCTCGGGCTGCTCGGCGCCGCGGCCGTGCTCTTCGCGGGCTGGCTCGTCGCGGAGCTGCGCTCGGCCAACCCGCTCATCGACATGCGCATGATGCGCCTGCCCGCCGTCTGGACCACCAACCTGGTCGCCCTGCTGTTCGGCGCGGCGATGTTCGGCATCTTCGCCTTCCTCCCGCAGCTGCTGCAGGTGCCGGCCGCCAGCGGCTACGGCTTCGGCGCCACCGTCACGACCGCCGGCCTGCTGATGCTGCCGATGATGGTGACCATGGCCGTCTCCGGCTCGGCCAGCGGCCCGCTGTCGCGCTGGCTGGGCAGCAAGGCGCAGGTGCTCGTGGGCGCCGGGCTGGCGACGCTGTCCTGCCTGGCCCTCGCCCTGGCCCACGACGCCTACTGGACGATCGCCGTCACGGGCGCCGTGTTCGGCGTCGGGATGGGCCTGGTCTACTCGTCGCTGGTCAACCTCATCGTCCAGGCGGTGCCCCGGCACCAGACGGGCGCGGCGAGCGGCATGAACACCAACATCCGTACGGTCGGCGCGTCGCTGGGCACCGCCCTGGTCAGCTCGATCGTCACCGCCCACCCGGGCGCCGGCGGGCTGCCCGCGGAGTCCGGCTACACGACGTCGTTCCTGGTGCTCGCCGGCGCGGGCGCCGCGGCCTTCCTGGTCGCCCTGCTGATCCCCGTGGCGCGGACGCGGGTCGTCCCGTCGGCGGCGCCGCGCGAAGAATTGGTCGAGGTCTGAGCGTCAGCGCGCATACTGGTGTCCATGTCCTCATCGGAGAGTGCCGCGCACCGGAGTCACCGCACCGGGTTGACCGTCCGGTAGCGCCGTGGACGTCCTCCTGCTCGGTCCGGTCCAGGTCCGGCTCGACGACGAGGTCCACGAGGTCGGGCCGCCGCAGCGGCGGCACGTCCTCGCGGCACTGGCCGTCGACGTCGGACGGACGGTCAGCCCGGAGACCTTGATCGACAGGGTGTGGGACGAGCCGCCGGAGGGTGCGCGCCGGACATTGCACTCCCATCTCGCCCGGCTGCGCCGGGTGCTCGCGGCGGGGCAGGGAACCCAGGGGCGGTTGCTGCACCGCTCCGGGGGCTACCTGCTCGCCCTCGACGCCCACCAGATCGACTACCAGCGTTTCCGGCAGCTCGCCGCGCGGGCCGGTGAGCCCTCGCTGACCGACGACGACAGGCTGTCGCTGCTCGGCGACGCCCGGGCGCTGTGGCGTGGCGAACCGCTGACCGGTCTCACCGGCCGCTGGGCGCGGCAGGTCCGGGAGGCCTGGCACCGGCAGTACGCCGAAGCAACGGTCCGCTGGTCCGGGGCGGCCGTACGGGCGGGGCGTGCCGTCCTCGTCGTCGAGGCCCTCTACGAGCTGGCCTCCCGGCGTCCGCTGGACGAACCCGTGGCGGGAGCTCTGATGGCCGCCCTGCACGCGAGTGGCCGGACCGCCGAGTCGCTCCGGCTGTTCGCCGGTCTGCGCGCCGGGCTGCGCGCGGAACTCGGCACCGACCCCGGTGCCGAGCTGCAGCGGTTGCACGAGGCCATCCTGCGCGACGAGGAGCTCCCGGTCCCCGGCGGCGTGGTCCGTGCCACGGATCACCGGCCGCCGCGCCCGGCTCAGTTGCCGCCCGACGTACCGGTCTTCAGCGCACGTGACCAGGAGCTGGCGACCCTCTCCGCCGTCTCGGCCCGGTCCCGGACGGGTCGCCCGGGCCCCGCCGTCTGCCTCGTCCACGGCACCGGCGGGATCGGCAAGACCTGGCTGGTCGTGCACTGGGCCCAGAAGCATCGCCACCTGTTCCCCGACGGTCAGCTGTTCGTGAACCTGAGGGGGTTCGATCCCAGCGGCGAACCCCTGAGCAGTGCCGTCGCGCTGCGCGGTTTCCTGACGGCCCTCGGCGTACCGCCCGGTTCGCTGCCGGCCGGCGTGGACGCGCAGGCGGCCCTCTATCGCACGCTGGCAGCGGACAAGCGCCTCCTGGTCGTGCTGGACAATGCCCGGGACAGTGCCCAGGTGGCCCCCCTCCTGCCGGGCTCGGCGTCCGCCACCGTGCTGGTGACCAGCCGTGCCGTTCTCACCGGCCTGATCGGGAGCCACGGCGCGGAGCCGCTCGTGCTGGACGTGCTCGGCGCCGCCGATGCCCGGACCCTGCTGGCTCGCCGCCTCGGCGAGCAGCGGCTGGCCGGGCACGCCGCCTCGGTCGCCACCGTGATCGCCGCGTGCGGCGGGCTGCCGCTGGCCCTGGGCATCGCGGCCGCCCGGGCGGCGATCCGGCCGATGTCGGCGCTGCCGTCCGTGGCCGGCGAGCTGGCGGACGCGGGAACCCGCCTCGCCGCCCTGGAGGAGGACCATGCACAAGCGGGTCTCCGCGCCGTGCTGTCCTGGTCGTACGCGGCGCTGGACCACCGCGACGCCCGGGTCCTGCTGCTGACCGCCCTCGCGCCCGGTGCCGATGTCAGCCTCCCGGCCGTCGTGGCCGTCAGCGGTCTCCCCGAGCGAGACGCCACCGCCGCTCTGCGCGCCTTGCACCGGTACTCCCTGCTCACCGAGCACACCGCCGGGAGGTGGCGCGTGCACGATCTGGTCCGCCTCTATCTGGTCGAACGGGCCGGGCAGGATCTCACCGGCGACGACCGGGACAGGGGTCTGCGCAGGCTGGTCGACTTTCTCCTGATCACCGCGGCCGAGGGCGACAGGGTCCTCAACCCGACCCGGCCGCGGCACGACTTCGGGGCGATGTCGGAAGGTGTCACCGCCGTCCCGCTCGCCGGCGAGGCCGCCGTCCTGGCCTGGATGGACGCCGAGTACGCCGCCATGACGGAGGCGCAGGCACTCGCTGCCCGCCGGCGGTGGTGGGACAGGACCTGGCAGCTGGCCTGGGCACTGGACACCTACCAGCGCTGGCGCGGGCACGTGCTCGACCACATAGCGTCCTGGCAGGCCGGACTGGCCGCGGTCCGGCACCTGCACGACCCGGTGGCCGAGAGCTTGGCGCTGCGTCTCTCCGCCCACGCCTTGACCCACGCCTCCCGCCACGACGAGGCGCTCGGGCAGCTGGGCCGCGCGCTGCACCTGGCCCGGCAGACCGGCGACCGGGCGGCGCAGGCACAGATCCACCGGACCTTCTCCCGGGTGCACGACCTGGCGGAGGACCTGCCACCGGCGCTGGACCACGCGATCGAGGGGCTGCGGCTGTTCCGGGAGGTGGGGGACCAGGTCAGCGAGGCGGAGGCCCTCAACGGGGTGGGCTGGTGCCTGGCCCGCCTCGGCCGGTACGCGCAGGCCCGCCCCTACCTCGACGACGCGCTGCGGCTCGCCCGGCTCGACGGTCAGCGCAACTGCGAGGCCGGAATCCTGGACAGCCTCGGGTACACGGCCGGGCTGGCGGGCGACCACCGCGAGGCGGTCTCCTGGTACGAGCAGGCCCTCACGATCTTTCGTGAGCTCGACTTCACCTACATGGAGGCCGACGTACTGGAGTGCCTGGGCGACAATCACGCGGCACTCGGCGATGCGGCCGTCGCGGAGCAGCACTGGCGCCACGCCCATCGGCTCTACGTCCGGCAGCACCGTGTGGCGAACGCCGACCGGGTGAGCCGGCGGCTCGGCGGCGCGCCCGGCATCAGGTGACCCCCGTGGCGACCCCGGGGCCCGGCTCCGCCAGCAGCTGGGTCGACACCAGCTCGCTGTAGAGCGCGTCGGACTTGAGGAGAGCGGCGTGGGTCCCCGTCGCGCGGACGACTCCCCGGTCGAGCACGACGATCTGATCGGCCGACGTGACGGTCGACAGCCGATGGGCGATGAGCAGGACGGTGCAGGCCGGGGCGACGCGGTCGATGACGCCGCGCAGAGCCTGTTCGTTGCGGGCATCGAGGCTTGCGGTCACCTCGTCCAGCAGGAGCACCGAGGGCCGCCGCAGCAGAGCACGGGCGATCGCCAGCCGCTGTCGCTCACCGCCCGACAACAGCACCCCACGCGGCCCGACCCTCGTCTCCAGGCCCTGGTCGAGCCGATCCACCAGCTCGGCGAGGCCGCTGTCCCGGAGCGCCGCCGCGATCTCTCCGGCGGACGCCCGGGGCCTGCCGTAGAGCAGGTTGTCCCGGATGGTTCCCGACAGCACGGCCGCGTCTTGCTCCACGTAGGCCATCGCGGCGCGTACCTGCGCCCGGCTCATCGTGGCGATGTCGCGCCCGCCGAGCTCGATGACGCCCTGGGCCGGTTCGTAGAACCGCTGCATGAGCGCGAAAAGCGTACTTTTGCCGGCTCCGGAGAGCCCGACCAGTGCCGTCCTGGTGCCGGGCGCGGCGCGGAACGAGACCTGGCGCAGCGCGGGCGGGCGGCCCCGATAGGCGAACGACACCTCACGGATCTCCACGGCCGGCGGCCGCGCCGGCGCGGTGACCACCGCCGGCCGGCCCGCGTCGTCCTCCACGTCCATGGTCTCGATCTCGCGGATGCGGACGGTCGCGCCCAGCCCCTGCTGCAGGTGCGCCAGCCCGCCGCTGAGGGCGGCCAGCGGTGCCGCCAGGTAGAAGACGTAGAGCAGGAAGGCGATGAGGGAGGACACGTCGATGCTGTTCCTCGCGACGAGCACGCCTCCGGCGCCGAGGACCGTCAGGAATGCCCCTTGCATGCCGCTCGTGCCGATGATGCCGGCGGCCGCGTGGTAGCGGGCCGCGCCCAAACCGGACCGGTACGCCCTCTCGATCGTCTCGTCGGCGAGCGTCGCCTCCCGGTCCTCCGCGGCGTTCGACTTGACCGTCCGGAGGGCACCGACGGAGCGGTCCAGCCGCGACCCCAGCTCCCCGACGGCCGTCTGGGTCTCGGTGACCGCTCGCCGGATCCGCGGCATGACCCACCGGAGAGCGATCGCGACCCCCGCGAGCGCCGTCGCGGTCGCCGCGAACAGGACCGGCTGGATCACCAGCATCAGCACGCAGGCCCCCAGCAGGGTGAGCGCACCGGTGACCACCATGACGAAGCCCTGGCTCGCGGCGTTCTGCAGGAGGGCGCTGTCGGCGGTGACCCGCGACACCAGGTCGGCGGGCGCGGTCCGGTCCAGCTCGGCCACCCGGAGCCGGAGCAGCCGCCCGGCCAGCGAGCGGCGCACCTGCCGCACGATGCGTTCCGCGGTCCGCCGCTGCAGCCACACGGTCCAGCCGCTGACCACGGCGGATGTGCCCATCAGCAGGACCATCAGGGCGAGCACGGGCCCGAGGCCTTCACCGGCGGCCAGCGCGTCGAGGGCATGCCGGGCCGCCAGCGGCTGGAGCAGGCCGGCAGCGCTGGTGAGCAGGGTGAGGACCAGAGTCAGCCCGAGGATCGCGCGGTGCGGGCGCGCGTACCGCCACAGAGTGGCCCACGATCGCGCGGACGTGTCCCGCTCCTCGGCCGGCCGGACGGTCGTTGCCACGCTTCCTCCTCCGCGTCGCCCTCGGCGGGAGGCCGTGGCCGGCACAGCGCCGGCCACGGCCCGATGGTGGTGCGGCGGGATCAGCCCCAGTTGTCGAAGAACCAGACGATCTCGTCGTTGTTGCGCTCGTCGTAGTAGCCCGTCTCGGCGGCGAAGTCGCCGAGCTCCGTCAGCACGGGGCTCTCGTAGGTCTCGGACATTCCGGACACCTCTTTCTGGTCTGACTTCCCTGAGCCCAGGTGAAGTCGCCGGCCCGGCACGGTCGTGCCGGGCAGATCTCGGCGGACGTGCGCGTCCGCGTCAGTACCGTGGTCGTCGCGGTGAGCCCGGCGTCGTCACACCGAGCAGATCGTGGTGAGAGCCGTGCCGTCGCCCGACTCGTCGACCGGCCGGCCGCACGCCTCCACCCAGGCGTGCGCGGTGAACGGCGGGGCCGCGAGCACTCCGGCGCACCAGGTGACCGATCGGCCCCATGCGCGGCAGACGAGGAAGGTGGCGATCGACCGCTGCAGACAGGCCTTCCGTCCGCAACATCGCGTGCTGACGGTCAGCACCAGGTTGCGAGCCCGCTGCGCTTCGGCGTAACTCGCCGGCGGCGCACCTCGCCGTACCGTCGCCAGGATCCGGCACAGGTCTGCGGGGCGTCGCCGGGCCAGCACGCGGGCCACTCCGACCGCGGCCGAGACCACGAGCCGGTGCGGCACCGGGACGGCGACATCGTCGTCGGGCAGGACAGGCATGTCAGCACACCGCCAATCCGCCGGCCCGCAACTGCTCCAGCAGGGTGTCGACGTCCCGGACAAGCCGGTCGTCCCCGACGTCGAAACGGACCCGGAGATCGTCCAGGGCGCCGTCCCGGCCCCGGCCGGCGCGCACCGCCGCGACGATCACCGCCGCCGTCCGGCTGAGCTGCCAGTAGCGTCCGGTCCGCAGGTCCAGCAGGACGGCGCCGTACTCGGTGGGGGTGAATGTGACCTCAGCGCGCAGAGTGATCGGCACGGTCCGCTCCCTTCGCCGCCGTCGCGTCGCCGTGGTTCCGGGTGAACAGGGCGCAGGTCAGGGTGGCATCGAGGTCCCGCACCGGCACCCACCGCTCGCCCGGGAAGGCGCGGGCGGCGAGCACGTCGCGGTCGATGATGTGGTGCTCGGCCAGGTACGAGTGGTGGCACAGGCTCTGCAACTCGGCCCGTCCGGCCCGCAACCCGCGAACAGCCTGCGCGGTGCCGCCGGTCTTCCGCGAGCGGCGCAGGAAGTCGTCGGGCAGCAGCCCGCGCATGGCCTCCCGCATCAGCGGTTTGAACCGGCGGGGGTGGGACCGGTCCGGCAGCCGCACCGCCAGGCAGGCCTCGACGACACGATCGTCGAAGAAGGGTGCTTCGAACGCCACGCCGAGATCGGCGCCCAGTTGCGCGGCGGCGCGGGCGACGGTCGCCCCGTCCCGGATCGCGCGCAGGTAGGCGTGTTCGCCCAGCGCCGGTGACAGCGGCTCGGCGGTCGCGGCGATCGCCAGCAGCCGCGCTTGCACGGCGGCCCGGTGGCCGGAGCTGAGCCAGGGCGGCCAGTACATCCGGTGTCCCCAGCTGATGCGCAGCGTGGGTTCCGCGAACTCGTCACGGGTGCCCATCGCGGCGATCGTGCGCCGCAACCAGGTGCCGTACGACTCCGACCGGAACAGCGGCCCGAACGCGGTGCGGGCCGGCATGTCCTCCAGGAGCTGCAGAGCGCGCACCCGGCGCAGAGCGGTGACCGGATGCCGGCGCAGGATGGTGTGATCCCAGGCCGGCATGGACGTCAGCAGGTGGTCGCCGCCGAGCCCGGTGAGGTACGCCCGGGCGCCCAGCTCCCGCGCTCCGGTGATCATCGCCGCCATCCGGGGCGCGGCGCGAAGGGCGTCGGACGGCTCATCGAAACACGTCCGCACCGCGGACAGGCCCGCGTAGAAGCCGGGCAGCCCGTCGAGCGAAAAAACGCGGTGCTGCACGCAGGGCAGGGCGGGCAGCGCCTTGCGCGCCCACATCAGGTCCTCCCGGCCCCCCGGATCGTCGTTGTAGGCGGTCCCGGCGAGCACGGTCGCCGGCCCTCGCGCGGCGAAGTAGGTCAGGGGCGTCGAGTCGAAGCCTCCGGACAGGTCGGCGTGGATGACACCGCCGGCCGCTGTCCTGGTCGCCACCGCCGCGGCGAGCGTGTCGCGGAGCCGGCGGGCACCGGCCGCGATCCCGAGCTCGGCGGCCGGCGGCGTCCACCAGCGGCGCCGGCGCACCCTTTCGCCCGCGGCGTCGATCCAGGCGGCCTCGCCGGCGCGAACCGGTTCGACACCACGCCAGAGCGGCTCGTCGAGACAGGGGTAGGGGAGCGACCTGACGGTCCGCAGCGCGATCGTCGTGTCGTCGAAGGGCAGCGATCCGATCCGGGCCAGGACGTCCGCACGGTCGGCGGCGATCCGGACGCCACCGATGCGGGCCGTGGCGAACCGGCGGGCGCCCGTGGCCGAGCTGAGCACCCCGATCGCCCCGTCCCTGGTGGCGAGGACGCCGAAGCCGCCGTGCCGGGTGCGCGCGAGCGTCTCGGGACCGTCCTCGTGGTGCGCCGCCCGGGTCAGTGCGGCGGCGTCGGCGTCGCTGAAGCCGATGACCGCCACCCGGGTGCGGCCCACGAGCGCGGACACCGCCACCTGATCCGCCGGATGAGTGTGCAGGAGCCACGGTCTGCCGGAGGCATGCCGGACGACGGTGTGACCGTCACCCAGCCGCTGTGCCAGCTCGTCGGCTGCCGGGTGGTCGGGCAGCGCGATGACGTGCCAGCCTGTGCCTGATACCACGATTCCTCCCGGTCGGCGTCGGCGTGCCTTGCTGACACCCAGCCTCACGCCGGCGTGTGGTCGCGCCGTGGTCGCACCGTGGTTCCTGACCCGTCGGCCCGCAGCATCAGCCGGTGCAGCCCCTGCGTCTCCGCGGAGGGCTCGACGCCCAACGCTTCGTTGAGCTGCCGGCGCAGCGTCTCGTACCGCAGCAGCGCCTCGGCCGTCCGCCCGCCCTGGTGCAGGCTCTGGAGGAGCCGGCGCCACAGGCTCTCGCGGAAGGGGTGCTGAACGAGCAGTCCCTGTACCCGGGCGGCCACCGCGCCGTGATCCCGGCCGGCGAGCAGGAGGTCGCACCGGCGCTCGGCCGCTTGGAGCAACTCCTCGTCCAGCGCTGCCACGGTGCGTTCCACCCAGCTCACGCCCTCCAGGCCGGCGAGCGGCCGGCCGCGCCAGAGCGCGAGGCAGCTGTCGAGTAGCACCGCCTCCGCCGCCGGGTCGTCCGTCGCCGCGGCCCGGGCGCGGCCGGCCCGGAAGCGGCCCACGTCGACGTCCTCCGGATCGACGCACAAGCGGTATCCGCCCGGGTGGGAGGCGATCACGTCGAACCGGGCCCCGACGGCCAGCAGCGACCGTAACCTGCGGACGTATCCGCGGACGGTGGTGCGGGCGGACGGCGGCGGGTCGTCGTCCCACAGCACCCGGATGATGGTCTCGACGCTGACCGGGCGGTCCGGGCTCAGGGCGAGCAGGCTGAGCGTCAGCCGCTGCTGGCGGCTGGGTATCGCCCGCTCGCCACCCGTCGTCCGGACAGTCACGTCACCGAGCAGATCGACCAGAATGTCCCCCATGGACAGCCA
This sequence comes from Actinoplanes oryzae, assembly GCF_030757795.1. Taxonomy (GTDB): domain Bacteria; phylum Actinomycetota; class Actinomycetes; order Mycobacteriales; family Micromonosporaceae; genus Actinoplanes. The sequence goes on from NZ_JAUQWH010000043.1 coordinate 46,699, forward strand.
TGGTGCGCCCGCCCGCCGCCCGTTCTGTTGACGAATTGTTGTCGCGCCGCGGACCGGCGGCCGCGATCAGGGGCGAAGGCCGTCCGGGGTGCCGAGCGACTTCACGTAGCGGCGGGCCGGGACCTCCATCGTGGTGGCCCCGGCCTCCGCGACGTAGGTGAAGCCGCCGCCGTCGGACCAGCCCTGCCGCTCGTAGAAGCGCCGCGCCCGCGTGTTGCCGGGCGCCACGGCGAGCCAGGCCGTTCCGTGCCCCGCGCCGGCCACCTGCTGCTCCGCGTCGGTCAGCAGGGTGGCGGCGACGCCGGTGCCCCGGTGGGCGGCCGCCACGTACACCTGCTCGACCTCCTCACCGTCGACCACGGTGAAGCCCGCGAGCTCGCCGTCGCGCACTGCCACGGTGGCGCGCTCGATGCGGCCGGCGGTGCGGGGGACGAACGATTCCGGCGTACGGAAGGGAAGCAGCTCGTCGGGCACATGCCCGGCGTGCCCGTCGTGCCACCCGGTGTGCCACAGCGCGGCAAGCGCGAGGACATCGTCAGCGGTGGCGGGGCGCAGCTCGATCGGCATGCCGCCGAGGCTATCCCCTTGCCGCGGCTCGCGGGCTGCTACGGTCGGCGCGTCGGCGTCGGTCAGCGGGAGGGGCAGCGTGGACGTGCCGGACCAGCAGTCGCCGCTGCCCAGATTCATGATCCTCATCTATGAGCGCGAGGCGCCGGCGAGCGCCACGGCGGCCCCGCCCACCGTGCTCCAGGCGCACCTGCAGCTGCCGCGCCAGATCGCCGAGACCGGCGCCCGCATCATCGCGGGCAATGCGATGGGTCCGCCCTCGAACGCCGTGTCGATCCGCGACAACGTCCCGGTCGGCGGGTCGCTGGCGGGCAGCGACCAGACCCTCGCCGGCTACTTCCTCGTGGAAGCCTCCGATCTGGACCACGCCGTCTGGATCGGCCGCATGGTCCCCGTCATCGACGGCTGGGTCGAGGTCCGCCCCGTCCTCGAGCGGTGACCGTTCGCGCGTAGTCGTACCGCTCCGCATCGAGTACCCGGCACGATCCCGCGGCCCGGGAGGCGGTGTGCCGATGTCGCCAAGGCTGTCCAGCAGCTGGTCGCGGGCCTGATGGAGCCGCCCGGAGCAATCGGGAGCGTCCCAGCGATCTTGTGCGGTGTGGACCAGGCCGCTGGTTTGGCGTTCACAAGGTGTCGAAAGCGGGCGTCCCGATCACGCGGTACAGCCAGTCGGACAGCACGGGTGCCTGATCCTTGGTGAGCATGATGGCGAGGCCCTCGTCCGCCACCCGAACAGGGTAGTCGTTGCGCGGCGCCACCTCGATGCGCACGCGATCGGCGGCAGAAGAGTGCGTCGGCTCTGTCACGGCTCCAGGAAAGCGTCGTCATGCCAGACGTCTTCGTAGCCGGGCGCGAGGACGACCCCCATGCCAGGTGGCAGAGCCAGGTAGGGCACCAGCTCGGGGAACTGAACGACGACGTGCTCGACGTGGACGGGACTGAAGAATCCATCGTCCTGTGGCGCCGGCTCACCTCGCCATACGTACCAGCCGTTGGTCTGCCCGACCGGCGGGTGCCGGACAGCGTTAAGCGGCAGCAAGTCCGAGCCACGACTCAACCCGACGCCGCTCATCGTCAGCCGGCCGGGGCGCAGCGGCGCGACACCGAAGCGACGACAGACCCGGCGTTGTGCCCAGAAGATCACGCCGGATCCTCGCACATCCCCGCAGCGCCGCATGAGCCTCCACTGTCACCAGTCCTCAGGCCCGGCGCGCACTGACCGCGGCAAGTCAGGATGGCGGCACAAGACACCTGCGCTACGTGGCCAGAAGCTCCAGAGCGGTTCCCGGGCGGAGGAACGTGCCGGTAAAAGTGATGGAGTGTGCAGTGAGGGCTCCGGTTACCGTCCTTGACGTTCCGGTGCTCATGCTGAGTTCCAGCGGAGCGCTGCTCAGCCAATCCATGCGAGCCTGGACGACTCTCGTGCCCACTGCGACCTCGATCCGGGCGGTGGCACCGCGCCGAAGCCGTGCCACCCGTTGGCCGTCCACCCAGAATTCCATCCGCCGTGCGATACCACCTACGTCTTGATCCCGACGCAGATCAATCCATGGCATGACCGAATTCCTCCTGATGAATTGGACGCGTCGATCCCTACCGAGGAAGGTGCCTCCATGCCTCTTTACCCTGAGTGCTTCACCGGGAACCAGGCCATCGGAGATGGCTGACGAGCACGACCGCTTGGCACGAGCGTGTGCCGAGCCGACTCGTTCGACGTGGCATGGCGTGACGGCCGTCCACCCACCGGAGCGCACGCTCGGCGGCAGAAGCGGATACCGAGGTGTCGTTGCATGGCGCTGGTCCTGCCACGAGGATCTAGGGATGAACTCAGCAACCATTCCGGCCGGCGCGGACTTCTCGCACAAGCCTGTGCTGAACGGCGAGAAGGTGACCCTACGGCCGGTGGGCGCGCAAGACGCACCACTGATCGCCGCGATCATTGATGACCCGGAGGTGCGCAGGTACACCGGCGGCGCACACCTCACGTTCCACCATCGCGGTCTCGAAGCCGTGTACGCGGCACGCGCGACCGCGGCGGACCGGCTCGACCTCGCTGTTGTGGACAACGCCAGCGGTGAGTTCGTCGGTGAAGTGGTGCTTAACGAGTGGGACCAGCACAACCGCAGCTGCAACTTCCGGGCGATGATCGGCCCAGGGGGACGCGACCGCGGACTCGGCACCGAAGCGACTCGCCTGATCGTCGGCTATGGCTTCGAGACGATGTGCCTGCACCGTATCTATCTGTTCGTCTATGCCTTCAATCCACGGGCCAGACGCGTTTACGAGAAGGTCGGCTTCACCACCGAAGGTGTCGACCGTGACGCCCTTCTGCATGACGGCACCTGGGTGGACGCCGTCCGTATGTCTCTGCTCGACCACGAGTGGCGCCCGAGAGGAGCGTCTGCCCGTCTCTGACAAATTCTGCACAGCGAACTAGCCGACTCTCGGTAGATTCGCTCGCTCTTGTCCGTCGCTCGTTGTTATGTGCCGGAGGCCATGTAGGCAGCGAGGATGTAGTTGGGGTGCCGGTCGAGGTTCTTACGGGCTCGGTCGTAGCGCATGGTGGTTTTGGGTCGGCGTGGCGGGCGGCGATCTGGACGTCGCGGAGGCTGACGCGGGCGTCGAGCATGGTGGTCACGAAGGTGTGGCGCAGCATGTGCGGGTGCATCTTGGGCATGCGGATGCCGGCGGTGGCGGCGAGGTGCTTGAGCCTGCGGGTCGCGGCGTGCCGGTCCATCCGGGCGCCGATGGTGTTGCGCAGGATCGGCCCGTTGAGGCGTTCACCAACGGCCCGGTCGATAGCGCGGGCCACTGCGGGTGGCAGCGGGACGAGGACGACCTTGCCGCCCTTGCCGTGGACGCGCAGCACACGGTGTCCGTGTTCCTCGCCCAGGTCGGCGATGCTCGCGCCGCAGGCTTCGAAGATTCGTAGACCGAGCAGCCCCAGCAGCGCGATCAACGCGAAGTCGTTGGGATTGATCGACTGCCGTGCCGTGGTTATCGGGGGCTTCGAACTGTAGGTGACTCAGGCCGAGGGTGGGTGATTCAGCCGGCACGGTGGGGCGGCGGACGTAGTCGGCTGGAGAGTGTTCGAGGATGGCGTCGATGACGCAGACCCGGTAGAAGCCGACCACCACCGATAGGCGCCGGGAGACCGTCGAAGGCTGGTATCGGCGGACGTCTTGCAGCCAGCGCACGTACCGCTCGACGTCGGCTCTGTGCAAGGCGAGCGGGTCGAGGTCTTGGTCGGTGCACCAGCGGAGGTAGACGCAGGTCGGAGCCGGTGTGCACGCGGGTTTGCCCACGGTAGCGGCCCAGGAAGGCGGACGCCGCGGCCCGCAGGACGAGTTGATCGGAGGAGACGACGTTGGACACGGAGGTGGGAAAGTCAGCCATACACCACCGTGCGTCACCAGCGACGATGAACGCCAGCACGCCCGGAGCGGCAGAAGAGCACACTTTGGCCCCGCCTTATGTGACGCACGACTTCCACGCCGCGGCCGTCCAGACAGGGCGACCCAATGGCGCATATCTGTTTCGCTTGCGCCACGCGATCGTCTACGCCTTTCGAGGGGATCAGCCCCAGACCTGCTGTGGCTGACTGTTACAACCCCAAATCTGGACTTTCGCGCCGTCGTTGCGGATGTTGTTCAGGTCCGCATCCAGGCACTTGTTGTACCGGTCGTTCATGATCCTGCCGCCAGAACTGACCCGCCACTTCTGCTGTCCCTGGCCGTTACAGCCATATATCTGAACCTTCGACCCGTCGGCCCCGTTACCATTCGTGTCGGCGTCCAGGCACATGCCCGGGTACCTCACGCTGCGGACCTCGCCATTCGCGGCCAACCGCCAGCCCTGCTGCGCCGTGCCGTTGCATCGCCACAACTGCACCTTGCTGCCGTCGCGGCCGCCGCCATTAATATCGACGTCTAAGCACTTGCTGGTATTGCCGGAGTTGCGCAACACCACTTTCGCCGGGTAGACGCTCACACACGCCGTCGCAAGATGTTTAGCGTTGCTCCAAACCCCAACGCATGCCTCCCCGGTCCGGGCCGGGTATCCGTCCGGCTTCCACATCTCTGCACCGGAAACGTTCGTCGACTCGTGATAGGTGCCGCGGAACTGCTTATAGCGGTCGACGGTCGCCCCGGTGGTGTCGCGAAGCTCGTAGCTGAACTGCCAGTTCTGAAGACCAAGGCCAGCCGCAAAGGAGGCCTTGACCAGATATATCTGATCGCCACGACCGGTAACGTCAATCCGCAACATTCCGCCAGCGATGCACTGCTGTACTCCCGGGATGCAGATCTTGCCCCACTGCGTCTGTCCGGACGCGTCTGCGTATGCCGCAGTCGGCGCGGCAAAAAGCGACACGACGATCGCCAGCACAGCAGCCAAGGCTGCCGTCGCGAACCGAGGTAGACGCCTCAACAGGTTGCCCTTCTTCATTACGCCCTCCCCAGGGTGGAGCCTCCCCGGGACGTTACGCGACGAAGGACTCACACCCAGTTCCCTAAATGGGTGACTCGGGGCAAGTAGTGGCAGGCGCATATCGAGCCTCCAGTGCGGTTCTGACGCGTCGCGCCTGCCGACGAGTCGCAGGTCGGAGACGTTGGCTCGCCTCCCACGTCCTCTCATCGGCATGTCCGCATGGGCGGACGTCTTACAGGGAGTGGCGGATAGACCTCCTGACGGATCGTGGGCCGCGCGAGGCCTGCTGTCCGGGACGTCCCGGGCTGGCAGGCCTCGGGAGTTCAGGTGCCGGATGCCATGTAGGCGGCCAAGATGTAGTTGAGATGCCGATCGAGGTTCTTACGGGCGCGGTCGTAGCGCATCGTGGTCTTCGGATCGGCATGCCGGGCGGCGATCTGCACATCGCGGAGGCTGACCCCCGCGTCCAGCATGGTCGTGACGAATGTATGCCGCAGCATGTGCGGATGCATCCGCGGCATCCGGATCCCCGCCGTCGCGGACAGCTCTTGAAGCCGGCGGGTCGCGGCGTGCCGATCCATCCGCCGACCGAGCGTGTTGCGCAGGATCGTCCCGTGCTCGCGGTTTCCGACGGCGTGCTCGATCGCCCGAGCAACCGCTGGCGGCAACGGGACCAGCACGGTCTTGTCGCCCTTGCCGCGGATCTTCAGGACCCGATGGCCGTGCTCCTCGCCCAGGCCGGCGACGTTCGCGCCGCATGCCTCGAAGATCCGCAACCCGAGCAGGCCGAGCATCGCGATCAACGCAAAGTCGTTCCGGTTGGCCGACAGCCGCGCGGTCGTCAGCAAGGCCTCGAACTGCAGATGCCCGAGCCCGAGCGTCGGTGAATCCGTCGGCGTCGGTGGCCGGCGCACATAGTCGGCCGGCGAGTGGGCCAGGATCTGGTCGATGACGCAGACCCGATAGAAGCCGACCACGACCGACAGCCGCCGGGAAACAGTCGAGGGCTGGTAGCAGCGGACCTCCTGCAACCAGCGCACGTAACGCTCGATCGCGGCCCGACCCAGGTTCAACGGATCGAGCTCCTGACCCGTGCACAAGGTCAGGAACACCTTGAGGTCCGAGCCGGTGTGGACCCGGGACTCGCCGCGGTACCTGCCCAGGTACGCGGCCACCGCTGCGCGCAGCACACGCTCGGGCACAACAGCTTGATCAGAAACCGAAGAGGCAGTCATAACTCACGGTGCGTCACCGCCGCCAAGAGCACCAACGCCCTCGACGCGGCAGATGAGCGCGCGTGATCTTGGTGTCAATGAGCTATTGGCGAGTGATTGGGGCGTCTTTTGGCTGGTGTCAGTGTGCGATTGGAAGGAAGGTCCAGTAGCCGTTTTCGGTGGCGGTGAGGCCGAATCTTTTGCTGGGTTCGAGGTTGTTTCTGATTAGTGAGAATAGGTCGGCGAGTATGGAGGTGCGGTCGCCGTAGTAGGAGTGGCTCATGAGGCCGGTGTCGAGTTGGCTGGCGTCGATGGTGTCGATGCCGTCGATGACGATGATGGCGGGTCCTGATTGTCCGGCGCGTGGGTAGCGGGCGAGTTTTTGGGAGGCTTTGAGGGCGAGGTCGTTGGAGGAGGCGTAGAGGGTGTAGCGGTCGGCGTGGTGGGGGAATTGGGCGGCGAGTTGGGTGAAGACTGCGGCGTCGATGTCGGGTGCGGCGAAGATGACTTGGCCGAGGCTGGTGGATTCGGTGGGGGTGAGGTCGGCGAGGCCTTGGGTGACGACGCGGTTGCCCATGCTGTGGGCGAGCAGGTGCAGTCGTCGGGCGCCGAGTTGGCTGAGGGCTAGTCGGAGGAAGTCGGCGAAGTGGGGGCGGGTCCAGAGGGTGTTGTCGGCGTCGGTGGGGTAGCGCAGGGTGGTGCCTTCCGATGGCCAGCTGTAGAGCATGGGCAGGCCGGTGAATTGCAGGTCGTAGGCGATTTGTGCGGTGCGGCGGGCGGCGTCGGTGAAGGTGACGTTGTAGCCGTGGATGAAGAGCAGTGCCTCCGGGGTGGCGGAGGTAGTGATCGCGTCGGACGCTCGCTGGGTGAAGGTGTCGCGGGTCAGCTGGTCGATGTCGAGGAGTTGGACGTGCTTGGCGGGGTTGGCGCGGAACTGGAGTTTCCACAGTGTGGATTTCTCGAGTGCGCCCATGCGGTGGTCGTCCGGCACGCTCACGCGGGCCACGCCGTAGGTTGGTGTCCCGCGGCTGCCGGTGAACGGGTCGGCCCTGTGGTGGGTGGGGGCACGGTCGGTGGCGTAGAGGATCGGGATGTCGAGGTATCGGTCGTGTTTGACGGCGCCGGGTATGTCTGGTGGTAGCGGGCCGCGCGTGATGGTGACGTCGAGTTCGCGGATGAGCCGGTCGGCGGCGGCTGGCCGGGTTTGGAAGGCGTTGAGCAGTGCGGTGGCTTCGGTGTCGCCGGTGCTGCCGGCGGCTCGGGCGGCCTCGATCAGGCGTAGCTGGAGCAGCACGGAGCGCTCGAACGACTCGTCGGGTTCGGCTAGTTGCGGCCAGACCCGTGCCACGACCTCGACGAGGACCGCGACTTCGTCGAATGCCTCCATCGGACCTCCTCGCTTGTTCCATCACTGAACCTGATCGGGTTCTGTCTGTCGATCGGCGACACACCGATGTGGGCGTACTTTCGGTCGGGCACGTGGGACGGAACGGTCATGCGTTCCGGAGCCACTTTTGGTGGTATTGACGTGCGGGAGGCGGTTGCCGTGCTGTCATCGCGTACCGTCGGCCGTCCGAGGTGCGAAGCCGTCCCGGGATGGAGGGAGGTCGGGTGTGGTCACCGGTCTGGTGGTGGACGGCTCGGGCTTTGAGGTCGTGGCCGGCACGGAGCGGGTCGGGCCCCGCCGTGGGGTGGGTACGCAGGATCAGGTGCTGTTGGCGGAGATCGGCGCCCGGTATGTGCGTGGGGTCCAGGCGCACGCGGGCGACGAGGTGTTCGTGGAGTTGGGCCAGCAGTTGTGGTCCTGGCTGGAGGGCGAGCAGGGGCAGCTGACCGCTCTCCTGGAGCGCGCCGGCGCGCCGCTGGTGTTTGAGGTGCGGGGGCCGGCGGTGCCGTCGGAGGCGGCCCGGGCGCTGTTGCGGGCGCCGTGGGAGTTGCTGGCCCGTCCGGGTGGTGAATTCCTGGCCGCGGACGCGCTGTCGCGGTTTGGTGTGGTGCGCCGGTTGGGGGCCCCGGGTGTGGTGCCGGCACCGGATGGGTATCGGCTGGGTTTGGTGTTCATGGCCTCGGCGCCGCGGCAGCAGCGTGAGCTGGACTTCGAGGCGGAGGAGGCGGCGATTCTGGCCGCGGTCGACGAGACGCGGGTGGATCTGGTGGTGGAGGACACCGGCAACCCGGTTCAGTTGGGTCGCCGGTTGGCGGATCTGGGCGGGATGCCGGTGGTGCATCTGTCTTGCCATGGGGTGAACCGCTGGCAGGTGTCGCCGGGTGGGCCGCGGGTACCGGTGCTGATGATGGAAGACGAGGTCGGTGACGATCTGCCCACGCCGGCCGCCGACCTTGTCGAGGTGATGACCGAGGCGCCGCGGCTGGTGTTCCTGTCGGCGTGTCTGACCGCGAGTCCGGCGGACGCGGGCGGGCACCTGCCGCCGGGGCCTGGCCACCGGGCGGTCGCGGCGGGGGTGGTAGACGCGGATGGCACGGTCGCGCATTCGCTGTCCACTTCGCTGATCACGGCCGGGTTCCCGGCCGTGCTGGGCTGGGACGGGTCGGTCGGGGACCGGGCCGCAACGCTGTTCGCGGAGCATCTGTATCGGCAGCTGAGCAACCGGGCTGATCTTGCGGTGGCGGTCGGGGATGCCCGCCGCGCCGTGCTCGGCGCCGCCGATCCGCGGGTGAGCTCGGACTGGCACCTCGCCAGGTTGTGGGTCGGCCCGTCCGGCGGTGGCCGGCTGGTGGGCGGGGTGCGGCGGCGTTCCCGGGTGTCGGCGGTGCACGGCACCAAGGTGTTCCTGGACCGCAAGGAGCACGTGCCGGTCGCGGCGCCGGAGATGTTCGTCGGCCGCCGTCTGGAGTTGCAGCAGGCGCTACGGGCATTGCGGGATCCGGACCGGGCCGGGGTGTTGCTGCATGGGCAGGGCCGGCTCGGTAAATCGAGCCTGGCGGCCCGGATCGCCGACCGCAGCCCTCAGTTGCTCCCCGCGGTGGTCTTCGGTGACTACAGCGCGGCCGCGATCCTGGAGGTGATCGAACAGGCGGTGCATGCCCTGCCTGCGGCGCGGGACCTGATCGCGCAGCGTCGTGGGCAGGTGCGGGACCGGCCGGAGACCTTCGAGCCGCTGCTGACCGACCTGGTGGCCGGGCCGTTGGGACGCGCTGACGAGGGACAGCGGGCGCTGCTGCTGATCATCGACGATCTGGAACAGGTGCTGCTACCGGATCCGCAGGGCTTTCATCGGGTCGCACCAGCCGTGGCGCCGGTGCTGGCGGCGGCGCTGCGAGCTTTCGACCCGTCCGTCACCGACAGCCGGTTACTGCTGACCAGCCGGTTCCAGTTCACCCTGGACGGGCTGCCGGACCGGCTGGAACAGATCCCGCTGCGCCCGCTGTCGCTGGTCGCCCGGCTCAAACTGCTCAACCGGCAGCAGGCCCTGGCCAGCCCTCGGTTGCAGGCCGAGCGGTCCGCGCTGGCCGCACGGGCGGCCGAGGTCAGCCGCGGCAATCCCGGCCTGCAAGATCTGATCGGGTTACGGCTGGTCTACAGCGACCAGATCGACGCCGGCCGCGCGACGGCCGCCATCACCGACATGGAAGCCTACCTGCGTCAAGGTGACCTGCCCGCGGAGCCGCAGGTGCGGCAGTTCCTGGAAAACCTGGCCCTGGACACCCTGCTCGAGTTGGCCGGCCCGGCCCACCGCGCACTACTGCGCGACCTGACACTATTCGAGCTGCCGGTACCGGAACCGGCCGTCACCGCCCTCGCGCAGCACAGCGGCGGGTCGGCGGCCCGCCTGCGCGGGCTGGGACTGCTCGACACATTCCCCGACCCGCACCAGCCACAACAGACAGCCACGGCGGTCAACACGCTGGCCGTGGGACGTCTCACCCCGCTGACCGACAACGAGATCACCGTTCTGGCAATGCTGACGGTCGCTCCCCTCTTCGACGCCTGGGGCGGCACCGCCAACGGCCGAAGCTTCCCGATGGACCTGGAACTGACCAGGCTCGCGTTGCACGCCGGCGACCCGCAGGTGACCGCCGCGTGCGCCGCCGGCGCCGTCCAAGCATTGAAGGCCGGACCCGCCGCCGCCGCCTTCCACCTCGCCGAAGAAGCGATCACCCTCCTCGACCAGCACCACCACAGCGTCCCGCTTCAACTGCTGCGCCACGCCGCTGACACCGCCCGCGTCAGCGGAGACGGCCAAAGCGCCCTGCAACTGTTCGACCGCGCCAGCCGCCTGGCCCGCACCGGTGACGAGCAGCAGACAGACCCGCTCGGCTACGCCCGGGTAACCGCCGAACACGCCACCTACCTCATCCAACGCGGCGACCTCGACCGCGCCGAACACCTGCTGCACCAAGCCCACGAGGCGTTCACCGCCGCCGGCTCCGACGGCGAAGCCGCCACCTGCCAAGGCACCC
>NZ_JAUQWH010000044.1 GCF_030757795.1 Actinoplanes oryzae
GATTCGAACCTACGACCGACGGATTAGAAGTCCGTTGCTCTATCCACTGAGCTACGAGCGCCTGGCCAGCACATACTAGAGTCCCGTCGGCCTCGTGGCGAGCCGGATGTCAGGCAGTCGGGGTGCCCGTTTTGTCGCTCGCCGGGGCCGGGGTCGTATTCGCGCTGGTGATGCCCGCTTCGGCTGCGGCGATGGCCGGGGCTTCCGGCGTGTCCTCCGGGGCGGGCGGGACCTTCTCGTCGGGCGTGCCCGGCGGGGGGACGAAGGCGTCGACCCAGCGGCCGAGTTCGCGGAAGAGCTCCGTGCGTACCTTGGGGCCGGAGAGTGTCAGGTCGTGCATGCCGCCGTCGAAGCGGGCGATGGTGACGCGGGGGCCTAGACCGGGCGCCCAGCGGACGATGTGGTCGACGTCGAGGACGGCGTCGGAGGCGCGGACGTCCTCGGCCCAGGCACGGCCTCGGAAGGTGCGGGTCGAGCAGGCGACCAGGATGGGTGCGTTGATGGCGAGGCCGGCGCGGAGGCGGGCCTGGCCGCGGCGGATGGCCTCCAGCCAGCCCGTGCGGACAGGGAAGCCCTCGACCGGCTTCCAGGCCAGGTCGTAGGTCCATTCGCCGCGGTGCTCGGTGTGCAGGCTCTGGCCGTAGAGGCCGGCGGAGTTCATCGGCAGGATCTGGTAGGGGCTCTTGCCGCTGGTGCGCCCGATGAGGTTGAGCAGCGGCCGGCGCAGCACCCATGGCACGTTGAAGTCGAAGAACGGGCTGTTGAGGAACAGGCCGTCGACGAGCTTGCGGGGCCCGCGGCTGTGCGCCCACAGCGAGGTGATCAGGCCGCCGGTGGAGTGGCCGGCCAGGAGCAGCTGGTCGTGGCCGTCCTCGTCCCGGATGATGCGGGCGGCCTCGTCGAGCTCGGGGAAATACTCCGTGATGCTGCGGGTGAAGTTGGGCGTCTGGTGGGGCAGCAGGCTGCGGCCGTACTTGCGCAGGTCGAGGGCGTAGAAGTCCCAGCCGCGCTCGACGAAGAAGTCGGCCAGGTGGGTCTGGAAGAAGTAGTCGTTCCAGCCGTGGACGTGCAGCACCGCGCGCCGGGCGGGGGCCGCGGCCCGGCGCCTGACCAGGGTCGCCACCACGGGCCCCTCGTCGTCGGTGCCCAGGTCGATCGTGTGCCGCTCGTACGGCGGGCCGAGGACGTCCGTCTCCACACCGACACGTTACCCGCGCGTAGCGATCTTCGCGGGCTACCACATCGGCCTGGGTGCCCCCGGCGTTTTCCACATCGCTCGGCTGTCCACAGGGCCCCGGGCACCGGCTCGCCGGACGCGGCAGTCTCCTCCCCACGACGTACGACCGGCTCTCGTCCGGATTCGACGACTCAGGAGAAGCGATGTTCGATACCACCATCGTCGTGATCGGCAATGTGCTCACAGCCCCGGAGTGGCGCCGCACGAACAATTCCAACACCCTCGTGGCGAACTTCCGGGTGGCCTCCACCTCGCGGCGCTTCGATCGCGAGAGCGGCAACTGGACCGATGGCAGCCAGTTCCGCATCCGGGTCACCTGCTGGCGCAAGCTCGCGGAGGGCGTGGCGTCCTCGGTGAAGGTCGGCGATCCGATCATGGTCAGCGGGCGGCTCGCCACGCGGGACTGGACCGACGCCGACGGTCAGCGCCGCACGACGTACGAGATGGATGCGCACGCGGTCGGGCACGACCTCTCCCGGGGCCGTGCCCGGTTCTACCGCAACAAGCACCTGGGCCTGGTCACGGCCGATGTTCCCGAGACCGACGACAAGGTACGCGGCGAGCCCGCCGACATGGTCCCGGACGACGAGGCCCCGGCGACGTACGGCCAGGGCGTCCCGGATGCGGAGGTGCCGGTCTTCGCGGAGTCGTTCCCGCAGCTCGGCCACGAGGAGGAGGCGCTGCCGGTCCTGGCCGGCGGCGGGCTGGAGCCGTTCGACACGCGCCTGACCCGGGATGCCGCCGGCGGGGAGGACGCGGACGACTCCGACGAGGAGGCGCCCGCCGAGCCCGTCGAGGTGCCCGAGGCGTCGCCGGCCGACGTGATGTCGGTGGTCAGCCCGCGCCGGACGCGCGCCCGCAGCCCGCGCCGCCAGCCGGTGGCCGCCTGAGGTGAGCAGCCCGCTCGTGCTCCCGCGCACGGCGCCGATCCTCCGCGGCGGCCGTGCGGCGGCTACCCGGTCGGGGAGCAGGGGCGGGCAGCCGGACCGTGGCGCCCGGCCGGACGCCACGGAGCCGGCCCGTCCCGCACGTCGCCTGTCGCCGGCGCGTGCGGGACGGCATAGCCATCCGGTGCGCCCGTGAGCGCGCGCGGGCCGTGCAGATCAGCCGTGGGCTGCATGGCCAGGCGCCGCGCGTGACGGGCACGCGCGGGTGGCGAAATGCCCGGCCGTCGTCCGCCGCGAGGGACGGCGGCCGGGCCCCTCGACCAGCGGCAGCGAGAGCCCTCCCGTCTCCTGCCGCCGGGTCGCGGTGTCCCCGGGTGTGTCGCAGCAACGCCCGGGGCCCACGACCCGCGGGCGGGCGTTCTGGTCAGGTGGCGATGACCGCAGCCCGCCCGCGCCCCCGCCGTTTCCGTCGGCGGCGGGGGCACCCCACCCCGGACCGCCGCGCCCGGTCCGGGGTGGGCCGAAATCCGCCGGCCGCCGGCTCGCACGGGCCGGCGGCCGGCCCGGGGAGACCTCACTAGGGTGGGTGCAATGGGAAAGATCGGTAGGCGAGGTGCCGTGGCCGATGCCGCTGGCATCGCGGCTGGGTATGCACTCGACGCGTGGCTGGGCGATCCGCGGCGCTTCCACCCCGTTGCCGGATTTGGGCGGCTGGCGGGTGCTCTGGAGCAGCGGGTGTACCAGCCGCGGCGGCGCTCGGGAGCCCTCTTCACCGCGGTGGCGGTCGGCGCCCCGGTGGCTGCCGGGGTGGCGCTGGCGGCGGGCACGCGGCGGTGGCCGGTCGCGCGGGGCGTCCTCGTGGCGGCGGCGACCTGGACAGTGCTGGGCGGCCGGACGTTGCGGCGCGAGTCGCGGGTGATGGCGGGGCACCTCGAGCGGGACGATCTGGCGGCGGCGCGGGGGCGGCTCAATCACCTGTGCGGGCGCGATCCCTCGCAGCTGGACGAGCCGGATCTGGCGCGGGCGACCGTCGAGTCCGTGGCCGAGAACACGTCCGACGCCGTGGTGGCCCCGCTCGTCTGGGGCGGGGTCGCGGGGCTTCCGGGGCTGCTCGGCTACCGGGCCGCGAACACGCTCGACGCGATGGTGGGACACCGGTCGCAGCGGTACGCCCGCTTCGGCACGCCGTCCGCACGGCTCGACGATCTGCTCAACCTGGTGCCGGCCCGGCTCACCGGTCTGCTCACCATCGCGGCGGCGCCGGTGGCGGGTGGGTCGCCCCGGGAGGCCCTCCGGGTGTGGCGCCGAGACCGGAACGATCACCCCAGTCCCAACGCGGGCCAGTGCGAGTCGGCGATGGCGGGGGCGCTCGGGGTGCGGCTCGGGGGGCGGAACGTCTACTTCGGGCGTACGGAGGTCAGGCCGCTGTTGGGCGACGGACCGCGACCGTCCGCGTCGCACCTGGGCAGGGCCGCGCGTGTCTCCGGGGCGGTCGGCGCGGCAGCGGCAGTGATCGGCGCGGGCCTGGCGCTCTGCCGGGCAGTGCGGTGGAGCAGCAACGGAAGGGGAGCCGCATGAGCGGGGGACTACTCGTCGCGGGTACCACGTCCGACGCGGGGAAGAGCGTGCTGACCGCCGGGATCTGCCGCTGGCTGCACCGGAGCGGGGTCAAGGTCGCGCCGTTCAAGGCGCAGAACATGTCGAACAACTCGATGGTGGTCGTCGGGGCCGACGGGCGCGGCGGGGAGATCGGCCGGGCGCAGGCCATGCAGGCGGCGGCTTGCGGGATCGCGCCCGACATCCGGTTCAATCCGGTGCTGCTCAAGCCGGGCAGCGACCTGTCCAGCCAGGTCGTGCTGCTCGGAGAGGCCATCGACACGGTGACGGCCGGCAACTACCGGTCGCTGCGGCCGCGGCTGGCGGAGACCGCGTTCGCGACGCTGGCGGAGCTGCGAGCGGAGTACGACGTGGTGATCTGCGAGGGCGCCGGCAGCCCTGCGGAGATCAACCTGCGCGACGGCGACTTCGTGAACATGGGGCTGGCCCGGCGGGCCGGGCTGCCGGCTGTCGTCGTCGGCGACATCGACCGTGGCGGGGTGTTCGCTGCGCTGTTCGGCACGGTCGCGTTGCTCAGTCCCGAGGACCAGGCGCTGGTGAGCGGGTTCGTCATCAACAAGTTCCGGGGCGATCTCGGGCTGCTGCGCCCCGGGCTCGACATGATCACGGCCGCTGCCGGGCGTCCGGTGCTCGGGGTGCTGCCCTTCGATCAGGACATCTGGCTCGATGCGGAGGACTCACTGGCGTACGGGCGGATGCTGGGCCGTCCGGGCACGCCGCGCGGGAGCGAGTGGCTGCGCGTCGCCGTCGTGCGCCTGCCGCGCATTTCGAACGCCACTGACGCCGAGGCGCTGGCGACCGAGCCGGGCGTGCAGGTGCGCCTCACCGTCGAGCCCGCCGAGATCGCCGACGCGGACGTGGTCGTCCTGCCCGGCTCCAAGGCGACCGTCAGCGACCTGGCCTGGCTGCGGCAGACGGGGCTGGCCGATGCTGTCAGCGTGCACGCCGCGGCGGGCAAGCCGCTCGTCGGCATCTGTGGCGGCTATCAGATGCTGACCGATGCCATCCACGACGACGTCGAGAGCCGCCGGGGCACGGTGCCGGGGCTGGGTCTTCTGCCCTTGGAGATCACGTTCGGCGAGCGCAAGACCCTGGCCAGGCCGCATGGCACGGCTGCGGAGGGGGTGCCGGTCGGCGGCTACGAGATCCATCACGGGTACGTCTCCCGGGGCGAGGCTCCGCAGCCACTCCTGCACTACTCGGACGGCACACCGGAGGGCGCCGTTTCCGGGGCGGTCTACGGCACGCATTGGCACGGCGCGTTCGAGTCCGACGAGTTCCGGCGGTGGTTCCTGACCCGGGCGGCGCAGCAGGCGGGCCGCCACGGGTTCGCGGTGGCGCCGGACACACGTTTCGCCGCCGTCCGGGAACGGGCGCTCGACACGCTCGGTGACCTCGTCGAGGAGCACTTGGACACCGAGGCCCTGTGGCGCCTGATCGAGGACGGCCCGCCGACCGGGCTGCCGTTCGTGCCGCCGGGAGCACCGGGTGCCCCGCTTCGCTGACCTCGCCGGGCGCATTCTGGCCACCGAGCCGAGGCTCGGCCCGGTGCGTCTGGTGGCGATCGACGGGCCGAGCGGCGCGGGCAAGACGTGGTTCGCCCGGCATCTGGCCCGCGCGGCGCAGGTGCCGGTGGTCCACACCGACGACCTGCTCGACGGCTGGGAGGACCAGTTCACCTTCTGGCCGCGGCTCGAGGAACAGGTGCTCGGTCCGTTGCGGCGCGGACGGCCGGCCACGTACGAGCGCTATCTGTGGCATCGCGGCAAGTTCGGCGGGAAACCGGTGACAGTCGCGCCCGCGGCTGCCGTAGTGCTGGAGGGTGTGACGTCCGCGCGCCGGGTGATCCGGCCGGAATTGTCCTTCTCGGTGTTCGTCGACGCGCCGCCGGAGCTGCGCCGGGAGCGTGCCGTTTCCCGTGACGGTGGACACGATGTTGCGTTTCAGCAGTACCTTGAGCGCTGGCACATCGCGGAACAGGCGCACTTCGCCGCGGAAGCCACCGCCGCGCATGTCGATCTGCTGGTCGACGGGGCGGCGGAGGGCGACGCGGAGCGCTTCGTGACACTGCGGGCCGTGCCGCCGGAAGAGCCACGATCAGCTGTGTGAGGCAGCGGGAACGGGGACGGACGATGACGACCGACGACCAGGCGCGCCCGGCGCGCCGACGGGTCACCCTGACCGGCATCAGCTCGCGGGCCTGGGAGCACCCGGCCGACCGCGGAGCGCTGACCGCCCTGCGGGAGCTGCGCGGCTTCGACGACGTGGTCAAGGCGTTCTTCGGCATGTGGAACGAGCGCGGCTTCCGGCTGCAGTACCTGGCCGGCAGCATCCGCGTCGACCACCGGCAGTACCCCCGGGTGTACCAGCTCTTCGCCGAGGCGGCGGCGACGCTCGACGTGGCGGAGCTGCCGGACCTCTTCGTCACCCAGGCGCCCGTGATCAACGGTCAGGCGATCGGGCTGGACAAGCCGTTCATCGTGATCACCACCGCGGCCGTCGAGAAGCTCGACGACGAGGAGCTGCGGGCGCTGCTCGGCCACGAGATTGGGCACGTGCGCAGCGGGCACGCGCTCTACAAGACGATCATGATGATCCTCACCCGGTGGGCGGCGAACATCAGCTGGATCCCGATCGGGGCCCTCGCGCTGCGCGGGATCATCGCCGCGATGCTGGAGTGGTGGCGCAAGGCCGAGCTGTCCGCCGACCGCGCCGGTCTGCTCGCGGGGCAGGACCCGGCGGCGTCGACGCGGCTGCTGATGAAGCTGGCCGGCGGCGGCGACCTCACGCAGATCGACACCGCGGCGTTCCTCGAGCAGGCCGCCGAGTACGAGAGCGGCGGCGACCTGCGCGACAGCATCCACAAGTTCGGGATGACGGCGTGGAGCACCCACCCCGTGCCCGTCGCGCGCGCCTCGGAGCTGCGCAAGTGGGTGGACTCCGGCGAATACGCGCGCATTCTGGGCGGTGACTACCCGCGACGGGACTCGGACGGCGACGCCTCGGTGACCGAGGACGTCAAGGCGGCCGCGGACTCGTACAGGCAGACCTTCAACGAGTCGCAGGACCCGCTGGTCGGGCTGCTGCGCAAGGTGGGCGGAAGCGCCGCGGACCTTGCCGGGTCGGCGGCGCGCGGGGCCCGCGACTGGGCCTCGGGAAGCGGACGAAACCGCGACGCCGAGTAGTTATCCACAGGCGCGGTCGCGACTGGTTTTCCCCGGCCTCCAGGGGCCTAGGATCGGTCCATGGCCCTCACCGAAGATGATCTGCGCGCTGCGATCCAGCGCGAGCTGCCCGGCGTCCGCGCCGACCTCGAACGTCTCGTCCGCATTCCCGGCATCGCCTTCGACGGCTTCGACCACTCCCAGGTCGAGCGCTCCGCCGAGGCCGTGGCGGAGCTGCTGCGTGGGTGCGGCCTGGAGGTGCAGATCGCCCGGGCCGGCGGGCAGCCCGCGGTGATCGGGCACAAGCCGGCGCCGGCCGGTGCGCCGACCGTGCTGCTCTACGCGCACCACGACGTGCAGCCCGCCGGTGACCCGGCCCTGTGGGCGAGCGACCCGTTCGAGCCGGTCGAGCGCGACGGCCGGCTCTACGGCCGCGGTGCCGCCGACGACAAGGCGGGCGTGCTGGCGCACGTGGCGGCGCTGCGGGCGTTCGGCGACGACCTGCCCGTCGGCGTGACGCTCTTCATCGAGGGCGAGGAGGAGTTCGGCTCCGACTCGCTCGACGCGCTGATCAACGAGCACCAGGAGCTGCTGCGCTCCGACGTGATCGTCATCGCCGACTCGGGCAACTGGGACATCGGGCAGCCGGCGCTCACCACGTCGCTGCGCGGCCTGGTCAACTGCTTCGTCGAGGTGAGCACGCTGGGCAGCGCGGTGCACAGCGGCATGTTCGGCGGTGCCGTCCCCGACGCGCTGACTGTGCTGTCCCGCCTGATCGCCACCCTGCACGACGAGGAGGGTGACGTCGCCATCGACGGGCTCGTCGGCCGCGAGGGAGCCGAGGTGGACTATGCGGAGGAGCGCTTCCGCCACGAGGCCGGCATCCTCGACGGCGTCAAGCTCATCGGCACCGGCCGGATCACCGACCGGATCTGGACCAAGCCGACGGCCTCCGTGCTCGGCATCGACGCCCCGGCGACCGGCGGAGCGCCCAACGCTCTGATCCCCAAGGCCAAGGCGAAGATCAGCGTGCGCCTGGCGCCCGGCGACGACCCCGCCTCGGCCTACGCGGCGATCAAGGCCCACCTCGAGAAGTACGTGCCCTGGGGCGCGAAGGTCGAGGTGACGCTGGAGAGCCTGGGCGCGCCGTGCGTGATCGACGCGACCGGTCCCGCCTACGACGCGGCGCGGGCGGCCTTCACCAGCGCCTGGGACGGTGCCGCGCCGGTCGACATGGGCGTGGGCGGGTCGATCCCGTTCATCGCGACGTTCCAGGAGCTGTTCCCGCAGGCGGCGATCCTGGTCACGGGCGTCGAGGACCCGTACTCCGCCGCGCACGGCCCCAACGAGAGCCTGCACCTCGGGGAGTTCGCCCGGGTGTGCCTGGCCGAGGCGCTGCTGCTGCGCAACGTGGCCGAGCTGGGCGACTGACATGACGCGCCCGGATCTCGACTGCGACGTTCTGGTGGCCGGCGCCGGGCCCACGGGCCTGATGCTGGCGAACTGGCTGGTCAAGCTCGGGGTCCGGGTCGTCGTCGCCGACGGCAAGCCCGGTCCCACCCGGGAGTCCCGGGCGCTGGTCGTGCAGGCACGCAGCATCGAGGCTTACGACCAGCTCGGCCTGGCCGGCAAGGTGCTCGCGGCGGCCAACCGGGCCGACGGGCTGGCGCCGGGCTTCGGCAGCCGCGCCTACGGGCGCATCCCGCTCGGCCGGATCGGGGCGGGCGTCACGCCGTACCCGTACATCGAGGTGCTGGAGCAGAGCCGCAACGAGGAGATCCTGCACGACAACCTGCGCGCCCTCGGCGGCGAGGTCTGCTGGGGCGAGGAGATCACGTCGGTCGAACCCGAGGGGGAGGGCGTCACCGCGGTGGTCGGCGGTCGCACTGTGCGGGCTCGGTTCTGCGTCGGCGCCGACGGGGCGAATTCGATTGTCCGCAGGTCCCGGGACATCGCGTTCGAGGGCACGACCAATCCGCACCGCTTCTTCGTGATCGACGCGATCGGCGTGGCCGGGATGGTCGGCGGGGCGATCAACGTGCGGCCCGCCGGCGAGGACTTCCTGATCGGCTTCCCGATGACCGGGCGCGGCAACTGGCGGCTCATCGGCGTCGTGCGCGACGACGACGGGGACGGCAAGGTCGCCGAGGAGGATGCGCGCTCCCGGATCCGGCGGCTCTTCGCGGTCACGTACGGGCGGTCGCGCTGGTTCGCCACGTACAAGGTGCACCATCGGGTGGCTGCCCGGTTCCGGGACGGGCCGTTCTTCCTGGCCGGTGACGCCGCGCACGTCCACTCGCCCGTCGGCGGGCAGGGCATGAACACGGGACTGCAGGACGCGCACAACCTCGCGTTCAAGCTGGCGGACGTCATCCAGGGCCGGGCGGACGCGGGCTGGCTCGAGCGGTACGAGGCGGAGCGCCGGCCGGTCGCCCGTACCCTCGTGGCAACGACCGACCGGTTGTTCGGCCTGATCACCTCCGAGAAGCGACTGGCCCGGCTGGTCCGGCGCGCGGCGGCGCCCGTGCTCGCGCCGCTGGCGGTGCGGCTTGCGCCCGGGTCGTCGGGTGGGACACGCCTGTTCCAGTACGTCTCCCAGGTGCGCATCCGCTATCCGATGCTGCCCGAGTCGCCGCGTGACCCGGTCGTCGGCCGGCGGCTGCCGTGGGCCGGCGACAACTACGCGGTGCTGCGCACGTGCGTCTGGCAGGTTCACCAGTACGGAGACATCGACGGACCGCTGCCCGAGCTGGGCCTGCCCGTGCACGTGTTCCCCGCCGCGCCGCCGGAGACGGCGTTGCGGGCCGGGATGCTTTACCTCGTCCGGTCGGACGGGTTCGTGGCGGCCGCGGCTGCCCCGGGCTCGGCGGCCGAGGTCTTCCGGCGGGCGATGCCTGCGGGGTGGAGTGGCGACAACCTGGGCTCCGGCGGGTGACAGCCCGGCGAGCCTGTTGCCCGATCGGTGATCAGTCCTGATAGGATTCGAACATGAGTTCGAACGAGGCCATCGAGGCGCTGCGCGCCGCCGGTAGTGCTCTGGGGGACGTCGACGTCTCCGGGTGGGACGACTCCGCCCTCTCCGATCGTCTTGCCGACCTGTCGGCGGCGCTGTGTGAGCTCGACGCCCAGCTGAGCCGGGTGGCCGACGCCGTCCGGGCGCGCGGCCTGCAGATCGCCGAGCCAGCCGCCGCCTGACGGCCTGCCTGACGGCCGAGCCGCCGCCGGCCGCCGCCTGACGGCCCGCCGCCCGCCGCCGCGTGATGCCGGGCCTGCGGCTGCCCGGCCATCGGCTGATCTTTGCTCGGGTGCGCTGGGCAGCTGATGACGGGTGGCGCGCTGGGCGGGGCTCGGCGGCGGCGGTCCGTCCGGGGGAGCGGCAGCGAGCGGCCGGAAAATGTCGGAGGGGGCTGCCAGGATGAGGGCGTGCTGTTCCTCGACCTCGCGGCCACCTCGGCCGCCGTGAGTGCTGTGCCCGGGCGGAAGGCCAAGGTGGAGCTGCTCGCCGGTGCGCTCCGGCAGCTTGAGCCCGACGAGGTGGCCGCCGGATCGGCCTACCTGGCCGGGGAGCTGCGGCAACGGCAGACCGGAGTCGGCTATGCGGGGCTCCGGGATCTTCCCGCGCCCGCCGCCGAGGCCGTGCTGACCGTGCGCGAGGTGGACGCCCGGATCGCCGACATCTCGGTGGTCGCCGGGGCCGGGTCGCAGGCGCGGCGACGGGAGCTCGTGGGGGAGCTGTTCGGGCGGGCGACGGCCGACGAACAGCGGCTGCTGGTCGGGCTCTTCGGCGGCGAGCTGCGGCAGGGGGCGCAGGCCGGGCTACTGGCCGATGCGGTGGCCAAGGCGGCCGAGGTTCCGATGACCGCGGTGCGGCGGGCGCTGCTGCTGTCGGGCGACCTCAAGCAGGTGGCCGTCGCGGCGCTCGCGGGCGGGGCGGAGGCGCTCGCCGGGATCAGCCTGCGGGTGGGCACGCCGCTCACGCCGATGCTGGCCGCCAGCGCGCCCGACGTCGGGGCGGCGCTGCTCAGCACCGGGGTGCCCGCCACGGTGGACGTGAAGCTCGACGGCATCCGGATCCAGGTGCACCGCTCCGGCGACGAGGTGGCCGTCTTCACCCGCAGCCTCGACGACATCACGGCCAGGCTGCCCGGCGTGGTCGCCGCGGCGCGGGCGCTGCCGGTCTCCGAGGTGGTGCTCGACGGCGAGGCGATGGCGCTCGGGGCGGACGGGCGGCCCCGGCCGTTCCAGGAGACGTCGAGCAGGGCGGCCACCCGGGGCGCGAGCGGCGGCCCGCCGCTGGTGCCCTACTTCTTCGATCTGCTGCATGTGGACGGCGCCGACCTGCTCGACGAGCCGGGCCGGGTGCGCTGGTCGGCACTCGCCGAGACCCTGCCGGGCGATCTGATCGTCGGCCGCCGCACGGTGACGACCGAGGAGGAGGCCGCTGCCGCCTTCGCGGAGGCGATCGCCGCCGGGCAGGAGGGCGTCGTCATCAAGGCGCAGGAGGCGCCCTACGACGTCGGCCGCCGCGGCTCCGCCTGGGTCAAGGTCAAGCCCCGGCACACCCTCGACCTCGTGGTGCTGGCCGTCGAGTGGGGCCACGGCCGCCGCAAGGGCTGGCTGTCGAACCTGCACCTGGGCGCGCGCGACCCGGAGACGGGCGGCTTCGTGATGCTCGGCAAGACGTTCAAGGGGCTCACCGACGAGCTGTTGCGCTGGCAGACCGAGCGCTTCCGCGCGCTGGCGGTAGGCGACAACGGCTGGGTCGTCACCGTGCGCCCGGAGCAGGTCGTCGAGATCGCCTTCGACGGGGTGCAGACGTCTCCGCGCTATCCGGGCGGCGTGGCGCTGCGCTTCGCCCGGGTGCTGCGCTACCGCGACGACAAGCGGGCCGAGGAGGCGGACACGATCGACACGGTACGCACGATCGGCGCCCAAGCCCCCGCCGAGCCGGAGGACTGATCACTCACAGCACGGCGAGCCAGGCCCCTGCCGAGCCGGAGGGCTGATCACTCACAGCGCGGCGAGCCAGGGCCCCGCCGCGCAGGAGGAGTGATCACTCAGAGCGCGGCGAGGGAGCGTACGTAATTGATCTGCTGGTGAATGGCCGTCAGCTGGGACTGGTCGGTGATGGCGATGCGGGAGACGTAGTGGCGGGTGCCGTTCGTCACCGTGATCTGAACCGTGCCCGTGGTGACGGTCGTCTTCGCCAGCAGGAAGAGCAGGCTGAAGACGGTCAGCACGCAGAAGCCGAAGATCGCCGCCAGGATCGCCCAGGTCGGGATCTTGGACTGGTGGTGCCAGTAGTCGTTGACCGTCCACGAGGAGCCGGCCAGCGGGATGTCGCCGGCGGGGGTGTGGACGACGGTCGAGGTCACGCCGAGGTCGCCGATCTGGACGATCACCGGCCCGGGGGCGGCGGGGTGCTGCGGCGCAGCGGGCACCGGCGGCGGCGTCGGCACACCCCAGGGGTCGTCCGGCGGCGGCGGAACTACGGGGTACGTCACCGGAAAACCCTAACCGCGCTCAGGAACACAGGAAAAGGGTCACTCCGCGCGCCGCGCCGCGGGAACAACCGCCCCCGAAGCGCCGCCCGACGAGGAACCAGCAGCGCCGCCCGACGAAGAACCAGCAGCGGCGTCGCCCGACGAAGGAGCAGCAGCGCCGTCGGTGGAGGACGAGGAGGAGGGCGAGGGCGAGGAGGAGGGCGAGGGCGAGGAGGAGGGCGAGGAGGAGGGCGAGGAGGGCGAGGAGGAGGGCGAGGAAGCGGGCGAGGCGGGGGAAGCGCCGCCGGAGGAGGCCGCCAGCCGGTCGTCGGCAGCGGCGACCCGGTCGATGCGCTTCTTCGGGGCGTCGCCGGTCGCCTCCTTGCGAGCCTGCCAGCCGTACACGATCAGGGCGAGCACCGCGAACAACCACCACTGCACGGCATACCCGCCGTTCTGCCAGGAGTCCTCGTGGTCGATCGGGATCGCCGAGAAGCCCTGCGCCGGCTCGCTGTCCAGGACGTACGCCCCGTACAGCGGATAGGGGATCTTCGGGGCCAGGCGCGGGAGCGAGACCCGGCGAGTGTCGAGGCGGCCGTCGCGCTCGATGACGTCGGACGGGCGGCTCTCGGTGAGGTGGAGCTGGCCGACCACCGTGACCTCGCCCGCCGGGGCAGGCTTGGAGAGCGGGCCGGACAGCGCGTCGCCGCTCGCGGGCGGGACCCAGCCGCGGTCGACGAGGACCGCCGTGCCGTCGGCGAGGACGAGCGGGGTGAGGATCTCGAAGCCGACGTTGCCGTCGACCGTGCGGCCGCGGGCCTGCACCTCGTGGGCGGGGTCGTAGCGGCCGGTGACGGTGATCTTCGTCCAGGCCCTGCTCTTGCCCGGGGACGCGCCCGCCTGGCCCGCCGCGACCGGCTTGGCCAGCACCGACGTGAGTGGCACGGCCGGGGTCGAATCCGCGGCGTCGATCCGCTCGTTGATTTCACTGCGCTCGTGGTACCGGTGGAGCTGCCAGTTGCCGAGGAGAACCATGACCACCGAGGCGGCCACCGTCAGCGCCAGGGCACCCAGCCAGCGCGGGGTCAGCAGGAACCGGTACACGCACCGAGGCTACCCCTGCTGCCGACGGCACCCCACGCCCGGCGGGTAGGGTGCGAATTCTTACCGATCACGAGGGAGCCCCACCGATGTCCACCCAACCCCGCCTGGTGGTGAGCGCGCCCTCCTCCGGGCACGGCAAGACCGCCGTCGCGGTGGGCCTGCTGGCTGCGGCCGCGGCGCGTGGCGTTCCCGCGGCCGGGTTCAAGGTCGGCCCCGATCACACCGACGCCGCCTACCTGGGCCTCGCCGCCGGCCGGCCCGGCCGCAACCTCGACCCCCGCCTGGTCGGCTCGCAGCGCATCGCGCCGCTCTTCGCGCACGGCGCGACGGGCAGCCAGCTGTCGGTCATCGAGGGCGCGATGGGCCTGTTCGACAGCCTGACGGGCCAGCCCGAGCTCGACGGTACGGCCGCCGTGGCCGCC
The DNA here is from genome assembly GCF_030757795.1 of Actinoplanes oryzae. GTDB lineage: Bacteria > Actinomycetota > Actinomycetes > Mycobacteriales > Micromonosporaceae > Actinoplanes. Next base: position 13,915 of record NZ_JAUQWH010000044.1, read on the forward strand.
GCGCTCCGCGCCCCGGTGCTGCTCGTCGTGGACGTGGCCGCGATGGGGCACTCGCTGGCGGCGCTGGTGCACGGCTTCCGGATGTTCGACGAGATGGTGCACCTCGGCGGTGTCGTGCTCAACCGCGTCGCGTCGCCGCGGCACGAGGAGATGTTGCGCACAGCGCTCGACGACATCGGCATGCCGGTGCTGGGCGCCCTGCGCCGCGGTGATCTGCCCGCCGTGCTTCCGGCGCGCGGGCAGGGCCCCGTGCCGGTGGCGCATCGCACGGTCGAGGCCTCTCGGGCCGTACGCCGATTGGGTGAAGCCGTCGCCGGCGCGCTCGATCTCGACCGCATCATGGCCCTCGCGGGCACCGCGCCGGCCGTCCCCGCGGCGCCGTGGAGCCCGGCCGACGCGCTGGAGGGCCCCGATCTGCCGGTGCAACGCCCGGTGATCGCGCTGGCCGGCGGCCCCGGCGCCCCGTACACCTATGTCGAGACGGCCGAGCTGCTCACCGCCGCCGGCGCGGACGTCGCGGTGTTCGACCCGCTGCGGGACGAGGCGCTCCCGCCGGGGACGCGCGGCCTGATGATCGGCGCCGGCCTGCCCGAGGGGTACGCCGAGGAGCTCTCCGCCAACCGCCGCCTCTGCGCCGCCGTCGCGCAGCTCGCGCACGAGGGCGGTCCGGTCATCGCCGAGGGCGTGGGGTTGCCGTGGCTGACCCGCGACTTCGACGGCCGGCCGATGTGCGGCGTGATCGACGCCACGGCCACGACCGGCACGCAGACGGTCGCGGGCTACCGCGAGGCGACCGCCCCGTCGACCAACCTGCTCGCCCCGGCCGGCGCCCGCATCACCGGCTACAAGCAGCACCGCGCGATCGTGTCCCCGCGCGCCGGGCACGTTCCGGCGTGGACGTGGTCGGGCGGCAACCCGGAGGGCTTCGTCTGGCGTCAGGTGCACGCCTCGCAGCTCGGCCTGCACTGGGCCGGTGCCCCGGAGATCGCCCGGCGGGTCGTCGCCGCGGCGGTGGCGGGCACGCTCGGCTCGGCGTCGGCGGCGACCACGCAGACGCTCACCGCGACTCAGGTCACCCCGCCTGTCACACCGCCTGTCACCCCGCCGGTCGGCGCGCCGCAGAGCTCCGGCCAGCCGCAGTACGTTCCCGGGCAGAGCGCGCCGTCGCACGGTGGACCCGGGCACGCGACGGTCCCGCTGAGCGGCGCCCAGGCCGCGGTGCCGAGCCAGGCGAGCGGTCCGGCCCGCCCGGGCAACCACCAGGGGTACGCCGACGGCGCCCCCGAGGCCGTGTCGCCGGCGGCCGGATCGGCCCGTGTGCCGGGCGCGCCGGCTCCGGACGGATCCGTCGGCGTGGCGAGCTTCCCGGCGGCGGGCGTGTCGGAACCGGCGAGCTTCGCGCCGCACTCCGCGGGGCCGGCGAGCGATCAGGACGAGGCCACCCTGTCCCTCTCCGCCGTGCACCACCAGCAGCCGGGCTGAGAAGGGATCTCCGGGGGCGCTTTTTGTCGGTGGGTGGCCGTACGGTGAGGGGACCGCGAGGAGGGAGACCCGCCGTGGCCGACCGTGTGCCGCTCGATTTCGACCCGCCGGTGCGCCGGATCCGTGGCCTGCTGCTGGGCATCACGGACGACCATCTCACCGCGCCGACGCCCTGCCCGGCGTGGAGCGTCGGCGATCTGCTCGCCCACCTGCTGAGCCTGAGCCGGGCCTTCGGCCAGGGGGCCCGCAAACGCACCGATCCCAGCGCCGGCGACCCCGCGCCGCAGCCCTCCGCCGCCGATCTTCCCCCGCACTGGCGCGTGCGGCTGCCCGAGGTGCTCGTCGACCTGTCCAACGCCTGGAAGGTGCCGGCTGCCTGGGAGGGCACGACCACGGTGGGCGGGGTCACGCTGCCCGCGGCCGCGATGGGCTCCTTCGCGGTCAACGAACTGACGATGCACGGCTGGGATCTCGCCCGCGCCACCGGTCAGGAGTATGCCGCCGACCCCCGGCTGCTCGAGCACCTGATCGAGTTCCTGTCGCAGCAGCCCGAGCAGGGCAGCCCCGGCCTCTTCGGCCCGCGCGTCCCGGCCGGCGACGAGGCGTCGCTGCTCGATCAGGCCGTCGCCCTGGCCGGCCGCGACCCGCACTGGCGCCCGCTCACCTCCGCCCACTGACCGCCCGGCCCGGCCGCGGAGGTGAGGAGCCGCGGAGGTGAGGAGCCGCGGAGGTGAGGAGCCGCGGAGGTGAGGAGCCGCGGAGGTGAGGAGCCGCGGAGGTGAGGAGCCGCGGGAGCGTACCAGCTGCGGGAGCGACAAGACCGAAAGCAACCAGGCCCCGGCGACGAAGCGCCAGGGCCCGGGGGAGGCAGAAGCTGAAACGCTCAGCCGTGCACCATCTTGTCCGGCGGCGGCGTGAACTTCATCTTGGGCCGCCCCTTCAAGGCGTCCCGCAGCGTCTCCGCCACCGTGTATTTCGAGATCGCCCCCCGGCTCGTGCCCACCTTGTTCTCGGGGTTGTCCGGGTCCGCCACGAAGGCCGCCGCCGCCAGCTGCGGCGTGAAGCCGATGAACCAGGCGCTCCGGTTACTGTCGGTGGTCCCGCTCTTGCCCGCCACGGGCCGCCGCATCGTGGCGTGCACCATCGGCGACGTCTCCCAGCCCCCGCAGCTGCCCCGGGCGGCGCCGTAGCCGGTCACGCACCGCGCCGCGTCCGTGGCGGCCTGCGCGATCTCCGGCGCCACGGCCTGGTGGCAGCGCGGCCCGGCGACTTTCTTGTCCTCGTAGGTCAGGCTGGCCCCGTCCCGCGTGTTGATCACCTGGACCGGGATCGGCTCGCAGTACTTGCCCTCGGCGCCGAGCGTGGCCACCACGTTCGCCATCTCGACGGGCGTGGCCGCGCTGACGCCCAGCGTGAAGGCGCCCCACCCCTTGGCGCGGTCCGGCGCGGACAGCTCCTTGTCGACCGTCGTGCGCCACCTGAGCCCGAGCCGCTCGGCCATCCGCACGGCCTTCTGGGCGCCGACCTTCTGCTCCAGCTGCACGAAGTACGTGTTGACCGACTTGCCGAACCCGCTCCACATCGTCTGGTTGCCGGTCATCGACTTGCTGGAGTTCTTCGGGCACCAGCGGATGCCGCACGCGGCGGGGCCCGGCTCGACGATGTACTTGGAGACGAACTGCGGCGGTGCGTAGTAGGACGTGGAGAGCGGCATGCCCTCCTCGAGCGCCGCCAGCATCGTGAAGATCTTGAACGTGGATCCGGCCTGGTAGCCCGCCATGTCGCCGCCGCCGAGCAGCGGGTTGACGGTGTTGGGGTAGTTGCCGAGGATGTCGCCGCGCTTGCGCCGGTCGCTGTGCTCGCCGTTGTTCTTCTGGTCCAGGGAGTAGCGGCGGTTGACGGCCATGGCCCGGATCCGCCCGCTGCCGGGTTCGATGACGACCTCGCCGTGGGCGTAGACGCTCTTGCGCTTCTCCTTGTCCAGTACGTGTTCCATGGCGCTGGCCTGGATCTGGGGGTCGATCGTGGTGACGACCTTGTAGCCGCCGCGGCGCAGGTTCTCCAGGCGCTCCTGGGCGTTGGCGCCGAAGGCCGGCTGCTCCATCCACCAGTTGCGCAGGTAGTCGCAGAAGAAGCCCCAGTCGTTGTGCTTCTTCGGCACCGAGACGCAGTCGTTGGGCGGGGTGGTCAGGTTCAGCTTGATCTTCGTACGCTGCGCCGCCCGCCCCTGCGCCGCCGTGATCGAGCCCATCTTGACCATCTGGTCGATCACGTAGTTGCGGCGCTCGGTCGCCTCGCGCTGGTTGTGCACCGCCGGGTCGTACGCGGAAGGCGCCTTGACCAGCCCGGCCAGCAGCGCCGCCTCGGTCAGCGTCAGTTGCTCCGGCGTCTTGGAGAAGAACACCTCCGACGCGGCGAAGATCCCGTACGCCCGGTGCCCGAAGTACGCCGAGTTGAGGTAACGCTCGAGGATCTCCTGCTTCGACACGCGCTTCTCGAGCTCGATGGCGAGCCGCATCTCCCGCAGCTTGCGAGCCGTCGTCTGCTCGGTGGCCTCGAGGGCCTCCTTGGGCGTCCGGGCGCCGTCGCGCAGGGCCATCCGGACGTACTGCATGGTGAGCGTGGACGCGCCCTGCGAGACGCCCCCGGCCTGCTGGTTGGCGACGAAGGCCCGGGCCACGCCCTTGGCGTCCACGCCGTTGTGCTCGTAGAAGCGGGTGTCCTCGGACGCGACGATCGCCTGAGTGACGTAGGGCGACATGTCCGCGAGGTCGGTCGGCTTGCGATGCTCCTCGTAGAACATCGTGAGCAGCGTCTTGCCGTCGTTCGCGTAGACGTAGGTGGACTGCGCGTTCGGCACCACCGTCAGCTGCTCCGGCATGTTGGCGAGCGCGTCGGCGCCGGTCTTGGCGCCGACGCCGGCGAGCGCGACGAGCGGGAAGATCAGACCTGCCACGACGACCCCGGAGATGAGACCCGCGCGGATGAGGGGGGAGATCGTCTTCGTCACCTCTTGAAGGTATGACAAAACGGGCAGTGCGGCCCTGGCCACGGTGAAAAAAGCTCGTCAGTCATGCTGGGCCCGTGGAGATGGATCTGCACCACCATGGCGACGCGGAGGTGGCACCCGGGCTGGTCGACCTGGCCGTGAACGTTCGCCGTCAGCCGATGCCGCCCTGGCTCGCCGGCCCGATCGCCGCGACGCTCACCGAGCTGGCCGCCTATCCCGACGCGACCGCCGCGACCCGCGCGGTGCAGGCCCGGCACGGTCGCGGCGACGGTGAGGTGCTGCTCACCGCGGGCGCCGCCCAGGCTTTCGTCCTGATCGCGCAGACATACCAAGGGCGGGCGGTCGTGGTGCACCCGCAGTTCACCGAGCCCGAGGCCGCCCTGCGTAACGCGGGTCACGCCGTCGAGCGCGTGCTGCTGCGCGAGGAGGACGGCTTCCGGCTGGACGCCGCGCTCGTGCCCGAGGAGGCCGATCTCGTCTTCGTCGGCAACCCGACCAATCCGACCTCGGTCCTGCACCCGGCCGCCGAGGTGGCGAAGCTCGCCCGCCCCGGCCGGATCCTCGTGGTTGACGAGGCGTTCGCCGACACGACCTTCCGCCCGGGTGTTGATCACGAGCCCGAGTCGCTCGCCGGCCGCCGGGACCTGCCCGGCCTGCTGGTCCTGCGCAGCCTGACCAAGACGTGGGGGCTGGCGGGTCTGCGGATCGGCTACGCGCTGGCCGCGCCCGAGGTGATCACGCAGCTGAGCAGGGCGCAGCCGCTCTGGGCCGTCGCCACCCCGGCCCTGGCCGCCGCCGAGGCCTGCGCCGGCCCGACGGCGGTGGCCGCCGAGCGGGAGATCGCGGCGGAGCTGGCCGCCGAGCGCCGCCACCTGGTCGACGCCCTGCGAGAAGTGCCGGAGATCACGATCGCGGGCGAGCCGGCCTCCGCGTTCGTGACAATCAAAATCCATAAGGCCCGGGACGTACGCGATGAGCTGCGCAGACGTGGCTACGCGGTGCGCCGTGGCGACACGTTCCCCGGGCTGGGCGCCGATTGGCTCCGCGTGGCCGTGCGCGACACTGCCACTACCGACGCGTTCCTGGATACGTTGAAAGCTGTTCTGAAGGAGCACCATTGACACCCCTCGAGTCGACGCTCGCGGCCGTCGCGCCCGCCGATGAGCAGGCCATGACCGCCGCCCGGGAGTTGCAGGACCGCCTGACCAAGCCGGCCGGCTCGCTGGGGGTGCTCGAGGAGCTGTCCGTACGCCTGGCGGGCCTGGCCGGTGCCTGCCCGCCGCCGGTGCCCGAGCCGGCCGCGATCGCCGTCTTCGCGGGGGACCACGGCGTGCATGCCACCGGCGTCACCCCGTGGCCGCAGGAGGTCACGGCGCAGATGGTCGCCAACTTCGTGGCCGGCGGCGCCGTGGTCAACGCCCTCGCCCGCCAGGCCGGCGCCTCGCTCATGGTCGTGGACGTCGGCGTCGGCATCCCGCTGCACGGCGGCGACACCCTGCTCGACGCGAACATCCGGCGCGGCACCCGCAACCTCGCCGTCGAGCCCGCGATGACCCAGGCGGAGGCCGAGGCCGCGCTCGAGGTCGGCATCTCGGTCGCCGGCGCGCTCGTCGAGGGCGGGGCGAAGTGCCTCGTGACCGGCGACATGGGCATCGCGAACACCACGCCCGCCGCGGCCCTGATCGCCGTCTTCACCGGGGCGAGCCCGGCGGCGGTCACCGGGCGGGGGACGGGCATCGACGACGACACGTACGCCCGGAAGGTCGACGTCATCACCCGCGCCCTCGAGCTGCACCGCCCCGACCCCGCCCAGCCGCTCGCCACGCTGGCCGCCGTCGGCGGTCTGGAGCACGCGGCCCTCGCCGGCTTCATCCTCGGCGCGGCGGCCCGCCGGGTGCCCGTCGTGGTGGACGGCGTCATCGCGGCGTCGGCGGCGCTGGTGGCGGCCGCGTTCGCCCCGGACGCGGTGGCCGCCATGGTCGCCGGGCACCTTTCGGCCGAGCCGGGCGCGACCGTCGCCCTCGACCACCTCGGCCTCACCCCGCTGCTCGACCTCGGCATGCGGCTGGGCGAGGGCTCGGGCGCCGTGCTGGCGCTGCCGATCGTGTCGAGCGCGGTGCGGGTGCTCCGCGAGGTCTCGACCTTCGACGATGCGGGGGTCACGGAGAAGTGAGCAATCTCTACCCCTTGGCGCTGCGGCTTGACGGCCGGCGCGTCCTCGTTGTGGGTGGGGGAGCGGTCGCCACCCGGCGCCTCCCCGCCCTGCTGGCGGCCGGCGCGGACGTGCACGTCGTCTCCCCGGAGCTGACGCCGGCTCTGCACGCGTACGTGGAGGCGGGCCGCATCACCTGGACGGCACGCCGCTTCGAGCCCGCCGACGTGACCGGCGCCTGGCTGATCCAGGTCGCGGTGGACGACGCCGGAGCCGCGGAACAGATCAGCGTCGAGGCCGATAAGAACGGCATTTTCTGCGTACGTGCGGACGACCGCAACGCCGCGACAGCCTGGACCCCCGCCGTGGCGCGCAGCGGTGACATCACGGTGGCGGTGACAGACAGCGGCGACCGGCGCCAGGCCATGGCTGTCCGCGATGCCGTCGCCTCGGCGCTCGCCACGCTAAAGCACGAAAAGTCGGATAAGTCGGGCTCGGTGGCGCTGGTGGGCAGCGGGCCGGGCGACCCCGAGCTGATCACGGTCAAGGGGCGCCGGCTGCTGGCCCTGGCCGACGTGGTGGTCGCCGACCGGCTCGTCCCCGGCATGCTGCTGGACGAGCTGCGCGAGGATGTCGAGCTGGTCGACGCGTCCAAGATCCCGTACGGCCCCTCGGTGGCCCAGGAGGAGATCAACCGCGTCCTCGTCGACCGCGCCCGGGCCGGGAAGTTCGTGGTGCGGCTCAAGGGCGGCGACCCGTTCGTCTTCGGCCGCGGCGGCGAGGAGGTCGTGGCGTGCGCGCAGGCCGGCGTACCCGTGGTGGTCGTGCCGGGCGTGACCAGCTCGATCGCCGCGCCGGCGCTGGCCGGCATCCCGGTGACCCACCGCGGCGTCGCCCACGAGTTCACCGTGGTCTCGGGCCACGTGCCGCCCGAGAGCAAGCTGTCCCTGGTCGACTGGTCCGCGCTCGCCCGGGCCCGGGGCACCCTGGTGATCCTGATGGGCCTCAAGAACCTCCCGAAGATCGCCGAGCGTCTCGTGGCCGACGGCAAGTCCGCCGGCACGCCCGCCGCCGTGATCCAAGAGGGCTCGACGTCCACCCAGCGCGTCCTGCGCAGCACCCTCGGCGAGGTGGCCGGGGCGGTCGCCGAGGCGGGCATCCGGCCGCCGGCCGTCGTGGTGCTCGGCGACGTGGTCAACGAGCTGCGATAGCGAGGTTTTTCGCCGGCGAGCTGCGATGGCGACGCTTCGCCGGCGAGCGGGGATAGTGACGCTGAGGAATGGGTAGCTCACTCACATGAGTGAGCGACCGCAGATGATCGTGGCCGGGGTGGTGCTGGACTCGCCGGACGCCCGGGAGCTCGCGGCGTTCTACCAGCGGCTGCTGGGCTGGAGCGTCGTTGAGGACAAGCCGGACTGGGTCATGCTGGGCGCCCCGGCCGGTGGGCCGGGGCTGTCCTTCCAGACCGAGTCGCGCTACGTGCGCCCGGTGTGGCCGGCTGGCCCCGGCGACCCGCAGATGAGCGTGCATCTCGACATCCACGTCACCGACCTGGACGAGGCCGGCGCGCACGCCGAGAAGGCCGGGGCCACGAAGGCCGGCTACCAGCCGCAGAAGGACGTCCGGGTCTATCTCGACCCGGCCGGCCATCCCTTCTGTCTATTCCTCTGAGCCCGCGTCCGGTGCGTCGTCCGGCACGCCGAGCTCGTCGAGGAAGGTGCGGGCCCACAGCGCCACGTCGTGGGTCCGCAGGTGCCGCTGCATGACCCGCATCCGGCGCTTGAGCTCGGCCGGCTCGGCGGCCACCGCGCGCAGCAGCGCGTCCTTGACGCCGTCGGGGTCGTGCGGGTTGCACAGGAACGCCTGGCGCAGCTCGGTGGCGGCCCCGGCGAACTCGCTGAGCACCAGCGCGCCGCCCCGGTCGCCGCGGCAGGCGACGTACTCCTTGGCGACGAGGTTCATGCCGTCGCGCAGCGGGGTCACCATCATCACGTCGGCCGCCACGTAGAGCGCGGCCAGCTCCTGCTTGCTCATCGACTGGTGCAGGTAGTGCACGGCGGGCATGCCGACCTTGCCGAACTCGCCGTTGATCCGGCCGACCTCGCGCTCGACCTTGACCCGCAGCGTCTGGTAGTGCTCGACGCGCTCCCGGCTGGGCGTGGCGACCTGCACCATCACCGCGTCGGGCACCTTGAGCTTGCCGTCGGCCAGCAGCTCGCGGAAGGCCTTGAGCCGCAGCTCGATGCCCTTGGTGTAGTCGAGCCGGTCGACGCCGAGCACGATCGTCTCGGGGTCGCCCAGCTCGGCGCGGATCTCCTTGGCCCGGGCCTGCACCTTCGGGTCGGCGGCGAGGCGCTCCATGTCCTTGGTGTCGATGCTGATCGGGAAGGCGCCGGCCTTGACGCTGCGCCCGTCCACCTTGATCGACTGGCCCTCGTAGCGCAGGCCGAGCAGGTGCCGCGCCAGCCGGACGAAATTCTGCGCCGCGAGCCGCTGCTGGAAGCCGACCAGGTCGGCGCCGAGCAGGCCGCGCAGGATCTCCGCGCGGAACGGCATCTGCATGAACAGCTCGATCGGCGGGAACGGGATGTGCAGGAAGAAGCCGATCCGCAGGTCGGGGCGCATCTCCCGGAGCATCGCCGGCACCAGCTGGAGCTGGTAGTCCTGCACCCAGACCGTCGCGCCCTCGGCCGCCACCTCCGCGGCCGCCTGGGCGAACCGCTGGTTGACCACCCTGTACGCCTCGCGCCAGCGCCGCTTGTAGACGGGCGTCTCGACGGCGTCGTGATAGAGCGGCCAGATGGTGGCGTTGGACTGGCCCTCGTAGTAGCGCTCCAGCTCCTCGGCGCTGAGCGGCACGGGATGGATGTGGATGCCCTCGAGCTCGAAGGGGTCCGGCGCGTCGCCGTCCCCACCGGCCCAGCCGATCCACGTGCCCCGGTGCTCGACGAGCACGGGGTGGAGCGCGGTGACCAGGCCACCGGGACTCGGTCGCCACTGCCGCTCGCCGTCGACGACGATCTCGTCCACGGGCAGGCGGTTGGCGACAACGACGAAGGAACTTCGATCGGCCACGCTGAGAGCACCTCCGGGTCGTACTGGTTCCCCGCTGCCGAGCCTACTGTTCGTGAGCAGCCGGGTCTTGCCGAGGCCTGTCATCCTTGGCCGGTGAGTCTGTCGGTCGATCATTCCCCGCCGCGGCGGCCGCTCTTCTTTCCTGTGGTCATCGCCACCGTGTTCCTTGCCATCATCGGCATGTCGGCGGGGCTGGCGCTGGGCACCCGGCACGATCGGGCCCAGCAATCGGCCGCCGGCCCGACGGCACCGGCGGAGTCCGTGGTGCCGAGCGCGACGTCCGGCTCGGGGCCCGATCTGGTCCGCTGCCCGGACGAGATGGAGCAGACCGCGCGGGCCAAGGGCTACGACATCCCGCTGGAGCAGGTGCTGAGGGTGCGCGCGGACGACACCGGCACCACGGTGTGGATCTGCGCCGGTCCGAGCGGCAGCCTCTTCTACCAGTCGAACAAGGGCGGCTACGAGGCCAAGTGGATCGAGGGGGAGACGGCCCTCTTCCTGCCGAAGGTCAAGCAGAAGGGCAACACGTACGTCGGGGTCGCGCCGGACGGCAACGTCTTCACCGTCAGCCCCACTGAGCTGCGGATCGAGTTCGCAAGCGGCCGGGCGGACGAGGTGCACGGCGTCAGCGAGGAGTGAGCCGGGCGGGGAATCCTTGCGAAGCGGCCGGGGTTCTTGTAGGGGGCGGCGAGCGACCTGGAAAGATTGGTCCGTCGTTCCGGCACCGGAAACCACGATCACGGAGGTAGGCCGCACTGTGGCCCAGTTCATCTACACCCTGGAGAAGGCGCGCAAGGCGCACGGCGACAAGGTCGTGCTCGACAATGTGACGCTGAACTTCCTGCCCGGGGTCAAGATCGGTGTGGTCGGCCCGAACGGCGCCGGTAAGTCCACGCTGTTGAAGATCATGGCGGGCGTTGAGCACGTCAGCAACGGCGAGGCCCGGCTGATGCCCGGCTACACCGTCGGCATGCTGGCGCAGGAGCCCCCGCTCAACGACGCGAAGACCGTCCTCGGCAACATCGAGGAGGCCGTCGCGGAGACCAAGGCCAAGCTCGACCGCTTCAACGCGATCGCCGAGCAGATGGCCACGGACTACAGCGACGAGCTCATGGAGGAGATGGGCCGGCTCCAGGAGGAGCTCGACAACGCGAACGCGTGGGACCTCGACTCCCAGCTCGAGCTCGCGATGGACGCGCTGCGCTGCCCGCCGCCGGACGCCGACGTCACCCAGCTCTCCGGTGGTGAGCGCCGCCGAGTCGCGCTGTGCAAGCTGCTGCTCGAGGCGCCCGACCTGCTGCTGCTCGACGAGCCCACCAACCACCTGGACGCCGAGAGCGTGCACTGGCTGGAGCAGCACCTCGCCAAGTACGCCGGCACGGTCATCGCCATCACGCACGACCGCTACTTCCTCGACAACGTCGCCACCTGGATCCTCGAGCTGGACCGCGGGCGCACGTACCCGTACGAGGGCAACTACTCCACGTACCTCGACAAGAAGGCCCAGCGTCTCGCCGTCGAGGGCCGCAAGGACGCCAAGCTCAAGCGGCGCCTCGACGAGGAGCTGCAGTGGGTGCGCTCCAACGCCAAGGCCCGCCAGACCAAGAGCAAGGCCCGCCTCGACCGCTACGAGGAGATGGCCACCGAGGCGGAGAAGACGCGCAAGCTCGACTTCGAGGAGATCCAGATCCCGCCGGGCCCGCGCCTGGGCAACACGGTGATCGAGACCAAGGACCTCGTGAAGGGCTTCGACGGGCGTACGCTCATCGACCACCTGTCCTTCTCGCTGCCGCGCAACGGCATCGTCGGCATCATCGGCCCGAACGGCGTCGGCAAGACCACGCTGTTCAAGACCATCGTCGGGCTGGAGAAGCCGGACGAGGGCACGGTGCGCATCGGTGAGACCGTCCACCTGTCGTACGTCGACCAGAACCGCTCCGGCCTCGACGGCGACAAGACGGTGTGGGAGGTCGTCTCGGACGGTCTCGACCACCTGATGGTCGGCAAGGTCGAGATGCCGTCCCGGGCCTATGTGGCGGCCTTCGGCTTCAAGGGCCCCGACCAGCAGAAGCCGACGAAGGTGCTCTCCGGCGGTGAGCGCAACCGGCTCAACCTCGCGCTGACGCTGAAGATCGGCGGCAACGTGATCCTGCTCGACGAGCCGACCAACGACCTCGACGTCGAGACGCTGGGCAGCCTGGAGAACGCGCTGCTCGACTTCCCGGGCTGCGCCGTGGTCATCTCCCACGACCGGATGTTCCTCGACCGGGTCGCCACCCACATGCTCGCGTGGGAGGGCACCGAGGAGGACCCCGACAAGTGGTTCTGGTTCGAGGGCAACTTCGACGCGTACGAGAAGAACAAGATCGACCGGCTCGGAGCCGAGGCGGCCCGTCCGCACCGGGTGACCTACCGCAAGCTCACCCGTGACTGAGTTGGCCCGCGGCGGAAAACCGAAAGAAGAACGTGGCTGAGTTGGCCCGCGGCGGAAAACCGAAAGAAAAAAGTGGCTGATCGGTTTGTCTACAACGTGGCCGTGCGCTGGTCCGACATGGACGCGTACGGCCACGTCAACAACGCGCGCTTCCTCACCCTGTACGAGGAGGCGCGCGTCGCCATGTTCTTCACCGGCGCCCGCGCGGAGGGGTTCACCTCCTTCGAGGAGGGCATCGTGATCTCCCGGCACGAGATCGACTACCTGCGCCCGGTGGACTACGGCGAGCCGGTGCGCATCGAGCTGTGGATCTCGCAGCTGCGGGCGGCGGCGTTCACCGTGTCCTACGAGCTGTTCGACGACAACGTGCTGGCCAGCCGCGCCAAGTCGGTCTGCGTGCCGTACAACCTCGCCGAGGGCCACCCGCGCCGGTTGACGCAGCAGGAGCGGGACTTCCTGGCTCCCTATCTGGCACTTGAACCATGACCGGCCATGGCATCGAGGGGGTCGCCGACGCCGGGGCTTTCCTGGCGCGGCTGACCCGGCTCGATCCGGCCCTTCCGGTGCGCCTGCGCTCCGGTAAGGGCCGCACCGCGTTCTGGGCCCGGCTGCCCTGGGGCGTTCTGGTGACCCGCGAGGTCGCCGGCGCCGGTCCGGGCGATGCGACCGTGTCCGCGGCCGAGCTGCTCTCCGCGCTGGCCGCCAGCCGGACCGAGCTGCCGTCCCGGCGCGACGCCGCCTGGCGCTGGCCGTTGCCGCCGGCCGCCGTGCAGGTGGTCGAGTCCGTCGCCGCCGCCGAGCTGACCCGCTTGGCCGAGGCCGCCGCGGGGACGCTGCGCGAGGTGTCCGCGGGCGGTCTGGCGGGCCGTTCGGTCGGGCAGCGGGCCGTGCGCGACGCCCTTCTCGATCACGTTGCGTTGGTGGTGACGCCGCCCGGCGGGGACCCGGTTCCGGTCTCGCAGCGGCTCGTCCAGGCGATCTCGCGCATGGGCTTCCTCGGGCCCGCCGGAAGCGAGGCGCCGAGCGCCCGCGTGTGCGTAGCGGGACGCTGGGTGGGAATTTCTGCACCATATGGAGTCGCCTGGCTACAGCCGGTCCAAGAATTGACCGTTATGCCTGTAGGGGGTCACCCGAAAGGGTGATGCCGCCTCGGTCGACCGGTCGCGCCCACCCTTTGAGGGGCTGACCTTCGCGACCTGTACGGGTACCGTCGCCCCCGGGTCCACCGCTACGTCCGGCGGTTGACCTGCTGGGGAGTGAGGTGCACAACGATGCCGTGGTGGTCATGGCGTCCCGGATCATCCGGAGACAACGAACCCGAGAACGGCGGCGAGGTCGCGCTGCAGAGCAGCGTCCGCGTCGGCGTGCCTACGCAGCGTGAACCCGAGCGCTTGTCGGTTTCCTCCGCCGGCCTGTGTTCGGCCGACGAGCCCGAGCAGGTCGCCCCGGTCGACCTGACCCGGATCGGCAAGGCCCTCGACCTGCTCGACATCCGCTTCCTCGCCGACGGCGGCGGGAGCCTGCTGGCCATGTGGGAGCGGCACGCGGTGCTGTTCACCCTCGAGGGCCCCGACGACGAGATCCTGGTGATGCGCGCCCGCCCGCACGCCACGGTCCCGCCGGACTGGGCCGACCGCGCCTACCGCGTGGTCAACGAGTGGAACCACACGCGCCGCTTCTGCAAGGCCTACATCGGCGACCCGACCGAGCGTGGGCAGCTGCCGATCTACGCGGAGCTCCAGGTGCCGCTGGCGTCCGGCGCGCACGACGCCCTCCTCGCCGAGATGCTCGACTGCGGCGCCGCGGTGGCCACCTCCTTCGTCGACTGGCTCCACGACGAAGGCGCTCTGTTATAAGGGGTTAACTCGCTTCGCTCGTCGGCGTGATCGCCCCCTTGAGGCGATGAGTTGGGCCCGGTTTTTCGGCGTTTGCACACCCCGCGAACGCCGAAAAACCGGGCCCAACTCATCGCCGGGCGATCACGAAGGTCAAAACCCGTGGCGGCGGGTCAGTTCAAGGGGAACATGCCGATGCGGCCGTGGTACTCCTTGCCGAGCTCGTCGGTGTCGGAGCCGACGATCAGGCCGCCGGGGACGACGAGGAACGAGCGGACGCCGACGCCGCGCTTGCGCGACGGGTTCCAAGGGAGGGCTCGGCCGGTGGTCGGGCTGACCGCGCCGATGCCCACGCGCTGCACGGCGCCTGGGCCGGGGCCCTTGGCGTCGCTGCCGTAGGGGTTGTCCAGGTAGCGCTGGTGGCCGCCGACGTAGACCGCGCTGCCCGTGACGGCCACCGCGTAGAGCGAGTCGCCGCCCGTACGCTGGACCCAGGTCGGGTTGTGCCGGCCGCCGCCCCCGGTCTCGAAGCGGGCCGCCGAGTCGCACAGCTTGACGGGGGAGGAGGCGCGTCCGGTCGCCGCCACGACGAAGTAGGTGCCGTCCGGGGAGAACTTCACCTGCCGCAGGTACGTGTCGAAGCCCTTCATGCACTCCGCCTCGTACGCGTCGGTGTACCAGCTCATCAGCGCCGCCGAGCCGCCGGACACGTCGTACATGGCGATCTGCGTCCGGGGCGCCGTGCCGGCCCGCCGGATCGCGCCCACCGCGACGAGCCGCGAGCCGTCCGGCGTGATGTCGAAGTGCTCGACGCGGGCGCGGGCGAGGCCCGGGGCGGACAGCCTGGCGTCGAAGCCGGTGTCGACGGCGCCGGTCGCGCTGTTCATGCGGACGAGGGCGGTGCGCCGGACGCCGCTGACCGAGGAGAAGGTGCCGCCGGCGTAGAGCCGGGTGCCCCGGACGGCCACCGACCGGACGTCGCCGAAGGCGATCTTGGCGCCGAAGGACGAGATCCGGGAGCCGTCCTCGACCGAGACGCGCGCGAGGCCCCGCTGGGCGGTGCCGTTGACCGTCTTGAAGGCACCGCCGAGGTACACCGTGTCGTTCGCGCCGGCGGCAAGGGTGTAGACCGCGGCGTCCACGGTGGGCGCGAAGGAGCGGACGGCGCCGTCGCGGAGGCCGTACGCGAAGATGTTCTTGCGCTCGTAGGTGTGCTTGCGCGAGCTGTCCTGCACCTTGGTGAAGGTGCCGCCGACCACGACCGTGTCCCCGACGACGGCGAGCGCCCACACCGTCCCGTCCAGCACGTGCGGCGTGTGGTCGACCGGGTCGGCCGAGACGAGCCGGGGCTGATAGGGGTCCGCCGCGGCGGGTGTCGCGCCGCTGAGCGGGATGCAGAGCAGGGCGGCGCTGAGGGCGGCGGCGAACGGTCGGGGTCGCATCGGAGCGGCTCCTGGGGTCGGGGCACGGGTCACCCGATCAACGAGCGGGCGGCCCCCCGGGATGCGCGTCCATGCTGTTCACCATGAAGTAGGCGGCCCGCTCCAGATAGTCCCAGAGCACCGCGTGCTGCTCGGCCGGCAGCTCGAGCGAGTCGACCGCCGCGCGCATGTGCAGCAGCCAGGCGTCGCGGGCGGCGGCGTCGACCACGAAGGGCGCGTGCCGCATCCGCAGCCGGGGGTGCCCGCGGGTGGCCTGGTAGGTGCTCGGCCCGCCCCAGTACTGCATGAGGAACAGCGTGAGCCGGTCGGCGGCGGGCCCCAGGTCCTCCTCCGGGTACATCGGGCGGAGGATCGGATCCTCCGCCACGCCCTCGTAGAACCGGTCGACGAGCTTGCGGAAGGTGGGCTCGCCGCCCACCGCTTCGTAGAAGCTGACCTCGCTCACGCTTCCAGTCTGCCAGCCGCGGTGCGCCGTCCCGGTGCCGGTGTGATGTGCATTGCGCCCATGTCCGGGCCGCTGTGCCGCGGCCGGTAACCCTCGCTGCCGCCCTGCCGGTGGTCACCCTGCCCCTCCGGTACGCCGTGAGCGGGCCGCCGCGGCACGGACGGGTCCTCCTGCCGGGGCGCCGGGGGCCCGGCGGGGGCGGGCGGATCGGGCGCGGCGTGCTTGCCGTGCTCCGGGGTGCCCGTGACGGCCGGCACCTTGATCCGCCGCGACTGCCGGGCGGCGAGCGTCACCATGAGCACGAGCCCCGCGAGACTCCACAGCCCGACGACGACCGGGATGGACGAGAACTGCGCGAGCACGCCGGTCGCCAGCACCGCGCCGCCCTGGGTGAGCTGGGTGCCGCCGGCCATCACGCCGAACGCCCGGGCCCGGTAACCGTGCGGCAGGGCGAGCACGAAGGCGCCGTTGAGCGTGGGGAGCAGCATGCCCTGGGCGAAGCCGGAGCCGGCGACGAGGACGGCCACGCTGACCGCGTTCGGGGCGAAGGCGGTCAGGGCGAGGCAGAGCGGCGCCAGCACGGCCAGCGGGCGGACCAGCCGCTGCTTGGCCTCGGCGGAGCCGGTCCGGCCGATGATGATGCCGCCGATGACGTACCCGATCGGGCCGGCGGCCATGATGAGCCCCTGGTCGAAGCCGGCCGCCTCCGCGTCGCGCTCGAACAGCGCGGCCCAGCCCGCCGCCAGCCCCTCGGGCAGGATCGTGAAGGTGGTCAGCGCGAAGACCATGATGGCGATCGCCCGCAGTGCCGGCGTGCCGAAGACGACTTGGAAGCCCTCGCCGGTCTCGCGCAGCAGGTGCCGGCGCTCGGCCCCGTCGTTGGCGGCCGGCCGGGGCTTGATGCCGCTCGCGATGATCAGCGCCGACACCAGGAACGAGACGGCGTCCAGGGCCAGGCCCACCCGCGGGTTGAGGCTCGCGGCCAGCGTCGCGCCGATCAGATAGCCGAAGACCTGCGTGCCCTGCAGCATCGAGGACTGCAGGGCGAGCCCGGTGACGAGCAGCCGCCGCTCGAGCACCTGGGGGATGAGCGCCGAGACGGTCGCCTGGGTGGGCGGGCCGCCGAGCATCGCGACGAAGAGCAGGATCAGGATGAGCGGCACCGGCACGCCGGGCAGGGCGATCAGGGCGATCGGGACGGCCCGGGCCAGGTCCGCGGTGATCAGGACCCGCTTGTACGGATAGCGCTCCGCGATGGCCGACAGCACCGGCCCGCCCAGGATCCACGGCAGATAGCTGATCGCGAAGGATGCCGCGGAGAGCGAAACGGACTGGCTCTCCTGGTAGACGAGGACGATGATGGCAGCACGGGCGAGATAGTCGCCGATCCAGCTGACCACGGTCGAGAAGAAGAGGGCGCGGAACTCGCCGACCGCCAGCACGTCGGAGAACGTGGGCCTGCGATCCGGCTCCGCATCTCCGGCGGTGGCGCCGGGCTGTGCGGGCGGTCGGTCGTCGGACACCCCGGGCCCTCCATCGATCGCGACGGCCGGCGGGATCGCCGACGGCGGCCGGTCACGAGCGCGGCTGACCCGGTGGTTTCGGCCCCGCGAACGTGACGCTGCAAGTGCAGATGCTTCTTGCACGCGATTCTGCCCGAAAGGCCGAGCGGTGGCTAGGGCGTACGGGCCGATTATCGGCCATTCGGTCGACTACGGACATCCCCCGGACGAAGTAATCCCAGCTCAGGTGGCTCCTCCCGGCCCCGCGGCCGGCTCGGATTCCATCGACGCCCGTTGCGGGTATGGGGGCACCGCAGAGCGCGGCAGCATGCGCGACACGGCGATCCGCTCGGCGATGCCGGAGGTCTCCAGCGCCTCGGTGAGCCGGCGCCGCAACTCGCGCTGGACGACCGGCTGGCCGTCCGCCGTCGTCTTGGCGATCGTGCGGATGACCGCGCCGTCGACGGTGAGCTGCTCGACGCCCACGACGTCCGGCGGCTCGAGGAACTCGGTCGCGTGCTCCGGCTCCTCCGCCAGCGCCAGGGCCGCCTCGCGGAGCACCGTGGTCGCCTCCTCGGAGTTGACGAAGCCGATCGGGATGTCGATGACCACCATCGCCCAGCCCTGGCTCTTGTTGCCGACCCGGATGATCTCGCCGTTGCGGATGTACCAGAGCACGCCCCGCATGTCCCGCACGGTCGTCACCCGCAGCCCGACCGTCTCGACCACGCCGACCGCGTCACCCAGGTCGACCGAGTCGCCGACGCCGTACTGGTCCTCCAGCAGCATGAACAGGCCCGCGATCAGATCCTTGACCAGGCTCTGGGCGCCGAAGCCCAGCGCGACGCCGACGATGCCCGCGCTGGCCAGCAGCGGCCCCAGATTGAAGCCGAGCTCGCCCATCACGAGCAGCGCCGCCATCGAGAAGACCACCGCGGTCACGAAGCTGCGCAGCACCGACCCGATCGCCTCGGCCCGCTGCCGCCGGCGCTCGGGGATGAACTGCGCGGCGGTCGCGTCGTCCTGCTTGTCCGCGCGCTCGCGCAGCGGCTTGAGCAGCGCCGGCATGGCCGCTCGGGAGGTGGTGTGGGTGAGCCGGCTGATGGCCCGGCGCAGCGCCCAGCGCACCAGCATGGCGATCAGGATGATCGCGAGGATCCGCACCGGCTTGACGAAGAAGACATAACCGCTGTTGGCGAGCCATTGGTTGTGCGTCTCGTTGAAGATCCACGTGCACAACGCGTCGGTCTTGCACTGCTCGGTGATGGTCGGCCCGTTGAAGACGTCGGTCGACGACGAGGGCGACGGGGTGGGGGCTAGCAGGGTCACGGGTCCCGACCGTACCGGGCTTTCCGCACCCGGCATCCGCCCGGCCGTCCTCAGACGTTTACGTCCGCGCCACAGATAGTGCTCGCCAATTCGTCTTCCATCAGGGACTATTGGCCTGCGAGCTACGCCACCCGCGCGGGGCTCGGCCGACCTCGCCTGAGACGACAACCACACCGGGAGCGCCACCAGCACCTACACCGAAGGGTGAACACGATGCCTGACATACGACCCTCAGTGGGCTCATCCGCGTTGGTTCTGAACGCCACCTACGAGCCGCTGTGCGTCGTATCGGTGCGTCGGGCGACCATCCTGGTGCTGACCGCCAAGGCCGAGCCCGTCTCCGACGGAGATGGGATCCTGCACAGCGCCCACCAGGACTTACCGGTCCCGTCGGTGGTGCGGCTCACCCGCTACGTGAAGGTGCCCTACCGCACCCACATCGGCCTCTCCCGCCGCGCGATCTTCGCCCGCGACGGCGGCCGCT
This sequence comes from Actinoplanes oryzae, assembly GCF_030757795.1. Lineage (GTDB taxonomy): Bacteria > Actinomycetota > Actinomycetes > Mycobacteriales > Micromonosporaceae > Actinoplanes. The sequence continues at coordinate 33,105 of NZ_JAUQWH010000044.1, forward strand.
GCGCCTACTGCCGCGGCTCGGCCGAGACCATCGACCACGTCTTCCCGCGCAGCCGCGGGGGCCTCCACGCCTGGGACAACGTGGTCGCCGCATGCGCCAAGTGCAACCACAGCAAGGGCGACAAGACACCGGCGGAGCTGGGGTGGCGGCTGCACACGGCGCCCGCGGCACCACGCGGCGTGGCCTGGCGGGTCCTGGGCCACCGCACCCCCGATCCCCGCTGGGCGGACTGGCTGGACCTGCCCGCCCCTGTCACCGAAGTCGCCGAGGCCGCATAGAGCGCGCGCTCGGCTTTTTTGTACGTCGCTGCTCTGCGCGTCGCGTGTCGGTGCGTCAGGGCTGCGTCGACCAGGCTGGCGAAGACGATGATGTTGTCGCTGTAGCCCTGGCGGCCGCCCAGCCAGGTGCCACCGCAGGTGACGAGGCGCAGGGACGGCCGGGAGTAGTCGCCGTAGACCCGCTTGATCGGGAGCTTCTGCTTGCCGAAGTGCTCGACCGAGTTCACCTTGAAGACCGCCGTGTCGCCGTCCTCCCGCTTCACCCGGATCTCCTGACCCGGCTTCAAGCGGCCCAGCCCGTGGAAGACCGACGGCCCGGTGCGGGTGTCGGCGTGCCCCACGATCAGCGCCGGGCCGAACTGGCCGGGCGTGGGCCCCTGCTCGAACCAGCCGGCCTCGTTGTGCCGGTCCAGCGGCGGCACGGCCACCGAGCCGTCCGCGGCGAGGCCGACGTCGAGGATCGGCGCCTCGATGTCCAGGGCCGGGATGCTGACCTTCGTCGGCCGGCTCGGCTCCAGCACCGGGAAGGACCGCGGCGGCGGCTCGTCGGGCCCCTTGAACACGTCGCGAATGTCGAAGCCCGTCATGGCGCCGGCCCCCATGCACACCACGAACAGCCCCACGAAGACCAACGCCGCCGCGATGAGCCCGAGCGGCAGGACCGGTCGCCCCCGCACCGGCGGTGGAGCGGGCAGCTGGCTCCCGTTGCGCCGCGTCACCGGCCGTGCCCGCCCCCGCGGCGGCGCCGTCGACCGCGCCCCCGAGGTCGTCCACGGCTCGGTGCCCGGCCGGGCTCCGGCGACCGGGGGCGCTTCGTCGGCGGGTCGTCCATCTCGGCCCGCCCGGGCCGTCCCTGGATCGTCCCTCTCGGGCCCCGGCTCGTCGCGGCGGCCGCCCCAGTCGTCCTGCGCGTCGTAGTCGTCCTCCGCGTCGTAGTCGTCGTCCTCGAAGGGGAGGAGATCGTCGTCGAGGGTGCGACCTTCGGGTGACTCCTCCGGGGTGACGATCTCGGCCGGCCGGCGGCTGCGGACCGCGTCGGGGACCCGGGGTCCCGGGTAGGCCGACGGGTCCGGCTGGACCTCCGCGGACACCGGTGCGGCCTCAGCCGAGCCGGCGGCGGCGCATCGCCACCAGGCCGAGGGCCAGGCCCGCCGCGACCACGGCGCCGCCGCCGCCGAGCAGGAGCGGTGCCGCCCCGCCCCGGGCCGTGCCGCCGCCGCCCGTCGCGGGGCCCCGGGAGGGCTCGACCCGGGCCACGACGTGCAGGGTGCTGCTCGCCTTGGCGCCGTCGGAGCAGGTCAGCTCGACGCGGTAGTCGCCCGCCTCGGTGGTGCGCGGCACGGTGACCGTGGCGGTGAGGAAGCCGAAGGCGGGGGCGACCGGGACGTTGCCGATCGGCTCGGCCGCCACGGAGCCCTCCTTCAGGTTGTCGTCGCAGCTGGCGCGCAGGCCGATCTCGTCGCCGGCGCGGACGGTGTCGGGGTTGATCTCGAGGAAGACGTCGGCTGCGGCGGCGGGTGACGCGGGCAGCAGAACGCCCGAGGTGGCCAAGGCGAGCGCCGCGCAGGCGGCCGGGACGGAAATGCGCATGATCTCCCCCTCCTGCCGTCCGGAGCCGAAACCGCACGGACGGCGCGTGAGGGTGATTTTCGCACCTCCGGGCCGTTTTCGCGCCGCCGCCGGGATCCCACTTGTGGGTCTTGACACCCGGCGCTCCGTGGCGGGGCACACTCCGCTACCGTGATTGACGTTCGGATCACTGGGCACACAGTGACTTGGCCAAGTTCCTTATGACGCCTGGGGGCGTTGAGGTTGTCGATTCTTCAGACCATTTTGGTGTTCGCAGTGATTCCGGTGGCGTTCATCGGTCTTGTCGCGGCGCTCGTCTTCGCGACCAGCCGCCGCCACGAGCCCGACCGGCGCTACCGCCCGGGCCGGCCCTTCGACTTCGAGCCGATCTGGTTCGTGTCCTCGCCCCAGCAGGTCAGCGAGGCCGCGCCGGCGAAGGTGATCGAGGCCGGCACCGCTCTGGACGCGTCGGGCCGCCCGGTGACGCGGCCCGCGACGGTGGGAGGCGCAAGTGACCGTTGGTGAGTCCCAGGCCCTGAGCCGCGAGGAGCGCGAGCAGCCGATGACGGCGCTCGACCGCCCGGGCGGGCCGACCCTGGCCGAGCACCCCGAGCTGGGCATGTCCCCCGAGCAGCGCGTCGCCCTCGATGGCCCCTTCACGACGCGCCAGCTCCTGCACCTCGACCACGCGCTGCGCACCGCCAACGAGCAGACCGGGCTGGCGTTCAGCGTCTACCTGGGCGATCTGGCGGAGCCGACCCGCGAGTCGGCGGTGGCCCTGCACGCCCAGATCAAGAACAACGACCTGGCGGTCCTGCTCGCGGCCTCGCCCAACCAGCGGGTCCTGGAGATCGTCACGGGCTCCCTGGCCAAGAAGCGCATCTCCGACCGCGACGCCAAGCTGGCCGCCCTCTCGATGGCCGCGGCCTTCGCGGGCGGCGACCTGGCCGGCGGCGTGATGGCCGGGCTCGACCAGCTCTCCAGCCACGCCGGCCGCAGCTGAGGCGAAGACTCACACCCAGGTTCCGGGGGCGACCCGGACCGGGAAAGGGGCGTCGATCCGCACAGGATCGGCGCCCTGTGCCGTCTGCAGGGTTTCGTAGCCCGCGTTGCTCAGCGCCAGGGCATGCACGACCGGGTCGGCGCCCGGCACGACCCGCCAGAAGCAGCCGATGCCGGCCCGGGCGTAGAGGGCCGGCTTGAGCAGCGCGTCGTAGCTGCGCGTGCTCGCCGACTCCACCTCGACCACCAGCGCCACGTCGCCGGGTGCGGCCCAGCTCGCACCCGAGGAATGCGGGCGGAGCACGGTCACGTCGGGGATCAGGTTGCTCGCGCCCAGCGCGACGCCGAGGCGGTCGCACACCCACCAGCCCTCCGGCGCCGCCGCCCGCAGCGTGGCGACCAGCGCGGCGACGATGGCGTCGTGCACCGGGTCCTGGGGCGGGGTGACGTGCAGGCTGCCGTCCACGATCTCGTAGCGGTGCCCGTCCTGCGGGAAGTGGTGCAGGTCCGGCTCGGTCCACGGCCCGTCCGGCGCGGCATGGCGAACGACGCTCTGACCGGTCACCGTCACGCGCCCACCCCTTCGCCCCGACAAACCGTTCCGCCGACGCCGATCCCCGTATCCGACGCGGAGTGCCAGCGTACTCACACAGGGTTGTTTCCGTCGGGTTTCGGGCGCCGGATTTCCCCATGTGGCGCAAGGAACCCCTCGCAGGCCCGCCCGCCGCACGCGCGCGGAACCGAACAGAAAGCCCCCGCGCCGCACGAGGCGACGCGGGGGCTCCGGAGGAACGGTCAGGCCGAGGCGATGTCCTTCGCCCGGGCCTGCAGCGCGCGCAGCACCCCGTCGCGACCCTCGGCGACCAGCCGCCGCAGCGACGCCGGGTGCCCCTCGGCCGCCAGCCACGTGTCGGTGAGCGCCACGGTGTCCGCACTCACCTGGTACGCCGGGTAGCCCAGCATCACGAACTCCTGCGCCGGCTCGCTGTCCGAGGCGGCCCAGACGTCGTCGACGACCTCGAAGAACTTCGCGGCGTACGGCGCCGTCAGCTCGACCTGGCTCGCCGACTGGAAGCCCTGCAGCAGCGACCGGTGCAGCCAGTTCGGCAGCTTCTCGGGGCCGGTCAGCCGGGCCCAGACGGCCGCCTTGTTCGCCTCGGTCGGGATGAGCGCCCGGGCCAGCGCGGCCTCGCGCTCGCCGCTCGCCGTCCGGTCGGCGGCGAGTTCGGTCTCGATCTCCGACTCGGCCGCCACGCCGCGGGCCGACAGCGCCTGCAGCAGCGACCAGCGCAGCTCGGTGTCGATGGTCAGCCCCGCCGGCACGTCGCGGCCCTCGAGCCAGCCGCGCAGCACCGCCAGGTCGGCCTCGCCGCGGGCGGCACCGATGTAGGCCCGGGCCCAGGCGAGCTGGAAGCCGCTGCCCGGCTCGGCCGCCGCCACGGCCGCGCGGGCGGTCTCGGCGAGCTGGGCCCATCCGGTGGGCGCCCAGGCGGGGTCCGCGTACATGGCGAGGGCCGTGGTGGCCTGCCGCAGCGTCGCCGTGGTCAGGTTGATGTCCTGCTCGCGGGGGAGGCCGGTGCGGACCAGCGCCACGTAGTCACGGGCGGACAGCTCGGCGTCGCGGACCATGTCCCACGCGGCGGCCCAGCACAGCGCGCGGGCCAGCGACGAGTCGAGCCCGTCGATGTGCCGGACGACCGTCTCCATCGAGCGCTCGTCGAGGCGCAGCTTCGCGTACGTCAGGTCGTCGTCGTTGAGCAGCAGCACGTCGGCGGCCCGCTGACCGGCCAGCGCCGGGATCGGGGTCTCCTCGCCGGTGACGTCGACCTCGATCCGGTCGCGGCGCACCAGCCGGTCGCCCTCGAGGTCGTAGAGGCCCACGCCGATACGGTGGGTGCGCAGCGTCGGGTACGCCGCCGGCGCCTCCTGCCGCACGACAACGCTCTCGTACGTCCCGTCGGCGCCGATCGTCACGACCGGGCGCAGCGTGTTGACCTGCGCGGTCTCGAGCCACTGCGCCGCGAACTTGCGCAGCTCGCGACCCGACGCCGTCTCCAGCTCGCTGAGCAGGTCGTCGAAGGTGGCGTTGCCCCACGCGTGCCGCTGGAAGTAGGCGCGCAGGCCGGCCAGGAACGAGTCGAGCCCCACGTACGCGACGAGCTGCTTGACCACGCTCGCGCCCTTCGCGTACGTGATGCCGTCGAAGTTGACCTCGACCGCCTCGAGGTCCGGCATCTCGCAGTAGACCGGGTGGGTCGAGGAGAGCTGGTCCTGCCGGTAGCCCCAGTTCTTCCGGATGCTCAGGAAGGTGGTCCACGCGTCGGTGAAGCGGGTCGCGTGGGTGTTGCACCAGTGGCTGGCCCACTCGGCGAACGACTCGTTGAGCCACAGGTCGTTCCACCAGCGCATGGTGACCAGGTCGCCGAACCACATGTGGGCGAGCTCGTGGAGGATCGTGTTGGCGCGCTGCTCGTACTCGTAGTCGGTGACCTGCGAGCGGAAGATGTAGTGCGCCTCGGCGTGCGTGACGCAGCCGAAATTCTCCATGGCGCCGGCGTTGAAGTCGGGGACCCACAGCTGGTCGTACTTCGGCAGCGGGTAGCGCACGCCGAACTGCTCGTGGAAGAAGTCGAAGCCCTGCTTGGTGACCAGGAACAGGTCGTCGGCGTCGAGGTGCTGCGCCATCGAGGCCCGGCAGAAGACGCCCAGCTCGATGCCGTCGTGGCTGTCGCGCACCTGGTGGTAGGGGCCCGCGCAGAGCGCCGTGATGTAGGTGCTCATCGTCGGCGAGGTCTCGAAGTGGACCGTCTTGGCGCCGCCGGCGGCCTCCTCGGTGCCCGCCTCGGGCATGTTGGAGACGACGGTCCAGTGCTGCGGGACCGTGGCGTGCCAGGTGAAGACGCTCTTCAGGTCGGGCTGGTCGAAGGCCGCGTAGACCCGCTGCGCGTCGGCCGTCTCGAACTGGCTGTAGAGGTAGACCTCGGAGTCCACCGGGTCCACGCTGCGCTGCAGGCCCTGCCCGCTCGCGGAGTAGTGGAAGTCGGCGTCGACGACCAGCTTGTTCTCCGCGGCGAGCCCGGTCAGCGCCAGGCCCTTCTCCGCGGACCAGCCGGACAGGTCGACGGGGGTGTCGTTGAGCACGGCCGAGCGCACGGACGCCGCGGCCACCTCGATGAACGTCGTCGCGCCGGGCTCGGCGCAGCGGAACGTGACCTCGGTGACGGACCGGAACGTGCCGTCGCCCGGCTTGCCCGACCCGTCGGTCAGATCCAGGGCGATGTCGTACCCCGTCACCTCGAGCAGGCGGGCCCGCTCGGCGGCCTCGACCTGGGTCAGGTTACGAACTCCGGCCACGATCACTCTCCTCCACGACGGCCGCGGCGGCGCCCGCCCGGCCCGAAGCTTTCTCAAGGCCACCCTATGTGGTCATCGTGCGGAGTACGCACCCGTGGTGCGGTCGGGGAAATCACGATGGGGGCTCTTCGGCCGAAACAGTCACATCCGCAGCCCGTCGGCCGTTGGATGAAGAGTGAGAACCGTCACCCGATCGGAGAAAACCGTGCGCGAGACCGACAACGCCATCGCCGTGCAGCGTGGTTCCTGGGACCAACTGCCCGCCGACGTCGCCGCCATGGTGGCGCCGCCGGTGACGGTGAGCACCTTCCCGGCCACCGAGCCGGTCGACCCGCGGCGCCGGGCGCGCGAGGCCCGCCTGCGCAAGAACATGCCTTCGGCCTCCGGGTACGCCCGCCGCCGCTCGATCTGACCCGCCCGACCTGACTGGTGGGACGGCCCGGGGGTCGTCCGAGCGGGGAAGTGACGGCCTGGGTACCGTTCGGCGCATGACGGTCGTGCACCCGATCAGCCGGGCCTGGATCACCACCGGTGGCACCGGAGCCCAGAACTACGACGAGTTCGCCGACGACGCCGAGATCACTCAGATCATCGCCGACAACCCGCGCAGCGCGCTGGCCATCGAGATGCCCCACCGGGCCCCTTCCGCCGTGGGCAAGGCGTTCCTCGACTGCCTGCCCGACGCCGCCGCCCGCCTCGCGAAGGAGCAGGCCGACGGCAGCTACGCCCCCGCCGGGGACGTGGTGGTGCTCTACCGCATCAGCGCGCCGGGCGAGCCGGCCGCGTACGGCCTCTGGGCCATGGTCGACACCGATCAGATCTCCACCAGCGCCGACGAGCCGGGGCTGGTGATCCGCAACGAGGACGTGTTCATCGCGAAGGTCCGCGAGCGGGTCGCACTCGCCGAGGCCCTCGGCACGCTGCTGTCCCCGGTGCTGCTGCTGCAGACGGGCAAGGGTGACGAGCTGCACACCGCGCTCGCCGCCGCCGTCGACGCCGCGGGCGAGCCGGCCGCGACGGATGTGGACCAGTCCGGGCGTACCCATGCGATCTGGGTCGTGCCCGAGGGGCCGCTGCAGCGTGAGCTGACCGCCCTGGCCGGGGGCGGGGAGCTGGTCGTCGCGGACGGCAACCACCGCAGCCTGGCCGCGCAGACCGGCGGCCTGCCGCGCTTCCTGGCCGTCGTGACCACGCCCGGCTCGGTGGCGATCCAGCCCTACAACCGGCTGGTGTCCGGCGTCCCGGTCGACGACCTGGTGACGAGCCTCACCGCGGCCGGTGCGCGGGTCGATCCGCTGCCGCGCGCCGCGGAGGTGCCGGCCAAGGGCACCATCGAGCTGTACGCCCAAGGCAAGTCGTACTCCGTGATCCTCCCCGCCGAGCCGGGGTCGCCCGCCGTCGACAACCTCGACCACGCGCTCGTGGAGCGGGTGCTGCTGCGGGGCGCGCTGGGCCTGGACCCGGGCGACAAGCGCATCGCGTACGTCGGCGGCGACTACCCGGCCGGCTGGCTCCGCGACGAGGTGGACGCCAGGCGCGCCGACCTGGCCGTGCTCATCGCCCCGGTGACCGTGGACGACTTCGTGGCCGTGAACCTCGAACGCCAGAAGCTGCCCCGCAAGAGCACCTGGTTCACGCCCAAGGCCCGCGGCGGCCTGGTGCTGGCCCAGCTCTGATGCTGCATCCACAGGTCGCCGCGGCTCGGCAGGTGCGCGAACGGCCACCCGCCGAGGCGCTGGCGGCCGACCCCTACGAGCAGCTGCTCTCCGCCCGCAAGGCGATGGAGGAGACGGTCGAGGCCGAGTGCGGCCCGGCGATCCCGCTGCCCGTGGTGGTCGACGTGGACGCGGACGGCGTGCCCTGCCGGCTGTACGCGAGCCGCGCCGGCGCCCCCGTCCTCGTCTACCTGCACGGGGGCGGCTGGTGCTACGGCAGCGTGGAGACCGTCGACCGGCTGTGCCGCCGCATCGCCGACCGCTCGGGGTGCGCCGTGCTGAGCGTGGACTATCGGCTGGCGCCCGAGCATCCGCACCCCGCTGCGCTCGAGGATGTCGAGACGGTGCTGCGCTGGGTGCGGAGAGAGGGAAGCGGCCTGGGGGTCGACCCGGCCCGGCTCGCGATCGGCGGTGACAGCGCGGGCGGACAGCTGGCCACCGTCGCCGCCCGGCGGCAGCGCGATGCGGCCACCCCGCTGGACTACCAGGTGCTGATCTACCCGGCGATCGATCCGATGCTGGCCTCTTCGTCGTACGACGAGGTCGGCGAGTACGGCCTGGACCGCGCCGCCATGAAACTGGCCTGGGAGACGTTCGTCCCATCCGCCGCTTCGCGGTTCAGCCCGGACGTCGCACCCCTGGCGGTGGCGGACCTCACGGGCATGCCGCCGGCCCTGATCATCACCGCCGAGTACGACGCCCTGCGCGACGAGGGCGCCGACTATGCGGACGCCCTGCTCAGCGCGGGTGTGCCGGTCGTGCACGTGCGCTACCAGGGGGTGAACCACGGCTTCGCCCGCAAGCTCGCGATCTTCGACGCCGCCCGGGCCGCGGCCGACCAGATCGCGGTCAGTCTGCGGGCCGCGCTGACGTTCTGATCGGGGTTTGACAGACTGCGGACATGCGCGTCTACCTCGGTTCCGACCACGCCGGCTACGAGCTGAAGAGTCACCTCGTGAACTACCTCGCCAAGCAGGGGTACGAAGTCGTCGACGTCGGGCCCCACGTCTACGACCCCGAGGACGACTACCCCGCGTTCTGCCTCAACACCGGCGCCAAGGTGGTCGCCGACGAGGGCAGCCTGGGCATCGTCATCGGCGGCTCGGGCAACGGCGAGCAGATCGCCGCCAACAAGATCGCCGGCGTCCGCTCCGCCCTGGCCTGGAAGGTCGAGATCGCCCAGCTCGCCCGCCAGCACAACGACTCCAACGTCCTCGCGATCGGCGCCCGCCAGCACACCCTCGACGAGGCGTCCGCGATGGCCGAGGCGTTCCTGACCACGCCGTTCTCGGGCAACGAGCGGCACGCCCGCCGGATCGCCCAGCTCGCCGAGTACGAGCAGAGCCGCGAGCTGCCGGAGCTGCCCGCCTCCTGACCGTCGCGCGCTTGGGCGCTCCCGTGACTGTCGCGCGCCGGCCCGCCGACCTGGCTGGCGTTGCGCGGTCCTGCGCCTGCCGGTGCTGCGGTGCTGCGGTGCTCGGGGCCGTCAGCGGCGGGGCAGGTCCTCGCGGGGCACCCGGTTGCGCCGGACGATCGTCAGCGTCAGCGGCGGGGCAGGTCCTCGCGGGGCACCCAGTTGCGCCGGACGATCGTCAGCCCGGCCTCGGCGGCGGCGATGTCCTCGTCGGTGGGCCGGGCGGCGTCCCGGGCCCGCAGCGCCGCGGTCACGCTGACCTGCGACGAGCCCGAGCCGACCAGGCCGCGCAGACCACGCTCGGCCTGGTCCTCGCCGCCGGGCCCGGTTCCCGCGGCTGGGCGGGTGCCCTGCGCCGCCTGCCGTCCGCCCTGCGCTGAGGCCCCGGCGGCGCGCGTCGCCTGTCCCGCGGGCGCCGCACCTCGCGTCGCCTGTCCCGACGGGGTCGCACCTCGCGTCGCCTGTCCCGACGGCCGCCCGGCCTGTGCTGTCGCCGGTCGGGCCTGTCGCCCGGCTCCCGCCACCGGTTTGGCCGGAAGCTTGTCGCCGCCGTTGGGGGGAGGCGCGGGCTTGGGCGCCGGCGTCTCCTCCGGGTCGTGCACCGGGGCGGTCTCCGCCGCGATCTCACCCGTCCCTGTCGCGACCGGCTCCGGCGGGGTCGCATCATGGCCCGGAGAGGCCGTCTCCACGGAGTCCGGGTCCACGGGGCCCGGCGGTGCGGTCACAGCGTAATTCGGCGGGGCCGGGTCGGGCCGCGCGGCGGTCGCGGCCTTGGCCGCCGAGGGGGGACGCAGGCGGCGGCGCCGGCGTTCGGGTGGATCGCCCATACCGCCGAACCTACCGCCGCCGGGCCCACTCAGAACACCTCGGCCGGTTGCGGCAGCCGGTGCCACGCGAAGGCCACCGCCGTGCGCCGCAGCGCTCCCGGGGTCAGCTCGCGCACCCGGCCGGCGGCGGCGAGCGCGGCGAGGGAGACCCCACCCAGGTACGTCGCCCCGAGATCGAGCACGTCACAAGCCACATCGGCCGGGGCGCCGGTCCGGGTGCAGGTGGCCGTGCCGTCCTCGGCGACCGTGAGCCGCCAGCGTCCCTGGTTCGCGTCGAGCAGCCGGTCGGTGACGTCCAGCACCACGTCGAGCGGCGCCGAATAGCGCCGGGCACTCAGCGCGGCGGGCACGTCGACGACCCGGATCCACAGCGCGTCGGCGAGTTCGGCGCCCAGCCGGCGCGGTTCGTCGACGAGGTGCAGCAGGGGGTCGTCGAGCGCGGCCATGCCGTACGTCACGCGGCGCACGAGGTCGAGCGAGAGCACGAAGCGCCACAGCGTGAGACATGTCTCCGGGTCGGCTGCCACGAGGTCCTGGAGGTGCACCTCGCCGTCCGGGCCCTTCTCGGTCCAGCCGCGCTTGACCCGCCAGAGCGCGTAGCCGGTCGGGCCTTCCGGCGTCTCCCGTACGACGCCGTGCAGTCGTGTGGCGCCGCCGCGCTGGGACTCGTCGTCGAACAGCACGAATTTCCACCACGTGTCGTCCCGCCCCGACCAGCCCGTCCGTTCGGCGCGCAACCGGTCGCGCACGGCGGCGAAATCGGCGTACCCGGTCCGCGGGTCGACTGCCCGGAGCCGGCCCTTGGCCGACGTGGCCGCATCGGCGGCGGGGAGACGTACCTCGGGGGTGGCGATGTTCAGCCGGAGGCGCTGAGCGGCGTGGCCGTACCCGAATCGGGGGTAGATCTTGGTCTCGCTGGCCCACAGGACCGCGATCGGCTCGCGCCCGGCGGCCGCGATCTCGCCGAGCTGGCGGTGCATCATCCGGGTGAGCAACCCCCGGCGGCGATGGGTCGGCGCGACGCCGACCAGGGAGATGTGCGCGGCGGGCACGATCGTCCCGGGCACGGTCAATTCTCTGGTGTACGCGGCCGCGTGCCCGGCGACCACGTCACCGTCCTCGGCCACCAGGGAGCGCCCGGGCTCCCAGACCGACTGTTCGGCGTCGCGGGTTTCCTGCGACCACGACTCGTGGAAAAGACCGGTCAGCAGATCACAGATCGCGTCCCAGTCCTGCGCGGTGCCCGCCCTGATCACTATGTCGGAGGCATCCATGCTGTTTGTGTAACGGACGGCGCGCGCGGCGGCGAGCGATTTGTTTGCTCGTTACTCTCGATGCAGGGCGGCGCACGGCCGTGCCGGGGGAGGGGAATGATGCCGGAGCAACCGCAGTGGCCCGAGCGGACGCTCGACATGCCGCCGCAGGATCCGTGGGCCGATCCGCCCACGACGGACATGCCGCCGCGCCCCGCCGGCCAGCAGCCGCGCCCCACAGGTCAGCAGCAGCGCTCCGCCGGTCAGCAGCCGCGCCCCGCCGGTGAGCAGCAGCCCAAGACCCGCGTGTGGGGTGCGAGCGACGCGCCGGTGTCCGGTGGCGCTCCCGCCTCGGGCCGTGCTCCCGCCTCGGGCCGCGCCTCCGCCTCCGGTCGTGCTCCGGGCTTCGACGGCGGTCCTGCTTCCGGTCGTGCTCCGGGCTCGGCCGCCTCCGGTCGCGCTCCGGGCTCGGACCGCGGTCCCGCGTCCGGCTTCGGTGGCGCGTCCGCCGATCCGACCGCCATCCATCCGGGCAGCGCGCCGCCGCACCAGGGCACCGCGCCGCTGCAGGGCGGTGGCGGTCCGCAGGGCACCGCGCCGCTGACGGGTGGCGGTCCGCAAGGCACCGCGGCATTCGGGGGCAGTGGCGCTTATCCGGGCGTGGCGCCGCAGCAGCCCGTGCCGCCGTCGCCGTTCTCGAGCGGGCGGGCCTCGGTGACGCCGCGGTCCCGGCCGCAGGAGAATGTCGCCGAGCACGAGCCGACCGGCACCGGCTGGCCCGACGCCGAGGCCCCGCGCCCGCAGCGTCCGCTCGGCTGGCACCTGAGCCAGCTGCGCCGCGGCGGGGAGTGGAGCTTCGCCGGGCTGCTGTTCGACTTCGTCTGCTGGGGCATCTGGACCATCTCGACGAACACCGGCGACTTCACCTCGCCGATCATCACCTTCATCGTGGCGCTGCTGGTGGCGGTGGGCGTCTTCGCGCTGGCCCGGCTGATCGGCCGGATCGTGCTCGAGCGCCAGCTGGGCCGTGAGCGGCACACGGCTAAAGGCTCGCACATCGTCGCCGGGGTCTTCCTGGTCGGCGTCGGCATCGCCCACCTGCAGCAGACCGAGTGGGTCATGGACGCCGTTCACTGGGTCACCGGCCTCTTCGGCTGACAGCCGCCTTCCCGCAACCAGCCGCCTTCCCGCAACGACGGCGCACCGATCACATCCGGTGCGCCGTCGCCGTTTCCGCGAGCCCGTGCTCCCACGAAGCCGCCGGCGCGGATCACCCCCGGCCGCGCAAGCCAGCCCCGGCCGCGCAAGCCAGCCCCGGCGCGCGAGCCAGCCCCGGCGCGGGAGTCAGTCCCGGCCGCTCAGCTCAGTCCCGGCGCTCAGCCCGGGCCGCGCCGCTTTGTCCCGGCCGCGCGCGTCTGCCCAGGTTGAGCAGCTCAGCTCCGGACGCGTGGGTCAGCCTCGGCCGCTCATGGCGGTGCCGGTCTCCAGCAGCGACTTGAGGTCGCTGAGCACCCAGGCCCAGCCCCCGCCGCCGGCCTCGTCCAGCGGCGACCCCGCGACCATCGTCGACGTCGCCGGCGCCCCGGTCAGCTCGTGCGTGAGCGTCAGCCGGCACACGCCCGGCTGCGACTTGAGTTCCTCGATCAGGTAGGTCAGCGTGGTGAACGGCTCGCCCGCCGTCGCCGGGTCCATGAGCATGCGCCAGGTCTGCTTGAGCAGCCGGGGCGGGTCGGACTCGAGGACCTCGCCGTCGACGATGACGTCCGGCATCGGCCAGCCGTTCTCCTTGGCGAAGTCGCGCATCTCCCGGGTGGGCACCGACTTGTACGACCCGCCGGGCTTCAGCTCGAAGTAGGCCGGCGCCGCGTAGCCGTACTTGACGGTCCACTCCGGGTCGGTGATCGCGGTCCAGATCTTCTCGGGGGTGCTCCGGATCCAGACCCGGAACACCTGGGTGGTCAGCGGCTCGGTCATGGCTCGTCCTCCAGTGCTGTCTTGAGGTCGACGAGCGCCGTCACGTGACGCTCGGTGTACTTGTCGATCCACCTGTCGTGGATCAGCCGGATCGGCACGGGGTTGAGGAAGTGCAGCTTCTCCCGGCCCGATCGGCGGGTGACCACGAGCCCGGCCTCCTCCAGCACCTTCAGGTGCTTGGCGACGCCGAAGCGGCTCATCGTCACCTCGGACTCGAGCTCGGTGAGCGTGCGGCCCTCCCGGGCGAACAGCAGGTCGAGCAGCAGACGCCGGGTGGGGTCGGCCAGCGCCTTGAACACCCTGTCGTCGTCTACCATGACGCTAAGTTAGGTGACCAAAAGGTCACATGTCAAGGTTGAGAAAAGCCCGCCCCGGGAGGGCGGGCTACGTCAGCGGCCTTTGCGCACCAGGCGGCGCAGCTGGATGATCCGGGCGGCGGCGACGGCCATGGCGATGACGGCACCCGCGACGCCGGCAATCAGAAGGGCGAGCGCGAGCGGGATCTGGCCCTCCATCCACAGGAAGCTGATGCGCGCCCCGCCGGTGTTCTGCGCCACGAAGATGATGAGCAGGACGAGTACGGCGACACCTGCCCACACGCCGGCCCACACGGCGCTCGTCCGGGTCCACGGGACCTGCGCCTTGCGGGGAGCGGGCGCATCCCCAGCGGGGCCGAGGCCGGCGAGCGTCTGCGCCAGCTCGTCGGGCAGCGGCGGCGAGTCCGGCTTGCGCGCGGGGTCGGGCGCGGGGAACGGCTCGTGCTCCGAGGTGTAGGACATAGTGCGCATTCTCCCGCGAAAGGCCCCGCATCAAGCCGGAAATGCGCGGGTCAGCCCACGTACTTGCGGGCTGCCGAGCGGCGTTGCGCCTCGTCGAGGGGGCGGAGGCGGCGCTCGACGGTGCGGGGGCGCGGCCGGCGCTCGCGCACGAGCCACGGGAGTCCGCGGGCGGCGTCCCAGGCGGCGAGCACGGAGGTCCGGTCGCGGGGGACGGTCCGGGCGAGGAAGGCGGTCCGGCGCAGCGCGGGACCGAGCGGGCGGCGCAACCACGTGAACCACAACGTGTTGCGGAGGCCGTTGCGGCGGCGCAGGCGCGAGTCGCGTACCCGGGAAGCCTGGTGATGCACCACCAGCTCCTCGCTGTAGCAGAGCTCCCAGCCCGCACTCAGCAGATCGGTGGCGAGCAGCTCCTCCTCGCCGCCCAGCCACAGCCGCGCGTTGAAGCCGCCGCACGCGAGATAGGCGTCACGCCGCACGACCGACGCGCCGGCCAGGAAGCTGCCCAGGGCGGGCCCCGGCAGCCACGGCGGCGCCGGCACGGGGGAGTCCCGCAACTCGGCCACCACGGGGTCCTCGATCCCGGACGGCTCGACCACGATGCGGGCATTGAGGACCGCGATCCGGGGGTACGCCTTGAGCAGCTTGACGGCAAGCTCCAGCGACCCGGGCTCCCACCACGTGTCGTCGTCGCAGAAGGCCACATAGGGCGTCTCGAGCCGGCGTACGCCCACGGTCCGTCCGACGGCCCCGAGGTTCTCGCCCAGGGCGACGACGTCCACCTCGGGGAACCGGGAGCGGACCGCGTCGGCTGTGCCATCGGTGGAGCCGTTGTCGACAAGCACCACGGGTGGCCGCTCGGGCAGCGCGCACAACCGTTCCACCGCTGCGAGTGCCTCGTCGCGCCGGTTCCAGGTGATGACTACCACGCCGATCTCTGCTCCACTCACGGACCGCGATTGCCCGTAGGCGATCGATCCATGGAGTTATCCACGACACATCACCCGGACGTGGTCAAGACGTCAACGCAGCGTAAGCGATTAGTCGCCCCGCGCCCGGGCAAGCGTTCGTCCATGACCCAGGACCAGTACACGCGTCAGGACCCGCGGAGCCAGTACCCCAAGCCCGAGCTCGACGGCGGCGACCAGGATCACCCCGGCCTCACCGGCGGCATGCCGGACCGTCCCGACCACGGCGAGGAGAGCTACCGGGGCAGTGGCCGGCTGACGGGACGCCGGGCGGTCATCACCGGCGGCGACTCCGGCATCGGCCGCGCCGTCGCCATCGCGTACGCCCGGGAGGGCGCCGACGTCCTCATCTCCTACCTGCCCGAGGAGGAGGAAGACGCCCTCGAGACGGCGCAGCTGATCGAGAAGGCGGGGCGCAAGGCGGTCCGCGTCCCCGGCGACATCCGCGACGAGGCGCACTGCCAGGCCATCATCGACCGGGCGGTGGCCGACCTGGGCGGCATCGACATCCTCGTCAACAACGCCGCCTACCAGATGGCCCAGCCCGGCGGCATCGAGGACATCACGACCGACCAGTTCGACCGCGTGATGAAGACCAACCTCTACGCGATGTTCTGGCTCTCCCGCGCCGCCGTCCCCCACCTCGAGCCGGGCGCCACGATCATCAACACCGCCTCGATCCAGGCGTACCAGTCCTCGTACTCGCTGCTCGACTACGCGACCACCAAGGGCGGCATCGTCGCCTTCACCAAGGCCCTCGCCGAGGAGCTCGCCACCAAGGGCATCCGCGTGAACGCCGTCGCCCCGGGCCCCATCTGGACCCCCCTCATCCCGGCCACCATGCCCGAGGAGAAAGTGAAATCCTTCGGCTCCGACACCCCCCTGGCCCGAGCCGGCCAACCCGCCGAACTGGCCCCCGCCTACGTCTACTTCGCCACCAACGAAAGCAGCTACACCACCGGCGAAGTCCTAGGCATCACCGGCGGCAAACCCGTCAGCTAACCCACCCCGCGTCGTCTCGTCGGGCGTCGTCTCGCCCGGGTCGGCTCGCCCGCGTCGCCCGGGTCGGCTCGCCCGCGTCGCCCGGGTCGGCTCGCCCGCGTCGCCCGGGTCGGCTCGCCCGCGTCGCCCGGGTCGGTTCATCCGGTGTCGCCCACGTCGCCCGCCTCGTCCGGTATCGCCCGCGTCGGCTCGCCCCGCGTCGCCGGTCCGGCCCACTGGGCTCTCCTCGCGCCGGGCCGCAAGCAACCCACTCGGGTCGGACCACCCGTCCCCACCAACGACGCCCACCCCGAAACGCGTACCAGTGAAGTGACCGCCAGACCTCCCCGCGCCAAGCGCAAGCAACCGCACCGTGGGGGTTCGGGGGGCTCGGCCCCCCGGCAAAATGCGAGTTGGCCCCGTCCGCGCTCTCCGCGGACAGGGCCAACCCACCAACGAGCGGGCGACGAGAATCGAACTCGCGTAATCAGTTTGGAAGACTGAGGCTCTACCATTGAGCTACGCCCGCGTGGCCCCGAGCGGTGCTCGGGGCCGCCGCCAGACTACTGAATCTTCGGGCGGTTGGCTAACCGGTTCCCCCGCGTGGCGCATCGGGCGACGCCGAGGCACACGCCACGGGGCCGACCGCATACACTAGCCTGCGGCCTCCGGGGTGTGGCGCAGTTTGGTAGCGCACTCGCTTTGGGAGCGAGGGGCCGTGGGTTCAAATCCCGCCACCCCGACTTTCACCTATACGAAGAGATCCATCCAAGGAGTACGCCTGTGAAGAGCACCGTCGAGACTCTGAGTCCGACCCGGGTGCGGCTGGCCATCGAGGTGCCGTTCGACGAGCTGAAGCCCAGCCTGCAGAAGGCGTACCGCGAGATCGGGTCCTCGATCCAGATCCCCGGCTTCCGCAAGGGCAAGATCCCGTCGGCCGTCATCGATCAGCGGGTCGGCCGGGGCGCGGTGCTCAACGAGGCCGTGCAGGAGGCGATCCCGCAGCAGATCCTGGCCGCGGTTCGTGAGCACGAGGTGAAGACCCTGGGCCGTCCCGAGGTGGAGATCACCGAGTTCGCCGACAACGAGCCGCTGAAGTTCACGGCCGAGGTCGACGTCCGCCCGGAGATCGCCATCCCGGACCTGTCGGCGATCAAGGTCGAGGTGCCGGCCGTCGAGATCGGCGACAACGAGATCGACGAGCAGATCAACGGCCTGCGTGAGCGCTTCGCCACGCTGAAGACCGTGGAGCGGCCGGCCGAGGAGGGCGACTACGTCCAGCTCGACCTGCGCGCGACGGTCGACGGCGAGGAGGTGCCGGGCGGCTCGGCCACCAACATCTCGCACGAGGTCGGCAGCAAGCAGCTGCTCCCGGGTCTCGACGAGGTCCTGGTCGGCCTGTCCGCCGACGCGGAGACGACCTTCACCACGCAGCTGGTGGGCGGCGACTTCGCCGGGCGGGACGCGCAGGTCGAGGTCAAGGTCCGCTCGGTCAAGGACAAGCAGCTCCCCGAGATCAACGACGAGTTCGCGCAGATGGCGAGCGAGTTCGACACCCTCGACGAGCTGAAGGCCGACCTCAAGGAGCGGCTGGGCAAGGTCAAGAAGGTCGAGCAGATCTACGCGGCCCGGGACGAGGCGCTCAAGCAGCTCGTCGAGGCGGCCGAGATCCCCGCGCCCGAGGGCATCGTCAAGGACGAGGTCGAGGGTCGCAAGCAGGCCATGACCGACCAGCTGGAGCGGATCGGCGCGACCCTCGAGGACTACCTCGCCTCCGAGGAGAAGACCGAGGAGCAGATCGACACCGAGCTGACCGAGGCCGCCACCGAGGGCGTCAAGATTCAGCTGCTGCTGGACACCATCGCCGACCGCGACGACATCCAGGTCAGCGACGACGAGTTCGGGCACGAGATCGTGCACCGCGCGCAGCGGGCCCAGATGCAGCCCCAGCAGTACTACGACCAGCTGGTGCAGTCGGGTGCGGCCGCGGCCGTCTTCGGCGACGTGCGCCGGGGCAAGGCGCTGGCCAGCGTCATGGAGCAGGTCGAGATGAAGGACACCGCGGGCACCGTCCTCACCCTCGACGACCTGCGCGAGGCGAGCGACGACCACGCCGGTCACAACCACTGATCTTCCTCCGGAGCAGGCCGCCGCGTGATGTGGCGGCCTTTTCCGTCTTCGTGACGGCGCCGGACCCCTGGTGCGCTGTCAGCGAACACCTGCCCGAGCGGGAAGCTGATGCGCAAAGGACCGGTTAGGTTGGTCGTACGACGGACAACCTGCCGGCCGGAAGCTCGGCCGACACAGTCAGCTGTGAAGGGCTGCCATGACCGATCTGCACATCCCTGCGAGTCCCACGCTGCGTGGTGACTCCCTCAGTGGCAACCTGGACGACTCGGTCTACAACCGCCTGCTGCGCGAGCGGATCATCTTCCTCGGCAGTGAGGTGACCGATCAGGTTGCCAACCGCATCTGCGCCCAGCTGCTGCTGCTCTCCGCGGAGGACCCGGAGCGCGACATCAACCTCTGGATCAACTCGCCGGGTGGTTCCGTCTACTCCGGCATGGCGATCTACGACACCATGCAGTTCATCGACAACGACGTCTCGACCGTCGCGATGGGCATGGCGGCGTCGATGGGCCAGCTGCTGCTTTGCGCCGGCACGGCGGGCAAGCGCTACGCGCTCCCGCACGCGCGGATCATGATGCACCAGCCGTCCGGCGGCGTGGGTGGCACCGCGGCCGACATCGCCATCCAGGCCGAGCAGATGCTCTACACCAAGCGCATGTTCCAGGAGCGGGTGGCCCACCACACCGGCCAGGACCAGGCGACCATCGAAGCCGACTCCGACCGGGACCGCTGGTTCACGGCGCAGGAGGCCAAGGACTACGGCTTCATCGACAAGGTGATCACCGGGGCGACGCAGGTCCCCGAGGGCGCCGGAACGCTGAACTGAGGAGCTGACCAATGACAGACCTGACGATGCCTCCCGGGTTCGCACCGGTGCACAACCGCTACGTCCTGCCCTCGTTCGTCGAGCGCACGTCGTACGGCGTGAAGGAGTCGAACCCGTACAACAAGATGTTCGAGGACCGGATCATCTTCCTCGGCGTCCAGGTGGACGACGCGTCGGCCAACGACGTGATGGCCCAGCTGCTGACGCTGGAGAGCGCCGACCCGGACCGCGACATCATCATGTACATCAACTCGCCCGGTGGCTCGTTCACGGCCATGACGGCGATCTACGACACCATGCAGTACATCCGTCCCGACATCAGCACGGTCTGCCTGGGCCAGGCGGCCAGCGCGGCGGCGGTGCTGCTCGCCGGCGGCTCGCCGGGCAAGCGGATGGCGCTCCCGCACTCGCGGATCATCATCCACCAGCCGGCCACCGAGGGCGGCTACGGTCAGGGCTCGGACATCGAGATCCAGGCCCGCGAGATCCTGCGCATGCGCACCCAGCTCGAGGAGCTGACCGCCAAGCACACCGGTCAGCCGATCGAGAAGGTCCGCAAGGACATCGACCGCGACAAGATCATGACGGCCGCCGAGGCCAAGGAGTACGGCATCGTCGACACGGTGCTCGCCACCCGCAAGAAGAGCCTGCAGGCCGCCGGCGTCGGCAGCTGACGCAGGTCGCGACAGCTGTCGCCGTTCGTCCGTCGGGTGCCCGGGTTCCGGCCCGGGCACCGTCGGCGTTCCGTGGGTAGGGTGTTGCAGACGCCCGCCGCGGGTGAAGGGCCCCGATCCGTTGAACCACCTGCCCGCCGGAGCCGTGTTCTGGTCCAGCGGGAGCAAGCGCGGAGCCCTCCGCGGCGCAAGCTAGACTGACTGGCCCCTGACACGCCCGTTTTGGGGGGTCGGAGAACAGCCCTTTTGCGGGTAACGTCGAGTCGGCAACCTCAGTAACGCACGTCGGCAGACGATGAACTGTGCAAGACGATGATTTGGCAACGAGGAAGATCGTCCTCAGCCGAGGGCCGGTGCGAGCCGGCCTATGAGCGCAGGGAGTATGTAGGTGGCACGGATCGGCGACGGTGGCGACCTACTGAAGTGCTCGTTCTGCGGTAAGTCGCAGAAGCAGGTCAAGAAGCTCATCGCGGGCCCTGGGGTCTACATCTGCGACGAGTGCATCGACCTCTGCAACGAGATCATCGAGGAGGAGCTGGCCGAGACCGGCGAGGTGAAGTGGGAAGAGCTTCCCAAGCCGATGGAGATCTGCCAGTTCCTGGACAACTACGTGGTGGGGCAGGAGAACGCCAAGAAGGCTCTCTCCGTCGCCGTCTACAACCACTACAAGCGGATCCAGGCCGAGTCGAACGGCGCGCCCGGCGCGGGCAGCGACGTCGAGGTGGCCAAGTCCAACATCATGCTCATCGGCCCCACGGGCTGCGGCAAGACGCACCTGGCGCAGACGCTCGCCCGGATGCTCAACGTCCCCTTCGCCATCGCGGACGCCACGGCCCTGACCGAGGCGGGCTATGTCGGTGAGGACGTCGAGAACATCCTGCTGAAGCTCATCCAGGCCGCCGACTACGACGTGAAGCGCGCCGAGCAGGGCATCATCTACATCGACGAGGTCGACAAGATTGCCCGCAAGAGCGAGAACCCGTCGATCACCCGCGACGTCTCCGGCGAGGGCGTGCAGCAGGCCCTGCTGAAGATCCTGGAGGGCACGGTCGCCAACGTGCCGCCGCAGGGCGGACGCAAGCACCCGCACCAGGAGTTCATCCAGATCGACACCACCAACGTGCTGTTCATCGTCGGTGGCGCCTTCGCGGGGCTGGACCGCATCATCGAGTCGCGCGTCGGCAAGAGCGGCGTCGGCTTCGGCGCCCACCTCCGCTCGGTCTCGGAGCGCAACACCGACGACATCTTCAGCAAGGTCATGCCGGAGGACATGCTGAAGTTCGGGCTGATCCCCGAGTTCATCGGCCGGCTCCCGGTGATCACCACGGTGCGCAACCTCGACCGCGAGGCGCTCATCAAGATCCTGACCGAGCCGCGGAACGCGTACGTGAAGCAGTACCAGCGGCTCTTCGAGCTCGACGGCGTGGAGCTGGAGTTCGACGAGGGCGCCCTCGAAGCCATCGCCGACCAGGCCATGCTCCGGGGCACCGGCGCTCGCGGCCTGCGCGCGATCATGGAGGAGGTCCTCCAGAACGTGATGTTCGAGGTGCCCAGCAACCCCGACGCCGCCCGGGTCGTCATCACCCGCGAGGTCGTCGTGGAGAACGTCATCCCGACGATCGTCCCGCGCGAGTTCGGCGGCCGGCGCCCCCGGCGCGAGCGCGAGGAGAAGTCGGCCTGAGCCGTCCTGTGCCCTGACACCACCGCCCGCGCACCCGCGCGTGGCGGTGGTGCTGTTTTTGCGCCCCTGCGCGGTCTTAGGGTGGTGCCATGCGTGTTGCGGTGTGTCAGCTGAATGCTCGCGAGGACCGTACAAGCAATCTGGCCGTGGCCCGGGACCTTCTGGGCCGAGCCGCCGCAGCGGGCGCGACCCTCGCGGTCCTCCCGGAGTACGTCGACTATCTCGGCCCGGGCGCCGACGCCCCGAAGCCGGAAACCGTCGACGGGGAGTTCGCCGCCTTCTTCGCGGGTGCGGCCCGGGAGCTCGGCATCTGGGTCCACGCGGGCTCCTTCCACGAGGCGGGCCCCGACCCCGAGCGCACCTGGAACACGTCGCTGGTCTTCAACCCGCAGGGCGAGCTGACGGCGACCTATCGCAAGATCCACCTGTACGACGTGGAGATCCCGGGGCGCGTCTCCTATCAGGAATCCCGCACGGTGGCGCCGGGGGACTCGCCCGTCGTCGCCGCGGTGGACGGGGTGCCGGTCGGGCTGTCGATCTGCTACGACCTGCGCTTCCCGGAGCTGTACCGGCAGCTGGCCATCGCCGGCGCCAAGGTGCTCGTGGTGCCGGCCGCCTTCATGCTGCACACCGGGCGGGACCACTGGGAGGTGCTGCTGCGGGCGCGGGCGATCGAGAACCAGTGCTACGTGGTGGCGGCGGGGCAGATCGGGGACCATGAGCCGGGGCGTACGTGCTTCGGGCGCAGCATGATCATTGATCCTTGGGGGACGGTGGTCGCCCAGGCGCCGGACACCGTGGGGGTCGTCACCGCGGATCTGGATCTGGGGCGGGTCGAGGAGATTCGGACGACGGTGCCTAGTTTGGCGAACCGGCGGTTGTAGGGGTCTTCGTCTTCCGCTTCGTCCGCGTGCTGGAGGTCCGGCTGTGGGATTTCGCTTCGTTCCCGGGCTTGGCTTCGTTCGCGGGCTTGGCTTCCTTTGCGGGCCTCGGCCTCTTGTGCGGCCTTCAGCTCTTGCGCGGGCTTCGGCCTCTTGCGCGGGCTTCAGCTCTGCGCGGGGCTTCAGTAGGTCTGCAGCAGGTAGCTCACGACTGCGACGCACACCACAGCGCCGGCGGCCAGGAGCATCGCGCCGCCCATCCGGGAGGGGCCGCGCCGGGCTAGGCGGAGCACCGAGACCATGACGGCCACCAGCACCAGAACGCCGATGACCAGCTGAGACAGCGGCATCAGCTGGTCGAAGAGCGCATCCGCTGCGTACGTGTGGTCACCGGCCATGCCTGCAACTCTGGCACGGCCCGGGGCTCGTGCGTGTTACCGGGACGGGAGCCGATTTGCGTTTCGGGTGGGGGACCACGTAACTTTCTCTCTGCCCACGGGGAACCGGGAGGAACGGGGACGAAAGTCGCCGATCTGACGAGTCGCCGGAGGCACGCTTGCCGCAGCGCTAAGCTGTGGGGCACCGGGCGAGGTTGACGCGAAGCGGAACAACGATTTGCGCCAGCGAGAACGACCGGGTAAGGTTTACCGGGTTCGCGGGGAACCGAGCGGATCGATCACCGAGTGATCTCCGGGCGGCCTGCGGGACCATCCGACACGATCCACCCGCTGAGGGTGGCTTCAGCGCGGAAAAACTTGGGCGGTGCGGCGGAGGACTTGGGTCTTGCGCTTGCGGGGCCGACCGGGTAAGTTTGAGCGGTTGCCCCGAGCGGGTCTCCTACCAAGGAGGTCCACAC
>NZ_JAUQWH010000045.1 GCF_030757795.1 Actinoplanes oryzae
CCCTCGGCGGTCAGCGTGCCGGCCGGGTCCTCGGCGTACTTGGCGGCGAAGTCGCGGTCGGTCAGCAGGTTCGAGATGAACTCTCTCAGGACTTCGGTGGCATCCACGGTCATGGTTACTCCTCGCTCGGTGTGCGTCAGGGTCGCCCGGACACGGCACCAGCGTGCGACCCGCGGCCCGTTCCGGGCATCGGGGTGTCCCCCCTGGTGTAGAAGGCGTGATGGGGGGAGTCACAGCCTCGTGTCGTAGATCCGCCTCGCAGTCCAGCTCAACGGGTGAGGATCTCGCGCAGGACGGCCATCATCTCCGCCCGGGTGGTGGTGCCGAGCTTCGCCCGGATGCGGGCGACGTGGTGCTCGACGGTCTTCGGCGCGATGTAGAGCTGGGCGCCGATCTCGCGGTGCGTGCTGCCGGCCAGCACCAGGCGGGCGACGGCGAGCTCCCGCTCGGAGAGCCCGGCGCCCCCGGTCGCCGCGGCGGCCCGGTCCGGCTCGGCCAGCTCGCGGGCCCGCTCCAGCAGGTGCCGGGCGGCCACCGGGTCACTCGTCCGGACGGCGGCCTGACCCGCCAGCCGGGATGCCTCCCACGGCAGCTCCGCGGCGTGCAGGTCCTCGGTCACGGCCACCGTCGCCTCGGGGTCGACGTGCCCGGCCAGCACCCGGGCCCAGAGCGCGGCGGCAGCGCACTGGGCACGCGGCCGGGCGGCCCCGGTCACCACGGCGGACAGCTGTCCCGCCACCCCCGCCGCCGCCTCCGCGTCCTCGGTCACGATCGCCATGTGCAGCCGGATCCAGCCGAGCGCCACGGACCAGGCGACCGGCCGGCCCAGCCGGGTCACGATCGCGTCGAGGAGCCCGAGCACCGGCTCGGCGCGCCCGGGCCGGCGCAGGCGGGCCGCGGCCACGGCGAGCTCCTCGAGCATCTCCAGCTGCCACAGGTCGGCGGTCCGGCGGGCCAGCAGCGGCTCGGCGCCGGTCCAGGCCTCGCGCAGCCCGGCGATGTCCCCGCGCCGCCGGGCCATCCCCGCCGCGAGGGCCGCCCGCAGCAGCCGCTCACGCCCCGGCTGCTCGGCCCCGGGCCGGCGGCCGAGCTCGATCAGGGCGGTGTCGTAGCGGCCGGCCCGCATCCGGGCCCAGGCCAGCAGCAGCCGGTGCCGCTCGGCGAAGACCGGCCCGCCGACATCCCGGCCGCGCGGCGCCAGCAGGTGCTCCGCCGTGGCCACGTCCCCGGCGGTCACGGCGACCACGGCGGCGAGCGCGTGCGGGGTGTCCGGCAGGACGACCGCGGGCGGCCGGCGCTCGCACTCCTCGGCCGCCTCGATCAGCAGCGGCAGCGCGGCCTCCGGATCCGCGGCCGCGAGGGCCCCCTCCGCCAGCCGGACCAGGGCCGTCGGCGCCGGCCCGACGGTCGCGGGCGCCTGTCCGAGGCCCACCTGCGCCGGCACGGCCAGCACGGCGCCCGGGCCGGCGGCACCCACCAGCAGCTCGGCGGCCCGCGCGGTGCGGCCCTGGTGGGCGGCGACCGCACCGGCGACCAAGGCCAGCCGGCCGTCGCCGTGGTCCGCGTCGACCGGAAGGCCCAGCAGGGCACTTGCCTCCGCGCGCCCCGGCGCCACGGCCGCCGGATCGGCCCCGGCGTCCACGGCGTCGTCGAACCAGCCGAGCGCCCCCGCCGGGTCGTCGAAGCGCAGCCGCTCGCCCGCCTCCCGGTAGACCGTCGCGGCGACCGGCGTGACGGCCCGGGCCGCCCGCAGCTGACCGGCCGCGGCGACGGGGTCCGCCCGGGCGGCCAGGAGCGCCCCGGCGACCGCGTCGTGCAGGCGCCGGCGCTCGGCGGCGGGCAGCTCGGCGAGCACCGCCACGGCCACCGCCGGGATCATCCGGTCGCCGTCCGGCACCAGCAGGCCTTCGTCGCGCAGGATCCGCAGCGCCCCGGTCGCCTCCGTGCCGGCCGCGCCGGCGAGCACGTGGTCGGGCAGGTCCAGCTCCAGCGCCAGGACGCGGGCCACCGTGACGACGGGCCGGCCCAGGGCGGCGAAGCGCCGCTGGACGCGGGCCAGCAGCGCCGGCGCCGGCACCCCGGGCGGCGCGGTGGCGATCGCGGCGGCCACCGCAGGCAGGCCCGCCGAGGCCGCCAGCACGGCGGCGGCCACATCGGGGGACACCGGCCGCCCGGTGAGCGTGGCGACGAGCCGGGCCACGCCGTCGTGATCGAGCGGGGTCAGGATCTCCACCCCGCCCGCCGCGACGATGCCGTCGAGCTCCGCCAGCTCCGGCCGCCCGATCGTCGGCCGCCGCGCGATGACCATCGGCACGCCGCCCCGCGCGGCGCGGCTCAGGGTCCGCAGCGCCGCGGCGTCGAGGCGGTGCGCGTCGTCCACGACGAGCAGCCGGCCGGGCGTCCCGGTCGGTGCGGCGGGCCACCAGACGGGCGCGGCGGCCGCGGCGGCGAGCTCGCGCAGCCGATGCGTACGCCCGGCACCGTCCACTCCGACCACGACAACCACCCGGCCAGTGCAGCACGCGGGGGAGCGGCGGGAAACCCCGGTCGCTGCGACGGGGTGCCGCCGCCGCGGCCGGGAGGGCGTCCGGCGCCGAATGCCAGAATTGGCGCATGGCCGAGAGACGCCCGCGGACCCGGGCCACCTATCACCACGGTGACCTGCGCGCGGCGTTGATCGCGGCCGGCCTGGCCCTGGCGCGGCAGGGCGGCCCGCAGGCCATCGTGCTGCGTGAGGTGACCCGGGCCGTGGGAGTGGCGCCGAACTCGGCGTACGGGCACTTCGCGACGCTGGACGCGCTGCGCAGGGCGGTCGCGCAGCGGGCACTGGGCGACATGGCCGAGGCGATGCGGGCCCACCTCGACGCCGTCACGCCCGCCATGCCCGGTGACGCCCGGGCGGCCGCGACGGCGTACCTGCGGGAGGTCGGCCGGGCCTATGTGCACTATGCCGTCGCCGAGCCGGGCCTGTTCCGCACCGCCATGGGCGGCGATCCGTCCGGCGTCTCCGTGCCCGGGGAGCCCGCCGCGCCGGAGACCGACGACCAGGGCCGCCCCAAGCCGGACGCCCTGCTGCTCGGGGCGCTGGACCGGCTCGTCGACGCCGGTGTGCTGCGGGCGGCGGACAGGGGCCGGGCGGTGATGGCCAGCTGGGCGACCGTGCACGGGCTGTCCGCCATGTTCCTGGACCTGCTGCCGCAGCTCACCGTGGCGCAGCGGGAGGCGGCCGTCGACGACGCGCTGGGCATCCTCGCGGCGGGTCTGACCACCTCCCGGCCCTGACCACCTCCCGGCCCTGACCACCTCGCGGTCCTGACCACCTCGCGGTCCTGACCATCTGCGTCGCCGGCCCTTCTCGGCGCGGCCGGCCGCTGCCCGGCAGCGGCCGGCCGTTGATCAGCGCAGGGGTGATCAGCGCAGGGGCGGGTTCGCCAGCCGGACGAGCTCGATCGCCTGCTGCGGGAACCAGGCGCCGGCCGCCGGATCGGCGCTGCCGCCGCGTGCCGGGTCGGTGCCCGTCCCGGTGCCGCGGTCGCACTGGCCGTCGGACTGGCCGGGGGTCTTGATCCAGAGGAACGCGTCGGCCAGCGGCTCGCCGGTCCGCGTGGTCGGGCGCAGGCCCAGGCCCCGGTCCGGCGGGTTGCACCAGGTCTGCGGATCGGGCCAGGTGACCCCGGCGGGCGCCGTCCACGGGCCCTGGCCGTTGCGGCTGGTGTCCACGACGAAGTGGGCGAGGTCGCGCGGGGGGACGGTGCCGACGTTGGTGGCGTACCAGGCGTCGGTCAGCGGCCACGTGCTGAAGTCGCCGGGGCTGGCCGGGTAGTACTGGCTGGCGCACTGCTCGAAGTGGCCGCGGGCCTCGGCCGGGCCCTCGGTGCCGTACCAGACGCACCGGGAGATCCACGTGCCGAACTTGAGCTGGCGCTCGGTCGTCTCGTAGTTCGACACGTTGAGGAAGAAGCCGTCCGCCTTGGCGACGCCGGCCTTGACCAGGCGGTCGGCGATGTCCCCGACGCCGAGCCAGGCGCTGTGCGTGCCGTCGAGATAGACGCTCGTCCGCGGCAGGGCGGCCAGGCGGTCCACCGCGTAGTTGAGCATCGCGAACCGGTCCGCGGCGGCGGTGGCGGCGTCCGCCTCGGCCGGTTGGCACCACTCCTGGTTGCCGTTGATCGTGGTGTACCAGGGGATGATCCCGAGGCCGTCGGGCTCGAGCATGACCGCCGCGGGCCGGCTGCCGATGCCGGCGGCGAAGGCGTCGATCCAGGCCCGGTACTCGGCCACCGAGGTGGCGCCGCCCGCGGAGTACTGCGAGCAGTCGCGGAACGGGATGTTGTACGCGACGAAGACCGGCATCGTCCGGGTCGCGGCCGCCCGGCGTGCCTGCGCCGCGACCGAACGGGTCAGCGAGCTGCCGGAACCGCCGGTGAACCAGACGGCCTGCGGCGTGCTGACCATGGTGCGGATCTGGCGCGCCAGGCCGTACTGGCCGGCGGCCTTGAGATCGGCGATCTGCTGGACGGCGCCCGGGTCGGGCGCCGGGGTGAAGAATCGGGTGCCGTCGGGGATGACGGCGGCCGCGGGTGCCGCCCCGAGCAACGAGGCTGTGGCACAGACGGCGAGCGCGGTGGCTGCCCGCCGGAGAGAGAACAAGGACACGTCGGACTCCTTGAGTGTGGGAGCGTTCCCACAGCCTCGTCCGGTCCATCCAGCCGAGTCAATGCCCCGATCATCCGGGGGCCGGCGCTCCGGCTCGTCCGCCCGGCCGATGCGCCACCTCATCCGCGCGGCCCGATGCGTCACCTCATCCGCGTGGCCCGATGCTTCGGCGCACTCGGCGTGGCGCGGCGGCGCGGCGCACCACGCCGAGGCGGTCTCCGGCGGGCAGGCGATCGCGTGTTGCCGGCCCGGCCGCAGGCGGGAGGTGAGCGGGATCGGGGGCGGGGGGCACCACGTCCGGCTCGACGGCGCCGGCCGGGGGGTGGCAGGGCTGTGGAGGGGCGGAGACAAGTGTCGATCGATGCGTCTTCGGTCCCGGCGGGCTTGACATGCCCGGCGGTGCTGGCCTGTGCTGCTTGTGCGAATGGCAACCGAGTGTTCGCAGAGCGCACACCGGAGCGGCCGCACCCGGGAGGCGGGCATGGCTCAACCGCTGACGATCGACGCGGACGGCGCCGGCCCCCGGCCGCCGGGCCGGCCCCGGGGGTGGGCGCGGCTGGTGCGCGACGAGACCGGGGTCGTCGGGGTACTCGTCGTGCTGGTGCTGGTGGTCGGCGCGTTCCGGCCCGGCTTCCTCGACCCGGACAACCTGCTGTCGACCGGCCGCAACGCCGTCTACGTCGGACTGCTCGCGGCCGGCATGGTCTTCCCGCTGGCGATGCGCGAGGTCGACCTCTCCGTCGGTGGCACCTTCGCCCTGTGCATGGTCGCCGGCGCCGTGCTGATGCGGGACGGGGTGCCGCCGTGGGCCGCGGTGCCGCTGATCTTGCTGCTCGGGGCGGGGCTGGGCGCGATCAACGGGGTCGTCACCACGTACGCGGGAATTCCGTCCTTCATCGTCACCCTGGCGACCGCGCTGCTCTATCGCGGCGTGGCGCTGGCGTTCGCGGCCGGGCGGCAGATCTTCGACGTGCCGCGGGACAGCTCGTTCTTCACCGTGCTGGGCGGGCGGGCCGGCGGCGTACCGGTGTCGTTGCTCGTGCTCGTGGGGCTGGTGACCCTGCTGACCGTCGTGCTGGCCCGCACCCGGTTCGGGGCCCGGGTGCGGGCGATCGGCTCCAATCCGGACGCGGCGGTGCTGACCGGGCTGCCGGTCGACCGCGTTCGCATCCAGGCGCTGGCGCTGTCCGGTCTGACCGCCGCCGCGGCCGGGGTGCTCGCGCTGGCGTTCTTCATGTCCGGCGACCCGACCCTGGGGGAGGGCTTCGAGCTCACCGCCATCGCCGCCGCGATCATCGGCGGCACCCCGCTCGCGGGCGGCCGCGGGTCGGTGCCGGGCGCGGTCGTGGGGGCGCTGATCCTGGCCGCGGTGACGTCGGCGCTGGTGTTCTTCCGCATCCCGATCAACTGGACCAGCTTCGCGACCGGAGCGGTCATCCTCGCGGCGGTGGGCGCCGACGCCGCGGTCCGGCGGTACCGAACGCGCGTCCGAGGAGGTCACCCATGAAGCGCGTCCCCGTCATCGTTCTGTGTGGAGTCCTTGCCGCCTGCGGCAGTGATCAGGGGTCGGGCGGTGCGAAGCAGCTGAGCATGGGCATCGCCGTCGCCAACATCAGCCTCAACTTCGCCATCGAGATGGCCGGCGGCGCCGAGCAGGCCGCGGCCGACGCGGGCGGGGTCGACTTCCAGGTCGTCGGGCCGCCCGACACCGACGGGCCGGCCGAGGTGCAACTTTTCCAGAACCTCGTGACGACCGCCCGCGACGGCGTCATCCTCGAGAACCTCGACCCGCCGATCTTCACGCGCCCGGCCGCGGAGGCGATCGACTCGGGGGTGCCGGTGATCGCGCTGGACACCTCGCCGACCGACGGCAGCAAGATCACCTTCTACGTCGGCAACGACAACTACGACCTCGGCGCGCAGATGGCCACCGAGCTGCTCAAGCATCTGCCCGCCGACCCGTCGGGCACGGTCGTGGTCGGCGTGCCCAACCCCGGGACGCCGGTCCTGGACAACCGGGCGGCGGGCATCAAGGAGACGCTCGCCGAGGCGGCGCCCGGCCTCACGGTGCTGGGGCCCTTCCAGACCTACAGCGAGCCGACGAAGAACTACAGCGCCTGGTCGTCGCTGGTCGCCGCGCACGCGGACGCGCTGGCATTCCTCGGCGTCGGCGACGCGGACAGCTACGACCTGGCCCGGCTCAAGCAGGAGAAGAAGGCGGCGTGGCTGACCGCCGGCTTCGACGTCGACGACAAGACGCTGCAGGCGGTCCAGGACGGCACCAACTTCATGACCCTCGACCCCGAGCATTACCTCAAGGGGTACCTGTCGAGTGCCCTGCTCATCCGCTCGGCCCGCGGCGAGCCGCTGCCGGCCGGCTGGTTCGTGAGCCCCGGGCAGGTCGTCACCGCCGGCAACGTGGCGGAGGTCATCGAGCGTGGCAGCAGCGCCGCGGCGGCCAAGGCCGGCTACCAGGCGCAGATCGACAAGCTGCTGGGCGATGTCGCCGGCAACGTCAAGCCCCTCGACCAGGCGCGCTGATGCTGCGCGCGAGCGGCCTGACCAAACGGTACGGGGGTGTGACCGCCCTGGACGGCGCCGAGATCGCGTTGCGGCCGGGCGAGATCCACGCCCTGGTCGGCGAGAACGGCGCCGGCAAGTCCACCCTCGTGAAGATCCTGTCGGGTGTCGTGGCGCCGGACACCGGCACGATCCACCTCGGCGACGTCCCCGTACGCTTCGCCGGCCCGCGCGACGCCGCCGGCTGCGGCATCGAGATCGTCTCCCAGGAGCTGGCGCTCTTCCCCGACCTGACCGTCGCGGAGAACCTGTTCGTCCGCGACCTGCCGTGCCGCCTCGGCCTCGTGGACCCGGCCGTCATGCGCCGCCGCGCCGCCCCGGTGCTGGCCGGCCTGGGTCTCGGGGGCCTGCGCCTGCGCACCCCGGTCGCCCGGCTCACCCTCGCCGACCGTCAGCTGCTGGAGATCAGCCGCGCGCTGCTGGGCGGCCCGCGGGTGCTGATCCTCGACGAGCCCACGTCCGCGCTGCCGGCAGCCGCCGTCGACCGGCTCGAGACGGTGCTGCGGCACGTGGCGGGGCGCGGGATCGCCGTGCTCTACATCTCGCACTTCCTCGACGAGGTACGCCGGATGGCCGACCGGGTCAGCGTGCTGCGCGACGGGCGGCCGGTGCTGCGGGGCGTACCGGTGAAGGATCTTGATCTGCCGGGTCTGATCCACGCCGTGGTCGGTGCGGCTCCTCCGGCGCGGGCGCCCACGGCCGTCACGACCCCGGGAGGCGACGCGCTGCAGCTGCGGGAGGTGACCGTTCCCGGGCGTCTCGCCGGGGTGTCGCTGACCGTCGCACCGGGCGAGATCACCGGGGTGGCCGGGCTGGAGGGCGCGGGCCACCTGACCGTGCTCGACCTGGTCTGCGGCCTGGCCCGGCCCGCGTCCGGCGAGGTCCGGCTGCCCGGCGGCGGCAGCCCGCGCTCCTTCCGCGACGCGGTCCGGCGCGGGGTGGCGTTCGTGCCCGGCGACCGCAAGAGGTACGGCCTCATGCTCGACCGCCCGGTCTGGGAGAACGCCACCGCGGTCCGCGCCCTGGCCCTGCGGAGCCGCCGCCGGGACCTGGTGGCCCGGGCCGAGGAGGCGCTGGCCCGGCTGCGCTTCCGCGGCGACGTGCACGGCCCGGCCGGCGCCCTGTCCGGCGGCAACCAGCAGAAGGTCGTCTTCGCCAAGTGGCTCGACGCGGGCTCGCACGTGCTGGTCCTCGACGATCCGACCCGCGGCGTCGACGTGGCCGCGCGCGGCGAGATGCACGCCATCGTCCGCGACCTCGCCGCCTCGGGACGGGTCGTGCTGCTCGCCTCCACCGACCTCGCCGAGCTCACCGAACTGTGCCACCGCGTGGTCGTGCTGCGGCGGGGCCGGGTGGTCACCACGCTCACCGGCGCGGAGCTGACCTCCGCGGGGCTGAGCACGGCCATGAACGCGCCGTCATGACCACGCTCGCCGGGCGGTCCGCGCTGATCACGGGCGCCGGGAGCGGGATCGGGCTCGCGACGGCGCGGGTGCTGGCGGCGGCCGGGGCGCGCGTACACCTGTCGGGCCTGGAAGCCGCCGCCCTGCGCGACGCGGCCGCCGAGCTGGGCCCGCCGGCCACCTGGTCCGTCGCCGACGTCACCGATCCGGCCGCCGTCCGCGCGGCCGTGCGGGCCGCGGTCGAGGCCGGCGGCCCGCTCGACGTCCTGGTCAGCAACGCCGGGATCAGCGGGCCGATCGCCGCGCTCACCGACTATCCCGACGACGCCTTCGAGCAGGTGCTGCGGGTCCACGTGCTCGGGGCGTTCCACCTGCTCAAGTACGGGTTGCCGGCCCTGCGCGACGGCGGCAGCGTCATCATCAACTCCAGCGTGGTGGGGCTGACGGCGGATCCGGGCATCGCCGGCTACGCGACCGCCAAGCACGCCCAGGTCGGCCTCATGCGCGTGGCGGCCATGGAGGGCGCGGCGCGTGGCATCCGCGTCAACACCGTCCATCCCGGGCCCACGAGCACCGCCTTCCAGACCGCGATCGAGACCGCGGCCACCGGGCGGGACCCGGCCGCGGCCGCGGCGGTCTTCGACGGCATGATCCCGCTGGGCCGGCACGCGTCCCCCGACGAGATCGCCCGGGTGATCGCCTTCCTGGCCAGCGACGACGCCTCCTTCGTCACCGGCGCCACCCTCACCGCGGACGGCGGCATGAGCATCTGACCGCCGGTCACATGGCCAGGATCGCCGGGTCCTCGGAGGCGGGCGGCGGCTCCTGACCGGGGATCGGCACCTGCGCCGGCTCGGGCACGAACACCCAGGGGCTGACGCCGATCCGGCCGGTGCTGCCCAGGTCGAGCGGGCTCGGCGGGACCACGGTCCGCGCCGGCCGGCCCGGCTGCGGCGCCATGTCGAGGAGGGCGGCGGTCACGGGCGGGTGGGTGATGTCGTCGTACGTGTTGCGCCACACCACTCCGGCGGACGCCCGCTCGCCGGGCTGCAGCACCACCGGCCGCGGCTCGCCCTCCAGCGCGGGCACCGAGATGGTGATCTCGCGGACGTCGTGCAGCACGCGGACGTCCTGGGGCTCATGGTCCTCGTCCAGCAGCCGCAGCTCCGGAAAGCCCTCGACCCGGTACGCCGTCGTGCCGCAGTTGACCAGGAAGAAGCCGAGCACACGCAGGCCCATCGCCGCGTCCTGCGTGCCGATCTCGATGCGCGCACCATCGGCCGGGCACCGGGCCGGCTGCACCGGCGACGGCCCGGCCTGCGACGGCCCGGCCTGCGACGGCCCGGCCTGCGGCGGCCCGGCCTGCGGCGGCCCGGGCGGCGGCGGCCCGGCCTGCGACGGCCCCGCCGGCGCGCACCCGGCGGCCAGCAGCACCACGGCAGTCCCGATCAGCCGGCACCTCATGGCCCGATCATGCCCTACGGCGTTGCCAGAAGTCCCATCGCGCGACGCTGAACCCCGGGCCGGGCACGCCCTCCCGGGCCGCGAAGGCGCCGACGGCGGTGTAGGGCCGTTGCTCGCCGGCCGCACACGCG
The DNA here is from genome assembly GCF_030757795.1 of Actinoplanes oryzae. Classification (GTDB taxonomy): domain Bacteria; phylum Actinomycetota; class Actinomycetes; order Mycobacteriales; family Micromonosporaceae; genus Actinoplanes. The sequence goes on from NZ_JAUQWH010000045.1 coordinate 10,235, forward strand.
TCGTGCAGCATCCGTCCACAGTGCTCGAACCAGGGTGCGACCGCGGGGCGGAGGTCCGGCGGCACTGTCCCGGTGGACTCGAGGGCGTCGCGCAGGGTCCAGACCGCGTACGTCAGGAAGTCGATCCCCGCCGCCGTGAGCCGCGCCGCGAAGTCGTTGAGCCGCGCCCAGTCCGCGGCGCTGCCCTCGGGCGGGCAGTACACGTCCCAGCTCTCCCGCAGCACCGCCCCGAACCAGGCGCGCCCGCTCTCGCCGAGCGCCACCAGCAGCGCGACCAGCCGGTCCCGATCTGTGTCGCCGCCCGCCACGGCCGCCGCGACGACGGCCTGCCACGCGGGCCAGAGCCGGTCCTCGTCCCCGGCGAAAGCTGCCACTGTGTCCGCCAAGGGCACTTCGTCCCGGAGATAGCGTGCGAGCTCGATCATCGAAGCCAGGCTAGCGGGTGATACGAACGCGGAACCCTGGGTACCACCGGCCCGTGCTCATGATCGAACTCCCTGATCTGCCCCTCCCCGGGCACGGTGAGACCCGGCGGCGGTTGCAGACTCTCATCGACATCGCCCGCGTGGACCTGGTGCACGCGCGGCTCGCGGAGGGCCACGCCGACGCGGTCGCCATCCGCGCCGAGCTCGGCGCCCCGCCCGTCGCCGCCGGGCAGCGCTGGGGTGTCTGGGCGGCGGCGCCCGACTCCGTCAAGGCCTCTCGCACCGCGGACGGCTGGCAGCTGGACGGCGACCGCCCGTGGTGCTCGGGCGCGGCGTGGTGCACCCACGCGCTGGTCACCGCGGTCGCCGACGACGGGCCCCGGCTGTTCGCGGTCCGGGCCGACGCCGGCACCCCGCGGGACGGCACCTGGCCGGCCGTCGGCATGGCGGGCAGCGACAGCCGGACCGTACGCTTCACCGCCGCCCCGGCCGAGCCGGTCGGCGGCCCCGGCGACTACGTCGGCCGGCCGGGCTTCTGGCACGGCGGCGTCGGCGTGGCGGCCTGCTGGTACGGCGGGGCGCTGGGCGTGGCCGACACCCTGTACGCCGCGACCCGCACCTCCCCGCACGTCCTGGCCCACCTGGGAGCGGTCGACGTGGCGCTGGGCGCCGCCCGGGCCGTGCTGGACGCCGCCGCCGACGAGATCGACGCCGACCCCGAGCGCGACGCCTTCGCCCTGGCCCTGCGCGTGCGGGCAACCGTGGAGCGGGCCGCGACCGAGGTCCTCGACCGGGTGGGCCGCGCGCTCGGCGCCGGTCCGCTGTGCCGTGACGAGCGGCACGCCCGGCGCGTCGCCGACCTCACCGTGTACCTGCGGCAGAGCCACGCCGAGGCCGACCTCGAACAGCTCGGCAAGCTCGCGGCGGAGCGGGGCCCGGCATGGTGACGCCGATCGAGGGCACGGGCACGCCCGAGGCCGTCTGGCGGGCCTGGCCCGGGCTGGCGGCGCTGCCGGAACTGCCCGTCGACCCGCCGGGACCGCCGCTCGTCGTCGCCGCCCACCCCGACGACGAGGTGCTCGGCGTGGCGGGGCTGATGGCCCGTGCCGGCGCGGCCGAACTGGTCGCGGTGACCGACGGCGAGGCCTCGCACACGGGCTCGACCGTGCACACCCCGCTCGAGCTGGCCGAGCGGCGCCGGGGCGAGACCGCGGAGGCGCTCACCCGGCTCGGGCTCGCCGGCGCCCCGGTGCACCGGCTGGGCCAGCCCGACGGCGGCATCGACGAGGAGGCGCTGGTGGCCTCGCTCGTCCCGCTGCTGACCCCCGGCCGCTGGTGCCTGGCCACCTGGCGCGGCGACGGGCATCCCGACCACGAGGCGGTCGGCCGGGCCGCGGCCCGCGCCTGCACGGAGACCGGCGCACGGCTGCTCGAATATCCCATCTGGACCTGGCACTGGGCCACTCCCGCCGACGCGCGGGTGCCGTGGGCGCGGGCCCGCCGGGTGCCCCTCACCCCCGCGCACCGGGCGGCCAAGGCGGCCGCGATCGCCGCCTTCGTCAGCCAGATCGAGCCGCTCGGGCCCGCCGAGGCCGACGCGGCCATCCTGCCGCCGCACGTCCTGGCCCGGTTCGCCCGCCCCTACGAGGTGGTCCTCGCATGAGCACACCCATCAGCTACTTCGAGCGGATGTACGCCGCCAGCGCCGACCCGTGGGACTTCGAGCACCGCTGGTACGACGCCCGCAAGCATGCCCTCACCGCCGCCGCGCTCCCCAGGCGCCGCTACCGGTCCGGCTTCGAGCCCGGCTGCTCCACCGGCATGCTCACCGCGCGCCTCGCCGAGCGCTGCGACCGGCTGCTGGCCGTGGACGCCGTGCCGGCCGCCGCGGCGACAGCGGCCTCGCGAGTCGGGGACCTGGGCAACGTGACGGTCGGCACCGCCCGGATGCCGGACGACTGGCCGGAGGGCCCGTTCGACCTCGTGGTGCTGTCGGAGCTGGGCTACTACTTCGACCACGAGACGCTGGGCAGCCTCGCCGGCAGCGCGGTGCGATCGCTGGAGCCGGGCGGTGACCTGGTCGCCGTGCACTGGCGGTGGCCGGTCGAGGAACACACACTCACCGGCGACGACGTCCACGCCGTGCTGAACGCGGTGCCCTCGCTGGCCCGGCTGGCGCGGCACGAGGAGGCGGACTTCCTGCTCGAGGTGTGGACGCGGACGCCGGCGCCCGCGCGGTCGGTGGCTCAGCGGGAAGGCCTGGCGTGAACCGGGTCGCGGTCGTCGTCCCCGCCCACGACGAGCAGGACCTGATCGGGGAGTGCCTGGCCGCCCTGTCCGGCGCCCCGGAGATCATCGTGGTGGCGGACGCCTGCCGGGACGACACCGCGGCGCGGGCCGCGGCGGCCGGGGCGACGGTCGTCGAGGGCAGTTTCCGCAACGTGGGGCAGGCCCGGGCGGCGGGCGTGGCGCACGCGTTGCGGCACGGGCCGGCCGGCTTGTGGATCGCGTGCACCGACGCCGACACCCGCGTCCCGGCGCACTGGCTGGACTGGCAGCTCAGCCACGCCGGCGCCGACGTCCTGGTGGGCACGGTCGAGGTGGACGACTGGAGCCGGTGGCCGGCGGGCTTTCCCGCGCTCTACGAGGCCCGCTACCGGCTGAAGGTGACCGGCACCGCCCACGGGCACGTGCACGGCGCGAACCTCGGCTTCTCGGCGCACGCCTACCTGGCGGCGGGCGGGTTCCCGCCGGTGCCGGTGGCCGAGGACCGGGCCTTCGTCAGCCGCGCCCGGGCCGCCGGCGCCCGCGTGGTGACCGATCCCTCCTGCCCGGTGCGCACCAGCTCCCGGGCCGTCGGCCGCGCCCCGGCCGGCTTCGCCGCCCACCTGTCCGGCCTCGCCGCCGCGCTCCAGCCCGGCCCGCCCGCCGCCGCGCTCCAGGCCGGCCCGCCCGCCGCCGCGCTCCAGGCCGGCCCGCCCGCCGCCGCGCTGCACGCCGGCTGAGGTCACTCGGGCGGCAGGCGCTTGTGCTGCAGCTCGGCGGCCCAGCGGACGGTCGGGCCGGGGTCGGTGCGGAGCCGGTCGAGCACCTCGCGCGCCGCCTCCGGGGCCACGTGCCGCACGGCGACCGTGCAGCGCTTGCGGACCTCGGCGTCGCGGCCGCCGGCCCACCGCATGAGAGGGGGCACGGCGCGCTCGTCGCGAAGCGCGCCCAGCTTGTGCACGGTCGTCGCCGAGCCGGCCCACGGCGGCGATGCGCACCTTCTCGTCCGGGTCGTGCAGGGCACGGACGAACACCGCGAACCCCGTGCCGGGTTCGAGCGCCTCGATCGCGGCCAGCCGGATCCGGGGGTCGCCGGCCGCCTCGCCCAGCAGCGGGGCGTCCGCGGGCGCGCCGACGGCGCGGTCAGGGGGCGGTGAGGCGCTCGGTGCCCAGGACGGCGAGCAGGGCCAGCGCCTCGGCGTCGCGGGAGCCGGGCGCGGCGGAGTAGAGGATCAGGTGCTGGTCGCGGTCGGTGAGGGCCATGGTGTCGCAGTCGACCGTGACCGGGCCGACGACCGGGTGGTGGAAGGTCTTCGTGAGCATCGCGGCCGCCTGGACGTCGTGGCGCTCCCAGAGGCGGGCGAAGTCGGCGCTCCCGGTGCGCAGCTCCTCGACGAGCCCCGTGATCGCGGGGTCCGCCGGGTAGCGGGCGAGGGTGGCGCGGAGGTCCATGACGACGTGCTGGCGGAACTCGGTGACGTCGGAGACTCCGTACATGCCGGGCGGGCCGAGGAACGCGCGGCGCGCGAGGTTGCGCTCCTGCGGGGCCAGCTCGGCGAAGTCCTCCATGAGCGCGGCGGCGAGGTCGTTCCATGCGAGCACCTCGAACGCCGCGGAGGTCACGAAGCCGGCCGTCTGCGGGAGGCGGTCGAGGAGGGCGAGGATGCTCGGGCGTACCTCTCGGGTGTGCAGGCCGTTGCGGATCGGCGCGGTGCCGGCCAGCACGTGCAGGTGGTCGGACTCCGCGCCGGTGAGCCGCAGCGCGGCCGCGATCCCGGCGAGGACCTCGCCCGACGGGCGGGGCGCGCGGCCCTGCTCCAGCCGGACGTAGTACTCGGTGGAGATGTGGGCGAGGACGGCGACCTCCTCGCGGCGCAGGCCCGGCGTGCGGCGGCGCGGGCCCGAGGGGAGGCCCGCGTCCTCCGGCCGCAGCCGCTGCCGGCGGCTGGTGAGGAACGACCCGAGCTCCTGCTTGTCCATGCCCCCAGTGTGCCCCGGCGGCCGGCCCGCATCCTGGTACCGGTTGTGCCTGCCTCCGCCGCGCGGCAACCGCGAGCCTCGAAGGCATGACAGACATGCTCACCGACAAGGTCATCCTCATCACCGGCGCCAGCCGCGGCATCGGGGCCGCCGCGGCCACGCTCTTCGCCGAGGAGGGCGCGGCCGTCGTGCTCGCCTCCCGCGACACCGGCGTCCTCGATCGCATCGTCAAGGACATCCGGGCCGCCGGCGGGGTCGCGGACGCCGTCGCCCTAGACCTCGCCGACCGGACGAGCATCCGCGCCGCCGTCGACCGGGCCGGCCAGCTGCACGGGCGCCTCGACGGGGCGTTCAACAACGGCGCGGCCATCCAGCAGCCCGGGCCGCTCGACACCACGAGCGAGGAGGACATCGACCACCAGTTCGCGGTGAACTTCCGCGCCCACTGGACCGCGATGACCGCCGAGGCGCAGCTCATGCGGTCGCACGGGGGCGGGGCGATCGTCAACACGTCGAGCATCGGCAGCCGCAGGGCCAACCCCGCACTGCCGGCGTACGGGGCCATGAAGCGCGCGTTGAACAGCATCACCGAGACCGCCGCCGTGACCTGGGCCCGCGAGGGCATCCGCGTGAACGGCATCACGCCCGGCGGCACCGCCACGGAGATGATCGAGCAGTGGGAGGCGGCGACCCCGGGCATCAAGAACCGGATCAACGCCTCGTCGCCGCTGGGCCGCATGGCGCAGCCCCGGGAGGTCGCCGAGGTCGCGGCGTGGCTGCTCAGCGACCGTGCCTCGATGGTCACCGGCGCGATCGTCCCGGTCGACGGCGGCGCCGGCGCCTGAGCTGTCACATCCGGCGGGGCCGCCTCGTCCAGGTGAGCGAAGGACACCCTCTCCTGGAAGGAACACCATCCCATGAAGATCGCCGTCATCGGTGGCACCGGGCTCATCGGCTCCCAGGTCGTCGCGATGCTGCGGGCCGACGGGCACGAGGCCGTCCCGCACTCCCCGTCCACCGGGCTCGACCTGCTCACCGGCGCGGGACTGGCCGAGGCCCTCGCGGGCGCGGACGTGGTCGTCAACCTGACGAACTCGCCGACCTTCGACGACGCGTCGCCCGCATTCTTCCGCACCACCATGGAGAACCTGTTGCCGGCTGCGAAGAGTGCGTCCCACGTGGTCGTCCTGTCGATCGTGGGCGTCGACCGGGTCCCGGGCTTCACCTACTACGAGGCGAAGGTGCTGCAGGAGCAGCTCCTGACGGCCGGGCCCGTACCGTGGTCGATCGTCCGCGCCACGCAGTTCTTCGAGTTCCTCGACGCGGTGGTGACCTCGGACCCCGGCCCGGCGGCCGTCCGCCTGCCCGCCACGCCGGTCCAGCCCATGGCGGCCGCCGACGTGGCCCGGGCGGTGGCCGACGTCAGCACGGGCGCGCCGCTCAACGGCATCCGCGACGTGGCGGGCCCCGAGGTCTTCCCGCTCGACGAGCTGGGGCGGATCGTCCTCGCGGCACACGGTGACACCCGGCCGGTCGTCACCGACCCGGCTGCCGGCCTGTTCGCGGCCGTGCCGGGCAACGCCATCATCGCGGGCGACGACGCCGTGCTCGCGAAGACCACCTTGCGGGAGTGGCTCGCGCGCTGAGTGACATCATCGGGAGGTGGACCTTCCCGTCGCGGTGCAGGAGAGCGGCCTTGCCGACGGCCCGGTGCTGCTCCTGCTCGCCGGGCAGGCCAACTCGCACGTGTGGTGGACCGGCCTGCGGGAGGCCTTCGAGGACCGCTTCCGGGTGGTCACCTTCGACTACCGGGGTACGGGCGGCAGCCGCGGCCCGGTCGGTGACTGGTCCACGGTCCTGTTCGCCGAGGACGCCGCCGCGGTGCTGCGGTCGGTGACCGGCGCACCGGCGGCGGTCTACGGCACGTCGATGGGCGGCCGCGTCGCGCAACACCTGGCGGCGCGGCACCCCCACCTGGTCGACCGGCTGGTCCTGGCCTGCACCTCCCCGGGCGGCCCGCACGCCCGGGAGCGCACCCCCGAGGTGCGGCGGCGGCTCGCCGACCCCGCCACCAACGCCCGGACGCTGCGCGAGCTGTTCTACACCGACGCCTGGACGGGCGACAGCCACCTCTTCGGCGACCCCACCATGACCCCCGAGGAGGGCCGGGCGCACCTGCGCGCGAGCAACCGCCACGACGCCTGGGACGCCCTGCCCCTGATCCAGGCGCCGACCCTCGTCCTGCACGGCACCGAGGACCTGATGGTGCCGTCCGCCAACGCGCCCCTGATCGCCGGCCGCATCCCGGGCGCGGCCCTGCACTGGACCGAGGGCGGCCGGCACGGCTTCTTCGACGAGTTCGCGGCGGAGCTGGCGCCGGTCCTCGACACCTTCCTGTCATGACCCCGCTGGAGTCCGTGCTGGCCGCGCACGGGCTCACGGGCGCGCGGGTCACGCCGCTCGGCGCGGGACTGGACAACTCCGCGATGCTGGTGGGCGACGACGTGGTGCTGCGCTTCGGCCGGGACGGGGCGGCCGTGGCGCGAGAGGCGCGACTGCTGGCCTTCCTGGCGCCGCGCGCGCCGGTGCCCGTACCGGTGCCGCTGTTTCATGACGAGCAGGCGGCCTGCCTGGCGTACCCCCTGCTGCCCGGCACCCCGCTGGTGCTGGCGCCGGCCGGCCGGGCTCGCGCCGTGCCGCAGCTCCGCGATTTCGTTGCCTGGCTGCACGCCCAGCCCGCGCCGGACATCCAGCGCGACGACACGCCGTTGCGCGACTGGTTGGCGCAGGCCCGCGACGACCACGCCGCCGTCCGCGAGCTGATCCCGGACCGGCACCGGCGGGCGGTCGAGGACTTCCTGCGCGCCGACCCGCCGCCGGACACCCCGCACCGGGTCCTCGCCCACAACGACCTGGGCGCCGAACACATCCTCGTCGACGCGGCCGGCACGGTGACCGGCATCATCGACTGGACCGACGCGGCCCTCGCCGACCCGGCCGTCGACCACGCCCGCCTGCTGCGCGACCTGGGCCCGGCATACCGCGACCCGGCGCGGGACGAGCGGGCGCTCTTCCTGGCCCGCTGCCTGCTGCTGGAAGACCTCGCCTACGGCGTGGATGCGTACGCGGCCAACAGCCTGACAGCGCTGTCCTGGCTCTTCGCCCCGGGCCGGGTGCCGTGAGCTTCGGACGCCGGCGCGGAAGCCGGGCGCATCGAACGCCCGGCCTGCGCGTTGTCAGGCGAGGACGGGGTAGTCCGTGTAGCCCTCGTGGTCGCCGCCGTAGGCCTTGGTGTAGTCGGGGGTGTTGAAGGGGCCGCCCGCGCGGAGCCGGTCGACGAGGTCCGGGTTGGCGAGGAAGAGGGCGCCGTAGGAGACCAGGTCGGCCGCGCCGGTCTCGACCAGCTGGAGGGCCTCCGGGCCGGTCCAGGCCCCCGGGGTGTACGGGTTCAGGATGAGCGTGCCGGTCCAGCGCTCGCGCAGCTGCGGGGTGAACTCGGTGTCCGGGCCCTCCATGACGTGCAGGTAGGCGAGGCCGAGCGGGTTCAGCTCGTCGAGCAGGGCCAGGTAGCGCTCGCGGTGCCCGTCCTCGACGAGGTCGCCGAGGCCGTTGGCGGGGGAGAGGCGCAGGCCGGTGCGGTCGGCGCCGATCGCCCCAGCCACCGCGCGGGCCACCTCGACCACCAGGCGGATGCGGTTGTCGCCGCCCCACTCGTCGGTGCGGACGTTGGCGTTGGTGGACAGGAACTGGTGGAGCAGGTAGCCGTTGGCGCCGTGGATCTCGACGCCGTCGAAGCCGGCGGCGATCGCGTTGCGGGCCGCCTCGGCGAACTCCTCGACGGTGGCGTGGATCTCGTCGGAGGCGAGTTCGCGGGGCACGACGTGGTCCTGGGGACCGTCCGGCGTGAAGGCCTGGCCCGCGGCGCGCACCGGGGAGGCGCCGACCGGGCTCAGGTCGGTGTCGCCGGCGTAGAGGCTGGGGTGGCCGATGCGGCCGGTGTGCATGAGCTGGGCGAAAATGAGGCCGCCGCGCTCGTGGACCGCGCCGGTGACCTTCTGCCAGGCGGCGACCTGGGCGGCGGTGTGCAGGCCGGGCGTGTTCATGTAGCCCTGGCCGACGGCGGACGGCTGGATGCCCTCGGTGACGATCAGGCCCGCCCCGGCGCGCTGGCCGTAGTAGGTCGCCATCAGGTCGGTGGGGCTGCCGCCCTCCCCGTACGCGCGGCTGCGGGTCATCGGCGCCATCACGATCGCTGTGCTCGCGCGGTAACGGCCCACCTGCACGGGTTCGAAAGCGTTGCTCATGTCGTGCCTCCCTGTGTAGTTCGCGACCACAGGAAGCTTCGCGGCCCGGTGGATCTTCCCCTCTGGACAGTGAGAGGCGTCACTACGGCTCCACGGCAGCTACGCTCGCGGCCATGACCGGCGACAACGCACTGGGCGACTTCCTGCGGGCCGCCCGTTCCCGGATCGAGCCCGGCGACGTCGGGCTGCCCGGCGGCGCCCTGGGGAGGCGGGTGGCGGGCCTGCGCCGCGAGGAGGTCGCCGTGCTCGCCGGGGTGAGCGCCGACTACTACGCGCGGCTGGAGCAGGGGCGCGAGCGCAACCCGTCCGCGCAGGTGGTCGACGCGATCGGGCGGTGCTTCCGGCTGGCCCCGGAGGCGCGCGCCCACCTCTACCGGCTGGCCGGGCTGCATCCGGGCCGGGAGCCGGAGCCGGCGCGCGACCGGGTGCACCCCGAGCTGCTGCGGCTGCTGGAGGCTTTCCCGCTCGCCGCGGCGTACGTCCTCGGGCCGGCCTTCGACGTGCTGGCCGCCAACCGGGTGGCCGGGGCGCTGCTGTCGCCGTTCGGCGCCGAGCGCAACATGGCTCGCGTCGTGTTCACCCACCCCGAGGCCGCCACGGTGTTCGCGGAGTGGCCGGAGCTGGCGCGCAACGTGGTGCACGCGCTGCGCCTCAACGCCGGCCTCTTCCCGGATGACGCGGAGATCTCGGGGCTGGTGGCGGAGCTCGACGCCGCGTCGGCGCAGTTCCGCACGTGGTGGCGGGACCAGCGGGTCGCCCCGCTGGCCCGGATGGCCAAGGTGTTCGTCCATCCCGGGGCCGGCCGGGTGGAGCTGACCTACCAGACGTTCGACGTGGTCGACGCCCCCGGGCAGCAGCTGCTGGTGGGGACGCCGGAGCCGGGCTCGGCGAGCGCGCGGGCCGTCGCGTGCCTGGCCGGCGTGGCGGCACCGGCCTGACCGTCGCTCACCTCTGGGCGGTGGGCCGGATGACGAGCTCGTTGACGTCGACCGACGCGGGCTGGGCGAGGGCGTAGGCGATCGCGTCGGCGACGGCGGACGGCGGGATGGCCAGCTGCTCGGTCGCGGCGCGGGCGGCGGCCTGGACCTCGGCGGCGCCGCCGGTGTGGGTGAGCTCGGTGTCGGTGAAGCCGGGGGAGACCACCGTCATGCGAATGTCGGTGTGTTCCTGCCGGAAGCCCTCGGACAGCGCCCGCACACCGAACTTGGTGGCGCTGTAGACGGCGGCCGTGGCGTCGACGCGCAGGCCCGCCACCGACGAGACGTTGACGATGTGCCCCTCGCCCTGGGCCCGCATGGTGGGCAGCACCGCCGCGATGCCGTGGAGCACGCCGCGCAGGTTCACGTCGATCATCCGGTTCCAGTCGTCGACGCGCAGGTCGGCGACGGGGGACAGGGGCATCACGCCGGCGTTGTTGACGAGGACGTCGATGCGACCGTGCTCCCGCAGCGCCGCGCCGGCGAAGGCGCGGACGCTGTCGAGGCTGGTGACGTCGAGCGGGTGGCGGTGGAGGCCCGGAACCTCCCGGGCGAGCTGCTCCAGCCGATCGGTGCGCCGGGCGCCGGCGACGACCCGGTGGCCGTCGGCGGCGAGGCGCCGGGCGGTGGCCTCGCCGATGCCGCTGCTGGCGCCGGTGACGAGAACAACCTTCGAGGTGGTGGTCATGACACTCCTGATTCGCGATGCGACGCGGTGGCGCCGCCCCACCAGTGGACGGGCGTTGCGGACGGCGGGGAAGGCCGTGGGAACCGGGGTGTGCCGCACCCAGGAAGAAGGGCCGCATGCGGGATCGAGGCGCTGTGTGTCTTCGGACACGAAAAGTTCGTCGTGCCGTCATGGGGCGGCGAAAGCACGTAGCGTGGACCGCTGCCCTGGGCAGCTCGTCGATGTGCGCGCCGCGGGCCTGTAGCCGACCCGTGAGGCGAAAGTGGGACGCGCCCGTTGACTGTGACGACTGACCTGCGGCTGATCACCCTTCCCGAGCTCACCGTCGCGCCGTTCGCGCCGGCGGTGTTCCGCGCGCAGTCGGCTCCGGTGCGCCGCACGTTGCTCGACGTCGTCGACGAGACGGCGAGGACGCATCCGGGGGCCGCGGCGATCGACGACGGGTCGCGGGTGCTGACCTACCGGCAGCTGGCGGAGGAGATCGACGCGCTGCGGGGGACGCTCGCCGGGCACGGGATCGGCGCGGGGGACCGGGTCGGCGTGCGCATCGCGTCCGGCTCGGCGGAGCTCTATCTGGCGATTCTCGGCGTGCTGGCGGCGGGCGCGGCCTATGTCCCGGTCGACGCCGACGATCCGGACGAGCGCGCGCAGGTGGTCTTCGGCGAGGCGGGCGTGTGCGCGGTGCTCGGCGACGGCCTCACCGTCACGATGCTCGGCACCCCCGGCGGCGACGTGCGGCGGCCGGCCCCGGACGACGACGCCTGGATCATCTTCACCTCCGGTTCCACGGGTACGCCGAAGGGCGTCGCGGTCACCCACGGCTCGGCGGCCGCGTTCGTCGACGCCGAGGCGGAGTTGTTCCTGCGGGGGGAGCCGATCGGCCCCGGGGACAGGGTGCTGGCCGGGCTCTCCGTGGCCTTCGACGCCTCCTGCGAGGAGATGTGGCTGGCGTGGCGGCACGGCGCCTGCCTGGTGCCGGCGCAGCGCTCGCTCGTGCGCAGCGGCGTCGACCTCGGCCCGTGGCTGGCCGGGCAGCGGATCACGATCGTGTCCACGGTCCCGACGCTGGCCTCGCTGTGGCCGGTCGAGGCGCTCGACGACGTGCGGCTGCTGATCTTCGGCGGCGAGGCGTGCCCGCCCGAGCTGGCCGAGCGGCTGGCCGTCGAGGGGCGCGAGGTCTGGAACACGTACGGGCCGACCGAGGCGACCGTCGTCGCCTGCGCCGCCCGGCTGACCGGCGAGGGCCCGGTGCGCATCGGCCTGCCGCTGCACGGCTGGGAGCTCGTCGTCGTCGGCCCGGACGGGCTGCCCGTCGCCATGGGCGAGACCGGCGAGCTGGTGATCGGCGGCGTCGGCCTGGCCCGCTACCTGGACGCGGCCAAGGACGCCGAGAAGTTCGCGCCGCTGCCCGCGCTGGGCTGGGACCGGGCCTACCGCAGCGGCGACATCGTGCGCGCCGAGCCGGAGGGGCTGCTCTTCCTCGGGCGCGGCGACGAGCAGATCAAGCTCGGCGGCCGCCGGATCGAGCTGGGCGAGGTCGACGCCGCGCTGCAGGCCCTGCCCGGGGTCGCCGGCGCGGCCGCCGCCGTCAAGACGACCGCCGCGGGCAACCAGCTGCTGGTCGGCTACGTGGTGGCCCAGGAGGGCTTCGACAAGACCGCGGCGGCCGGGCAGCTGCGGGAGCACCTGCCGGCCGCGCTGGTCCCGCTGCTCGCCGTCGTCGACGATCTGCCCACCAAGACGTCGGGCAAGGTCGACCGGGCGCTCCTGCCGTGGCCCCTGGCCGCCGAGACCGCGGGGGAGCTCACCGGCACGGAGGACTGGCTGGCCACCGGCTGGGAGCAGATCCTCGGCGTACGCCCGGCCGCCCCCGACGCCGACTTCTTCACCAGCGGCGGCGGCAGCCTGACCGCGGCGCAGCTCGTCGCGTACATCCGCCGCACCCACCCGGCGGCCTCGGTCGCCGACATCTACCAGCACCCCGGCCTGGGCGCCCTCGCCGCGCGCCTCGACGGCATGGAGGCCACCTCCGCCGTACGCCCGGACGTGCGCCCCACACCCCGCCGCGCCGGGCTGTTCCAGGCCCTCCTGATGCTGCCCATGCTCGTCTTCGTGGGCCTGCGCTGGACGACCGTGCTCGCGGCCGTCAGCAACCTCGTCCTGCCCTGGGCGCCGCACGTGTCGTGGTGGTGGGTCGCCGCGGGCTGGGTGCTGCTGTTCAGCCCGCCCGCGCGGATCGGCCTGGCGGCGGGCGTGGCCCGGCTGCTGCTGCGCGGCGTGCGCCCCGGCGACCACCCGCGCGGCGGCAGCGTGCACCTGCGGCTCTGGGCGGCCGAGCGGTTCGCCGAGCTCACCGGCGCGACCGGCGTCGCCGGGGCGTCCTGGATGATCACGTACGCCCGGCTGCTCGGCGCCCAGCTCGGCCCGGACGTCGACCTGCACGCGGCGCCGCCCGTCACCGGCATGCTCAAGCTGGGCCGCGGCGCGGCCGTCGAGCCGGAGGCCGACCTGTCCGGCCACTGGGTCGACGGCGACGTGGTGCGCGTCGGCCGCATCCGCATCGGCGCGGGGGCCCGGATCGGGGCCCGCAGCACACTCATGCCCGGCGCCCGGGTCGCCAAGGGCGCCCGGGTGGCCCCGGGGACCACGGTCTCCGGGGCGGTCCGCGCGACCCGTGGGCCCAAGGAGGAGTGGCCCGCCGAGCGTCCGGCCCGCTCGCGGGTCTGGCCCACGGTCTACGGGCTCACCGGGCAGGTGCTGAGCCTGATCCCGGCCGTCGCCGCCCTGCCCGGCATCGCGCTGCTCGCCCCGGCGCAGCAGGACGGGCCGGACCTCGGCGCCGCCCTGGCCGTCACGCCCGCCGCCGCCGTCGCCTGGTTCCTCACGTACGCCCTCCTGGTCCTCGCCGGCGTCCGGCTGCTCGGCCTCGGCCTGCGCGCCGGCCACCACCCCGTCCAGGGGCGCGTGGCGTGGCAGGTGTGGGCCACCGAGCGGCTGATGGCCATGGCCCGCATCGGCCTCTTCCCCCTGTACGCCAGCCTGTTCACCCCCGTCTGGCTGCGCCTGCTCGGGGCGCGGGTCGGGCGCAACGTCGAGGCGTCGACCGTGCTCGCGGTGCCCGCCATGACGACGGTCCACGACGGGGCGTTCCTGGCCGACGACACGATGGTCGCCACGTACGAGCTGAGCCACGGCTGGCTGCGCATCGCCCCGGCCCGCATCGGCAAGCAGGCGTTCCTGGGCAATTCGGGGATGACGGCGCCCGGGCGTTCCGTACCCAAGCGGGGTCTTGTCGGTGTTCTGTCCTCGGCGCCGCGCAAGGCGAAGAAGGGCTCCTCGTGGCTCGGCTCGCCCCCGATGCCGCTGCGCCGCACGGTCGAGTCGGCCGACGCCAGCCGCACGTACGCGCCGCCCGTCCGCCTCAAGGTGGCCCGGGCGGCGGTCGAGCTGTGCCGCATCGTTCCCGTGATGGGCAGCGCGGCTCTCGCCGTACTCGTGGTGTCAAGTCTGTTGTGGGCCGCGACCACCGCCGGGGCGTGGGTCGCGGCGCTCGTGGCCGGGCCGGTCCTGCTGCTCGCGGGGCTCGTGGCCGCCGCGACCGCGACGCTGGCGAAGTGGCTGCTCATCGGCCGGTTCCGGGCCGGCGACCGCGCGCTGTGGACGTCGTTCGTGTGGCGCAACGAGCTCGCCGACACGTTCGTCGAGGTGCTGGGCGTGCCGTGGCTGGTCCGCTTCGCGACCGGCACGCCGCTGCTCGCGGCCTGGCTGCGCACCCTCGGCGCGCGGATCGGCCGCGGGGTGTGGCTGGAGACCTACTGGCTGCCCGAGTACGACCTGGTGCGCCTGGGCGACGGCGCCACGGTGAACCGCGGTTGCGTGGTCCAGACCCACTTGTTCCATGATCGTGTGATGAGCATGGACGAGGTGACCTTCTCCGCGGGCGCGGCGCTCGGCCCGCACAGCATCGTGCTGCCCGGCGCGAGCCTGGGCGCGCGCACCACGGTCGGCCCCGGATCGCTGGTCACGCGGGGCGACGCGGTGCCCGCGGACTCGCGCTGGCTGGGCAACCCGATCGCGATCTGGCGCTCATGACGCCGAAGGCTCCGGGGCCCCGCGGCGCCAAGCCCGGGGCCGAGCACTCGGCCGACTCCTACCTGCCTGGCCACGGCAACGGCGGCTACTCGGTCCAGCACTACGACCTCGACCTGGACTACCGGATCGCCACGAACCGGCTCGCGGGCAAGGCGTCGCTGACCGCGACGGCGACCCACGCGCTGTCCCGGTTCGCGCTCGACCTCGGCGGCTTCCGGGTCCAGGACGTGCGCGTCGACGGCTGGCCCGCGAAGCACACCCAGCACGGCCACAAGCTGTCGATCAAGCCGCAGCGGCCGCTGGACGCGGGGGAGACGTTCCGGATCGACGTACGCTACGCGGGCAGCCCGCGCCCGATCCCCGGCCGGTGGGGCGACATCGGCTGGGACGAGCTGACCGACGGCGTGCTCGTCGCGAGCCAGCCGAACGGCGCGCCGTCCTGGTTCCCGTGCAACGACCAGCCCGCCGACAAGGCCACCTTCCGGGTGGCGCTGACCGTCGCGTCGCCGTACACCGTCGTGGTGACCGGCGACCTGGTCTCCAAGTGGCGCGGCGCCGGCTCGACGCGCTGGGTCCACGAGCGCCGCGAGCCCACCTCGCCGTACCTGATGAGCGTGCAGATCGGCCGCTACGAGCTGCGCGAGCTGGCTGCCGGGCCGGTCGTGCAGCGCGCCGCGATCCCCGCGCGGTTGCGCACCCCCTTCGCGTACGACTTCGGGCGGCACGCCGAGATCATGGCGGCCCTGGAACGCTTCTTCGGCCCGTACCCCTTCTCCGAGTACGTGGTCGTGGTCACCGACGACGACCTCGACGACCCGGTCGAGGCGCAGGGCATGGCCGTCTTCGGGGCGAACCACGTCGACGGGATGCGCACCCACGAGCGACTCGTGGTGCACGAGCTGGCCCACCAGTGGTTCGGCAACAGCCTGACGGTCGCCGACTGGCGGCACATCTGGCTCAACGAGGGCTTCGCCACGTACGCGGAATGGCTCTGGTCGGAATCGGTGGGCGAGCTGTCCGCGGACGCCCTCGCCGCCCGCTGGCACGGCATCGTCGCCTCCCGGCCGGGTGGCATCGCCGTCAGCGACCCGGGTGTCGCGCGCATGTTCGACCCGCTGGTCTACAAGCGCGGCGCGCTGACGCTGCACGCCCTGCGGCACAAGATCGGCAGCGGGCAGTTCTTCCCGCTGCTGCGCTCCTGGGTGGCCGAGCACCGGCACGGCCTCGTGACGACGGCCGAGTTCCGGGCGCACGCCCAGCGGTTCAGCCGCGAACCGCTGGACGCGCTCTTCACCGAGTGGCTGGACCGCCCGGCACTGCCGCGTCTGCCCGGCTAGGGCGGGTGCCACGGCGGCGCAGGCGTTCACCTTCCCGCGGGCGGCTCTGGATCACCGCGACGGACCCGAGGACGAGGACGCCGCCGGCGAGCTGGGCGGCGGAGAGCGACTCGCCGAGGACCAGTGCCGCCAGGGCGGTGGTGACCACCGGTTCGAGGGTGGAGAGGATCGCCGCCGCCGAGGGGCCGATGCGCTGCAGGCCGGCGAAGAAGGTCAGCATCGCCACGACGGTCGAGACCACGGCGATGCAGGCCAGCCAGAACCAGCCGCGCGGCGCGAAGCCGGTGCCGATGCCGCCGGTGAGCGCGGCGCGAGCCCCGAACGCGCCGGCCGCACCGGTCATGACCAGCGCGGACAGGACGACCGGGGCGACCCGGTGCACGACGGTGTCCGCCACGAGGATGTAGCCGGTGTAGACCACGGCTGCCCCGAACGCGAGGAGCGCCCCGGCCGGGTCGAAGGTGATGCCGCCGGCGCCGAGCAGCACCAGCAGCGTTCCGGCCGAGGCGGCCACCAGGGCGACAACCCGGCGCCGGGTGAGCCGGTCGCGGCCGAGCGCCACGGCCGCGACGGTCACGAGCACCGGGTACGTGTAGAGGATCAGCGACAGCAGCGAGGCGTCCATCCGCTGCAGGGCGGCGAAGAAGAGGCCGGCCTGCAGGGCGTACCCGACGGCACCCAGGCCGAGCGCGGTGAGCAGGATCCGGCCACGCGCCCCCGGGCGGCGCAGCTCCGGGCGGGCCAGCAGGACCAGGCCGAGCAGCGCGGCCGCCAGCGCGAAGCGCACCAGCAGCAACGTGCCGGTGGGGACCCCGGCGTCGTACGCCAGCTTGCCGAAGATCGCCATCGCGCCGAAGCACGCGGCGGAGACGAGACACAGGACCGCACCCATGACGCCGAGCATGGGACATCGAACCGTTCGGGACCAGCGATGAATTCCGTACCGTATTGGTTAGGATCGCCGCATGGTCGACCTGGACCTGCGCCGCCTCCGCCTCCTGCGCGAGTTCGAGGAGCGCGGCACCCTGGCCGCGGTCGCGGCGGCGCTGGGCTACAGCCCGTCCACGGTCTCCCAGCAGCTGGCCCTGCTGGAGAAGGACGCCGGCACCCCGCTCACCGAGAAGGCGGGCCGCGGCCTGCGCCTCAACGACGCCGGCCGGGTGCTGGCCCGGCACGCGCGGATCCTGCTGGCGGCCGCGGAGGCGGCGGAGGCCGACCTGGCCGCGCTGGGCGGCGCCGTCCGGGGCACCGTGCGCGCCGGCGGCCTGCAGTCGGCGGCCCGGCGCATCCTGGTCCCGGCCGTCGTGCGGATGGCGGCCGACCACCCCGGCGTACGCCTGGAGCTGTCCGAGCTGGAGCTGGAGGAGGCCCTGCCCGGCCTGCGCCTGGGCGCGGTGGACCTGGTCATCGGCGACGAGTACGACGGCCATCCCCGCCCCCGGCCCGCGGGCCTGCGCTTCGCCACCCTGCTGAACGAGCCGATCAAGGTGGTGCTGCCGGCCGCGCACCCGCTCGCCGCGCCGGGCGGGCCGGTCGCGATCGCGCAGCTGCGCCCCGAGGTCTGGACCGCCTCCGACGCCGGCACCGGCCACCACGCCATGGTCGTCGGCACCTGCCGCGCGCTCGGCGGCTACGAGCCCGACCTGCGCCACCGCTCCAGCGACGCGGACGTGCAGCTCGAACTCGTCCGCGCCGGGGCGGCCGTGGCCCTCCTCCCGCCGCTGGCCCTGCCCGCCGCCGACCCGGCCCTCGCCGTCCGCGACCCGGCCGGCGCCGTCCTCGGCCGCCGCCTGATGCTCGTCACCCGCGACGCCCCGCCGCCGCCGGCGCTCGCCGCCTTCCTCACCCTGGTGAGAGACCAGGCCCGCCGAGCGGCCGGCCCTTCCCCCGGCCCGCGAGCGATGATCTAGGGTGCCGGGATGGCTGCTCGGGGCGACGAGGTGACGATCCACGACAAGCTGGTGCGCGACCGCATCCCGGAGATCATCGCTGCGCACGGGGAGGTGCCGGAGGTGCGGGTGCTCGCGGCGGATCGGGTCTTCCCCGCCCTCGTGGCGAAGCTGCACGAGGAAGCCGACGAGCTGGCCTCCGCCGGCCCCGACGATCTGCTGGGCGAGCTCGCCGACGTGCGCGAGGTGCTGGCGGCGCTCACGGCCCTGGCCGGCTTCACCGAGGAGCAGGTGGCAGCCGCCGCCCGGAAGCGCGCCGAGCGCGGCGGTTTCGACAAGCGCCTGTGGCTCGACGCGGTCCGGCGGCAACTGCCGCCGACCTGAGGCGCATCCCACCGCTGTACACGCAGGTTCCAGTGTCGCGAGAGTCGTCACTTCGCCCTGACTTGCCGTTGGCGGTCGGCGTGGGAAGCGTCGCCGTTGCGCTTGAGTCGGAGAGCATGCATGTTGCAATAGCCGAACATCCTGACCGGCAACGCGCACTCAGGCGCCCGGCAGACAGCCCCGCGATACGTGTTGTTCGCCGCCTTCAGCACGGTGAGAGGATCGCCGTGGCGCTTCCAGCGTTGGTAGTGCTTCGAACAGAATCCGTGCCCATAAACCTTGTTCCCGCAGTCGTCGAGTGAGCACGAGTCCGCGCGGACGGTGTGAGCCAGTGGGTCGCCTTTTGTTCGCCACCTCTGATAGTGCGTGCCGCAATACCCTCGCGCCTTGGCCGGCCCAGATCCTGTGCGGACAAATTCGCGAAGAGGTAGGCAACGACGAGGTGTGACCCGACAATGTAGAAGAGTGCCCGCACCGCCTCTCGCCTGCTACCTGTCGAGTAATCCGTCGAGGCGTTCTGCGGCAGGGGCATCGATAGTTAGAGAATGGTTCCAGTGAAACAGAAACCGGCGAGTGTCATGCTGAAATTTCCATACATGTCGACAAGGCTTTGAAGATTCAATCTGCTTACCCTCAGCGTTGACTGCGATCCAATCTCTTGCGGAATCTGTTACGCAGGCGCAGCCTCGTCGGGTCAACCATGTCACGTTCCCGACCATCACTTGAGTTGACTCCAGATGTCCGCTTCAGTCGAGGCGCTCCGTTGAAGATCCCTGAATGAAGGCCGGGTGTCATATTGCTGACGCTGCCTATGTCGCCGCCGTGCGTCCGCACTCTTCTCGGCATGGCAAGGCGCGGGCTGGCGACTGGTCGCTCGATGTTGCTTTGTTCTTGCCCGGCTAGCTCGACTCAGTTCTCTGGGACAGCTTCGTAGCCGTAGCCATCGGCGGGCGCGAGGGTAAGGAGTCGATCGAGAACTGGTTCGGTGTTGGTGCCCCACATCTTCGACAGCACCCACGTTTGATCTCCGTCGTGCAGGGGTGCCTCGACGAACCATCGCCCGAGCCGCTTGTGTGAGCCGGGGTAGGCGGTCGTGAAGGCCGCGGCGAGACGTTCACCGGTGAGGGTTCCGTCCACGGGCAGGAACCGGGATCGGGGGATGACGGTCGCTAGATTCTGGGCGGAGACGCCGGCCTGGTGAAGTGCGGTTACCAAGGCGAGGACGGCTCGTCGCTTGCGCAGTGGATCGGTTCGGCCTGTCGGGGTGACAATCTCGTACGGGGTCCAGTCCCTGGTGTCAGTGCTGACCGCGCGGGCTTGGGTCTGCCGGCGTCGCAGCTGGACGGTGAGCTCGCGGGCCTCGGGTAATGGGATGACCTGCTGGACATCGAGGAGCAGACGGCTGTCGACCTTGTACGGAGTGAGACGCACGCACCGCACGTCCAGGCCGTAGACGTCATTGAGCCACAGGACCGTCGTGGTGATTTCGCGGTCGAAGCCACCCGCGACCAGCACGACGCGTACCTCGCGGCTGAGTACCGCCTCTTCGCCGCCGGCATCCTCCAGGAACTCGGCGAGTCTTGCGCGGGCTTCCTCGACGGCGTCGGGCTCAACCTTCGCTAGGTGAAGCTCGTAGTGCTCGACGAGGTCCTCGAAGGTCATGACCGATACCATCGCCGCGTACCGCAGGGCTTGTAGTTCGAGGTGACCGCCATCGGTGGTGCGCTTCAACTCGATGACCACGAGATGCCCGGTGCGGTCGACGCCAAGCAGATCGATCCGGCGGCGCGCGTCAGCGAACGCCCCGAACTCCTCCGACACCACCAGTACGTCCTCGACAATCATGTCCAGCCGTGCTCGCAACAGCCGCTGCAAGTCGGTGCGCTCCAACACCTGCTCGGCGGCGAACGTGGTCGACGGAACTGGAACTAACTCATCGGTGGTCATCTCGAACAGCGGCATCCGTACATCCTGGCGACCACACGCTCCCAGAGGAAGTACAATC
Source organism: Actinoplanes oryzae (assembly GCF_030757795.1). Lineage (GTDB taxonomy): Bacteria > Actinomycetota > Actinomycetes > Mycobacteriales > Micromonosporaceae > Actinoplanes. Next base: position 30,581 of record NZ_JAUQWH010000045.1, read on the forward strand.
CCACCTCAGCACCCGCTGCGCCGAAACCCTTCAACGACAGCGCTCTCACCGCGGCAGATCAGTGTGGCGGCGGCCAGCTGCCTGCGGCTACAGCCGCTGAAGCATGATGTCGCAACCTGGGTCGGGGCCGTTCCTGTACCGAGTGCATCTAGAATCGTTGCGTGGCAACGAAGGATCAGCAGATTGCGCACGTCGTTGAAGGGCTAGCAATTGGTGTCCTCGCGCAGAGCGTGAAAGCCGTCACCAGCGCGAAAATGGAATTCGAGTTCGCGTTCAACCATGCCTGGAGGAGATGGGCGAAGGCATCGAACTTTCCGAGTTTCCGAGGCGCAGATCCCGGGAATCTTTTCTGGATCGGGGTGGGCAAGTCGGAAAGGCGGCGAGCAGCCCGCGCCGCCTGGAACTACGGCCGTTGGGCCGAGCCCTACGTAATGCTAGATGGTTGGACGATCGACGACTGCCTCAAACTCCATGCCGACGACCGGGCGGACATCAAGGACTGGAAGAACCTCGGCCGCCTATATATTGAGTATTTCAAACCTGAACGGATCAAGCGTCTGACCGAGTAAAGTTAATGGTGGCACCTTCTACTGTGCCATTCGCAAGCAATGCTGGTGGCTCGCCTGGACAGGGCTGGACGCCTCCGAGCCGGGGACTCAGACCCTGCAACTGACATTGCTTCCAGCAACATCGACATTCGCGCAAGTTTACCAAAGGGGTGAAACGCGCGAGCTTCTGTCGTACCCGGTCGCTAAGTTCTCCGTCGTGAGCATGAAGAAGCAGCCGCCCCGTCAGAGACGTAGGAGTAGTAGGCGCCAGCAGGACGCCGGGTCGACGCCTTCGGTAGCGGCGCAGCTGGAATCGTTCGAGCGGCGTGCCACTCGAACGGCAGAGGCCGTGTCTGGGCTGGTGGGCTCGTCGGAGTCGTGGGAGGACGCGGCCGCGAAGGCCGGTGACGTCATCCGCCGGGTCGTTTCAGAGCTGACCGACGCGATGGCACCGTGGCACGCATTCGACGTGTTGGCGTGGTTGCAGCGGGCGAACGCAGCCCCAGCAGAGACCTATCAGGAAAGCACTCATGAGGGCCTCTCAGCCCTCGTAGAACTCGCTGGCCTGATTCTGATGGAGCGCTCGTCTGCCGAGCCGACTGCCGCGCCTTCGGGAACGGATGAACGGATCGACGCGGTCGAGGTAGCGGAGCTGTGCCACCGCCTCGACAGTGGGCTCAGACAAATCCTCGCCGCCGGGCAATTGCTGAACCTTGCCCGACACGTGAGCGATGACATCGGCTGGGAGCTGCGCTACCACCTAGCAGAGCGTGAGATGCTACTCCGCAACCTCGGCTATCCACACATGCAGGAACGGCTCCTTCGTGGGCTGTTCGGCGCTCCAGATATCGTCTCCGCGCTCTCCGCCACTCTGGGCTTCACCATCGATGACGCGTTGGCGGTCGTCGCCGGGCTTCAGCAGAGGATCGAGAATGCCTATTGGAACGGCATCCTTGCTGGCCATAAACACCTCAGGGCCTCACACGACCACCCCAAGTCAGTCGCGGACGCGACAACTAGAAGACGGAAAGCTAATACGGCCGCCAACCGCCGCGCACAGTCGCAGAACCTGGCTGACGCGGCCGCGATCGTATCCGACCGGCTAGGACAACGCATCGCCGTGACCGCCAACGAGCTGTCCTCAGCGACCGGAGTCGAGAACACCGCCGTGGAGGCCGTACTGAAACTCATGTCTCGGCCCATCGGCGGCACAGCGGCGGCCCACCTTGTCGAGCGGTACCTCCACGGCGACAACGCCCTGCGCCTCCAAGCGGTCCTGCACGACCCGGACCACGGATATTTCCCGGTCAGCATCGGCAATTTGCTGTTCGGCCTACGCGAGATGATCGAAGACGCACTGAAGACGCACCCTGCGTTCAACTCGTATGCGAAGCACCGCGGCGACTGGGTGGAACGCGCTGCCTCCGACGCCCTGCAAGAAGTGATCCGCCCGGAACAGATCTACCGGAACATCGAGTTCGTGGCAGACGACGGCAAGGCCGTCGAGTCAGATGCGCTCCTGATCTGTGACCGGGTCGCCATAGCCGTCGAGGCTAAGGCCGTCGCTTTAAGCCCACGAGCCCGGTCCGGTGACCGAGCACGGGTACGACGAGACATGAGCCGCATCGTGGCAGACACCGTTCACCAGGCAGATCGGCTCCGTCATGCCATCACCAGCGACGGGCACCTGAGAGTGCGGGGACAGGACCAGGCCAACATCGACCTGTCCGACGTGCGGCGGGTGTTCCCTATCGCAGTGACCCTCGAAGACGTCACCAGCGTCACCGGCAGCGCCGCCGGATTCGTGGACGCCGGTATTTTGCCGTCACGGCGGGGGTTGCCCTGGATCGTCAACCTGCAGGACCTCTGGGTCATCTGCGAGATCGTCGAGGGGCCGGCGCAGCTGATGCACTACCTGCGCCAGCACGAGGAGACCGTCACTCTCGGCCTGGTGACGGCATCCGAGGAACTCGACTTGTTCATGACCTACCTCAACCAAGGCCTCTACTTCGGTGACTACCTCGACGCGGACGGAAATCCGACCATTGGGTTCTTTACCCTGTCCATGACGGACACCCTCGACGCCTACTATCTCCACAAGACGGGCCAGCGAAAGGCTGTGGCCGAGAAGCCCAGCCAAGTCTGGTCGCCAAAGGCGTTCCGGGAGCTCGTCAAGCATTTGGAACAACACCGGCCGGATGGATGGGCAACCGCTTGCCTCAACATGCACGAAGGCGATCGGGGCGCCCGAAACCAGATCGCCACCATGATGCGCCGTCTCGCCCGGAGAAGTCGCCTCGACGGGCTCCCGCACGACGAGATGCGCCTATTCGGCCAGTCTCAGCCCGGAGCGTTCGGCGTCACGGGAATGTCAGTCACGCCTCGGGACGACATAGAGGTCTTGCGAACCAAACTGCTCACATTGTGCCGTGCGCGCAAGTACATGGCGCGCACATCCAGCTGGACAGGGATCGGTGTCGTCAGCAACGCGCCGTCGAAGGTCGCAGTACTGGTCCAGCTTGACGAACCCTGGGCTCCGGACCCCGCCATGGACCACCTCGTCGAACAGATGGGTCTCCGGCCGTTCGACGAGGTGGCCGCAAGCCGTACTTGACGACGAGGCCTGCCCCAAGGCGCGATGCTGAGAAAGCGCCCGTCACTGCAACAAACGATGGCGGCACCGTTCGAGTCGGGCCACGACCCCGACTGCCCACCACAAGAACGACCTCACGACAGCATGGGACGTCCGTGTTCGGCTCGCGGCATGAGAGCGCGCCCGGCATCGCCACGGAATTTCTGGCCGCGAGCCTTCGCGAAACCGCGACTGAAGGAGCACGTCGACCGAGTAAGTCATAACCCCTTCAAGCGCAGAGATGCGCACTCATCTCGGCAGATGAGACTGCGGGTACGACAATATTCCGCGCCCCTGAGCCGTCGTGGTGCACCGGCAGCGGGGCTGTCACGGTCGGTCGCCCGGACGGCGGGCCGGCAGCTCGGATGGACCACAGGGGACGTAAGTGGGTGTCGATCGGTGCGGGGCGGGCGTAGCGTCCGCGGCATGACTGTATGGAGAAACAAACGTCTATCCGCGGTCCTGGCGGCGGGGGCGGCGGCGCTGGTCACGGTCACGGGGGCGGCGCCGGCCTCGGCGGGGTACGGGACGCCCGGCGCGCCCGGGCTCGGGGACCGGCTCTATCCGCTGCTGGGCAACGGCGGGTACGACGTGCGGGACTATGCGCTGGACCTGCGGTACCCGGCGAAGGATCCGGCGCAGGCGATCACCGGGTCGGTGACGGTGTCGGCGGTCGCGACGCAGGCGCTGTCGCGGTTCGATCTGGACTTCGGGGGCGGATCGGTCGGGGCGGTGACCGTCGACGGCCGGAGCGCCCGCTTCGCCCGCGACGGCGACGAGCTGGTGATCACTCCCCGGCGGGCGCTGCGGAAGGGGGAGCGGTTCACGGTCACCGTCAGCCGGTTCACCGCCACGCCGGTGCAGGCCGATGCCGACTCGCCGGTCGGGTTCGTGACCACCCCGGACGGGACGGTGCTCGCCGGTCAGCCGAACACGTCGCACCTGCTGTTCCCGAGCAACGACCATCCGCGGGACAAGGCGACGTACACCATCTCCCTGACCGTGCCGGAGGGCTGGACGGCCGTCGCGAGCGGCCGCAACACCCGGACCACCACGAGGAACGGGTACGTCACGTCGACGTACCGGGAATCGGCGCCGATGGCCAGTGAGCTGGTGCAGGTCGTGGCCGGGGACTACGTCGTGCAGCGGCGGCCGGCCGCGGGCGGGGTGCCGATCCGTGACGTCGTGCCGCGCCGGTTCGCGAGCACGCTGCTGCCCAGGGCCGACGTCGAGCGGTCGCAGGTCACCTGGATGCAGGGCAAGGTCGGCAAGTACCCGTTCGAGAACTACGGGTCGCTGGTCATCGACGCGAACCTCGGCTTCGCGCTCGAGACCCAGACCCTGTCGCTGTACGACACGGGGCTGTTCGCCCGGCCGGCGTACGTCCTCGATCCGATCATGACGCACGAGCTGGCCCACCAGTGGTTCGGCGACAGCGTCGCGCCCTGGCAGTGGAGCGACGTCTGGCAGAACGAGGGCCACGCCACCTGGTACGAGCTCGTCTACGCCGCGGAGAAGGGCTACCTGCAGCAGTACGCGGGCGCAGCCGACCTGGACGCGTACTTCAAGGGTGCCTACGCCTCCGGCGACCGCTACCGGGCGCGCTACGGCCCGGTGGCCGCACCGCTGCGCTCCGGCTCCATCTGGGACGTCTTCAACCCCAACGTGTACGACGGCGGCGCCCTGGTCCTCTACGCCCTGCGCCAGCAGGTCGGGGCGGCGACGTTCGAGCGCATCGAGCGGGCCTGGGTCGCGAGGTACGAGGGCAAGTCGGCGTCGACCGCGCAGTTCGTGGCGCTCGCCTCGCAGGTCGCCCACCGTGACCTGCGAGCCTTCCTCAACGACTGGCTCTACGGCACCAAGACGCCCGCCATGCCCGGTCATCCCGACTGGACCGTGACGCCGGCGACGGCGCCCGTCCCGGCCGCGGTGGCCCGCACCGAAGCGTCCGTCACCACCCGCCTCCAGCGACTGGGCGCGCACTGACACAGTGAAGTGCTGCCGGTGGGCGCGGCCCGGACGGTGCCCACCGGCGACCTGCCTGGGGTCGAGGGGCCGCCGTCCGCCCGCCTTGGGGAACGTCTTCGCAGGTCATAGGCTTGCGTCAGCGCGCGGTCCCGTTCTTGTCCCGCGTTCGCCGTCGATGCTTCTGCCTGGTCGTCACCGCCCCTAGGCTCGCGGAGTGGTAGTTCGCAGACGCACGGTGCTCGCCGGCACGGCGGTGGCCGCCCTCGCAGGGTGCTCGGCGCCCTCCCAGGCGTCTGACGAGCCGCCCGTGGTGCATGTGCATCAGCCGGGTGTGGTCTCCGCGCCCGAGGAGTTCGCGGTCTTCGCGGCCTTCGACCTCGACACGGACCCGGCCGGAGTGCTGAGGCGCCTCGACGAGCGGATCACGGCGGTGCACCGCGCGGGGACGGCGACGGTCACCGTGGCGGTTGGGGCGTCCCTCTTCGACGGGCGGTTCGGGCTCGCGGATGCCAGGCCCCGGCTGCTGACGGCCATGCCGGTGTTCCCCAACGACGTGCTCTCGGCGGATCGGTGCCACGGCGACCTGCTGCTGCAGATCGGTGCGACGCGGGCGGAGACGGCGGCGGCCGTGCTCGCCGACCTCGGGAAGGGGCTGCGGCGGCGCTGGGACTCGGCCGGCTTCCGCAAGGAGAACACCACGACCGCGGCGGGCCGGCCGAGCACGCGCAATCTGTTCGGCTTCCGGGAGGGGGCCGGAAATCCCGATCCGGCCGACGCCGGCCTGATGGAGCGGCTGGTGTGGGCCGGGGACGGCGAGCCGTCCTGGGCCGCCGGTGGCACCTATGCGGTCGTGCGGCTGATCCGGTTCGCGGTCGGCCTGTGGAACAGGGATTCACCGGCCCGCCAGGAGGAGATCATCGGACGGCACCGCGCGGACGGCGCCCCGCTCGCGGGGGGAGGCGAAGACGCCCAGTTCGACTACGCCGCCGACCCGGACGGTGCGCTCACGTCCGTGGACGCGCACATCCGCCGGGCGAATCCTCGCACCCCCGGGAGCGAGCAGCATCGCATTCTGCGCCGCAGCTACTCCTACCGCCGGAGCGAGGCGGACCAGGGCCTGATCTTCGTCTGTTTCCAGCGCGATCCGGAGCTGGGCTTCGCGGCGGCCCAGCGCCGGTTGGCGGGGGAGGCCCTGGATCATTACGTGCTGCCGTTCGGCGGTGGTTACTGGTTCGTGCCCCCGGCGGTCACGGCGCTGGCCACGGTCATTCCTGGCTGATCAGCCGTTGCGCGTCGCTCAGCCGCAGGGCCGCGGTGAGCAGGTTTTCCGGGACGGCCTCGCCCCGCTCGCGGATGGTCTGGATGACCGCCGCGGCGTCGGCCGCGAGGGCCGAGACGCGGCGGGCCAGTGTCGCCTGCTCGTTGCCCGATCGCTTGCGGGCACTCGCCTCGGCCTTGGCTCGCTGCCACAACGGCAACAGGTGCCCCGGGTCTGTTCCGGCGGCTTCGCACAGCGCGGACACCACGATCCACGGAGGCACGGAGCGCCCCGACAGGTAGCGGGACAACGCGGAGTCGCTGGCGTAGGTGACGGTTTGGAGTTCGCGCAGCGTGCGGCCGGATCGTTCCCGGGCGAGCCGCAACGCCGCTGCCAGAACCAGTTGTGGTGGACGGCTTTCATCGGTCGACATGACTTCACCCCCGCGAGAAGACTGCCCGGGTCGAGCCTAGGGCAGCCACTCGCCCCGTGTCCCACGTCTGTCCCGCTGTGTGCGGAAGGTATCGAAAAACATCAGTGGGATCCTCCACAATCGACGGGCATGGGTCACCCGCGGGGGCGGGGGCCTCCCGGAGGTGTGTCATGCCCGCTCGGCGTTCCTTCCTCACCACCGCCGCGGCCGCGATCCTGGTCGCGGCCCAGTTCACGCTCTCCGCCCCGGCCCACGCCGACGTGCCGGAGCAGGTCCCGCCACGCGTTCCCCGGGCGGCGCCGGCGGGCGTCCGGCAAGGGCCGGTCCCGACCGCGGCTGCCACCGCGCAGCCCGTCGACCTCTCCTACGACGGTGCCGGCCAGTTGCGTGGCATCGCCCAGGTGCCCAGCGGCGCCGGCGCGAGATACACGTATGACGACGCCGGCAACATCACCGACGTCAATCGCTCGGCGGCCGGCGCGCTGACCGTCGCCGCGCTGAACCCGAGCCGGGCCGCGACCGGTGCGAAGGTGACGATCGGCGGCACCGGCTTCGCGACCACGGCCGGTGCCAACACGGTCAAGTTCAACGGCACCGCGGCGACCGTCACCGCCGCCACGGCGACCCGGCTGACGGTGACCGTCCCGTCCGGTGCCACGACCGGCACGGTCACCGTCGCCACCGCTTCGGGCACGGCGACCAGCTCGCAGACCTTCACGGTGCTGGCGTCGGTGCCCGCTCCGGCCGTCACCGGGTTCACGCCGGCCGCCGGAGCGGCCGACACGACGGTGACCGTCACGGGCACCGGGTTCTCGGCCGTGCCCGCGGAGAACAACGTCTCGTTCGGGCGCACCCGCGCGAAGGTCTCCGCGGCGACGGCCACCTCGCTGACCGTCAAGGTGCCCTACGCGGCCGTCTCCGGGAAGATCACCGTGAACACCCCGGGCGGGACGGCCGTCAGCTCCGGCGACTTCGTGGCGATCACCAACCCGTTCGGACCCGGCGACATCGGCCCCGCGGCGGCACTCGCCCTCGACGGCACGGCGTCGAGCGTCAACGTCGCCACCGCCGGCAAGGTGGCCGTGCTGCGCTTCGCCGGCACCAAGGGCCAGCGGCTCAGTTTCGGCGTCACCGGCTCCACGCTCGGCGATGTCAACATCTACGGGTACACGCCGTACGGCGGCTCCATCGCCCACAACGAGTACGACTCGCCGTGGGCCGCCTCCAGCCTCGCCGGAGGGCTCCCACTGCCACCGCTGCCGACCAGCGGCACCTACCAGATCGTGGTGCAGCCCGTTTCCAAGACGGTCACCGGCTCGTTCACGGCGACCCTTTCCACCCGCGCGACCGGCGTGCTCAGCCTCACGGGCACGGGCACGACCGTCGCGCTCGACCGAGCCGGCAAGCAGGCCGAGCTGACCTTCACCGCGGCGGCCGATCAGCGCGTCAGCCTCGGTTTCACCGCCGCCACCATGACGTCGTCCCGGCTCACGGCCGCGGTCTTCGAGCCCAACGGCACCCCGGTCCTGTGGGGCAGCGGATCCGCGCGCACGGCGGTCGGCCTTCCCGGGGGCAACCTGGACTTCACCACCAGCTTCGCCGGCGCGTACACGCTGATCCTCGGCACCGCCGACCTGGCCACCGGCTCGATCACGGTGACTGTGTCGGCTCCGGTCGCGGTGGGCGCCCTGACCCTCGGCACCGGTAAGGCCGTCACCATCGCCCGGCCGGGCCAGGACGCGATCGCCACGTTCGCCGGCACCCAGGGGCAGGCCCTCAGCCTGACCTTCGACAGCTACACCCCGCAGTATGCGCCGTATCTCATGGTCACCAGCCCCGACGGCACGGTGCTCAGCTCGGGCGTGATCAGCGACAACTGGGTCGACCTCCCGGCGCTGCCTGCCACCGGCACCTACACGCTGACGATCAGTCCGTATTCCAGCACCGGCTCGTTCACGCTCACCGTGCTCCCCCGGGCCGGCGGGGGCACGCTCAGCACCACGGGCGCGGGCACCACGGCCACGTTCTCCAGCTCGGTGCGCGCCCTCGACCTGAGCTTCGCCGGCACGGCCGCGCAGCCCCTGATCTTCGCGTTCAGCAGCTGGACCCTGCCCTCCACCGCGTCCCTGCGGGTCCGGATCAGTGACCCCGCCGGCACGCTGAAGATCGACGGGCCGGTCTCCAGCCTCGACACGTTCACGTTCACCCCCGCCACGACGGGCACCTACCGGGTCTCGCTCGCGCCGTCCGGCACCAGCACGGGCTCCGTGCTCGTGACGCTGTCGACGGTCCAGAGCGGGGGCGCGCTGGCGATCAACACGCTCAAGACCACCACGTCGACGCGGCCGGGCCAGGCCACCACGACGACGTTCACCGGCACCGCCAACCAGCGGCTCAGTCTGTACGTGACGTCGTACACGTACTCCTATGTGGTGTGGGCGACCCTCACCAAGCCCGACGGGACCACCCTGTTCAGCGGCTGGGTGACCGGGACCTGGCTGGCCTTCTCCCCGCTGCCCGTCGCCGGCACCTACACGCTGACGATCGAGCCGCAGGCGGAGACCGGGACGTTCGCGTTCTACCCCCTCGAGGGCGTCGACGGCGGAGCCACCGCGATCGACGGCGCGAACAAGACGCTGACCGCACCGAGCGCCGGGCGCTACATCGACACGACCATCACGGTGACCACCGCCAACCAGCGGCTGTCGCTGGGCTTCGGCGGCTGGACGTTCACCAGCGGCACGCTGATCGTGCGGCTCACCGACCCGTCCGGCAACCGGGTCATCTACACCACGGTGAGCAAGACCGGCAGCCTCGACACCAGGCCCCTGGCGACGACCGGCACCTACCGGCTGACCGTCTTGGCGAGCGACCGGGGCGCCGGAGCCGTCACGCTGACGCTGTCGAACCAGAAGAACGGCGGCACGCTCACGCTGAACACGGCCAAGGTGTTCAGCGCCGACCGGATCGGGCAGAGCACCTACGTCACCTACACGGGCACCGCGGGTCAGCTGCTCAGCATGACCTGGTCGTCGGTGACGATGACGTACTACCCGTACATCGACATCTTCCTGAACGGCACGGAGGTCGCGTTCGTCGCGGGCTCCGCGGCCACGGTGACCATTCCGGCACTGCCCAGCACGGGCACCTACGAGTTCGTCGTCGGGCCGTATTCGGCATCCGGTTCGGCCACCGGCACCCTGAGGACCCGGACCGCGCTCGCGGCCACCACCGGGGGGACGGCGGCACCGCCGAGGCCCGACTCCGCTCCCCTCGCGATCAAGCAGATCATCCCGGCGACCAGGCACCGCACGCTGACCAGGCCCGCGCCGCGCAAGGCCCCGCAGTCACCGGTCGCGTACGCCGAATCCCCCGCCGCCTCCTCCGCGGAGACCTGGACGCCGACCCGGCGCAACCTCGACGGCCAGGGCTGGGACACCGGCCGCGCCTTCCCGGAGAACGCACCCGCCGCGCCGAGGGCACCGGCCGGGGTGACCGCGCTGAGCGGCCGGATCCTGACCCTCGACGACAAGCCGCTCGCGAACGTGACCGTCACGGTCGAGGGCGTGACCGGGCGCTCGGACGCCAACGGCCAGTTCCTCCTGCAGGGCCTCAAGCCGGGACACCGGGTGCTGCGGGTGGACGGCGCGACGGCGAGCTCCGCCGGGCGTACTTTCGGCCTGCACGACATCGGCGTGGACGTGGAAGCCGGGCGGACGACCGTGCTCCCGTACACCATCTGGCTTTCCAAGCTGGACACCGCGCACACCGTGAGATTCGCCTCGCCGACGGCGAAGGAAGTCACGATCGCCACCCCGGACATCCCGGGGCTCGAGGTGAAGCTGCCGGCCGGCACGGTCGTGCGTGACGTGAACGGGAAGGTCGTCACGGAGCTGGGCATCACGGCGATCCCGGTGGACCGCACGCCGTTCCCGCTGCCGCGCTCGCAGGTCCCGTCGTACTTCACGGTGCAGCCGGGTAGCTCGTACGTCTTCCCCGAAGGCGCGCGGGTGATCTACCCGAACTTCACCCACGACGCGCCCGGCGCACGGATGAACTTCTGGCACTACGACCCGGCCGGCAAGGGCTGGTTCGTGTACGGCACGGGCAAGGTGACCCGCGACGGCAAGCGCGTCGAGCCGGACAAGGGCACGGAGGTCTACCAGTTCACCGGCGCCATGCTGATCACGCCGGACACCTTCGCGCCGCCCGCCAGCTACCCGCAGGGCAGCGGCGAGCGCGGCGCGGACCCCGTCGACCTGGCCTCCGGCCTGCTGGTCGACGAGGAGACGGACCTGGCCGCCGCCGACGTGCTGCCGATCGACCTGACCCGCACCTATCAGCAGAGCGACACCGGCAACCGGGCGTTCGGCATCGGCACGAACTTCACCTACGGCCTGGACCTCTACTCCACCAACCGGTTCTACGACTGCTGGCTGATCCTGCCGGACGGCGGCCGGATCAGGTTCCACCGGATCAGCGCGGGAGGTGCACCACCGAACGGCTACCTCAACTCCGTGCTCGTCGCCGACGCGACGCCGACGGCGTTCAACGGCTCCGTGCTCGCGTGGAACGGCGACGGCTGGGACCTCAAGCTGCGCAGCGGGCTGACCTACGTCTTCGGCGACGAGGCGCCGCTGCAGGCGATCCGCGACAACTTCGGCAACACGATCACGATCACCCGGGACGTCGCACCACCCGCGACCGGTGACGGCATCGTGCACGCCAACGGCCCGATCCGCCAGATCACCTCGCCGAACGGCCGGTGGATCCGGCTGACCTACAACAGCGACACCGACGCCGGCATCACCTGGCAGCACCGGCACGTGGTCAAGGCGGAGGACGCGCTCGGCAACGCGATCACCTACGGCTACACCGGCGACTACCTGACCACGGTCACGGACCTCAACAACCACACGAAGACGTACGCGTACGAGTCGGGCCGGCTGAAGACGATCACGAACGCCCGCAACAACGTGCTGCTGTCCAACGAGTACGACACCGCCGGACGCGTGCACAAGCAGACCCTGCCCGGCAACGCGGTCTACACGATCGACTACGCGACCGACGGTGCGAACAGGGTCACCACCCTGACCGATCCGCGTGGCAAGGTGCGCCGGGTCGTGTTCAACGCGGCCGGTTACAGCATCAGCGACACCTCCGCGTACGGTACGTCGTCGGCGCAGGTCACGACGATCACCCGGGACACGACGTACAACCGGGTCACCGCCGTGACGGACGCGCTGAACCGGCGCACCGAGCTCGGCTACGACGACTACGGCAACGTCAGGACGGTCACCGAGCTGGCCGGCACGGCAGACGCCCGCACCACCACCATCGAGCGCAACGGCCCGTACGACCAGATCACCAAGGTCATCGACCCGCTGCAGCATGCCACGCTGCTCGGATACCAGGCCGACGGCGCGCTGCACACGGTCACCGACCCGCTGAACCGGGTGACGACGCTCGACACCGACGAGAGCGGCCGGCCCACCCGGATCACCGACTCCGCGGCGAAGTTCACCAGGATCGGGTACGTGCTGGGCGACGCGGTCAGCGTGACCGACCCGCTCGGCAACGTCACGGCGAGCTTCGCCGACGCCGCGGGCGCCGTGCGTCGCCAGACCGACGCCCAGGGCAACGTCACCACCGTCGAGTACGGCCCGACGGGGCTGGTCAGCAGCGTCAGGGACGCGATCGGCCGGACCACCGGGTTCACCTACGACGCCAGCGACGAACTGCACACGGTCACCGACGCGAAACAGCACACGACGACGTACGACTACGACACCAGCAACCGGCTGTCGAAGATCACCGATCCGCTCAACCGGATCACATCGTTCGGGTACGACGCCGGCGGCAACCTCGCCACGGCCACCAGCGCGCGCGGGAAACAGACCACGTACCGCTACGACGACCTCGGCCGGGTCGACGTGATCCGCTACGGCGTCACGAGCGACACGGCGCAGGAGAGCACCGTCACCTTCACGTACGACGCGGGCAACCGCATCCGCACGGTGGCCGACTCGGCGGCGGGCACGACGACGATCACGCCGGACATCTTCGACCGCACCGTCTCGGTCGCGGACCCGTCGGGCACGGTCGGCTACACGTACGACGCAGCCGACCGGCGCACGACGATGGCCGTGGCGGGGCAGGCCGACACCGTCTACACGTACAACAACGCCGATCAGCTCACCGGCGTCGCACGGGGCTCGGAGACGGCGGCCATCGGTTACGACGCGGCGGGCCGGCGAGCCTCGGTCACGCTGCCCGCGGGCGTCTCCCAGACGTACGGGTACGACGACGCCTCCCGGCTGACGAGCATCGCGTACGCCCGGGGTACGAGCACGCTGGGCGCGCTGATGTACACGCTGGACGAGCTGGGCCGCCCGATCCACCAGGACGGCTCCTACGGCCGGATGAACCTGCCCGCCGAGTACGGGCCGGTCGGCCATGACGCGGCGGACCAGCTCACCGGGCTCACCTACGACGACGACGGCAACCTGGCCTCGGACGGCATCACGACGTACGCGTGGAACGCCCGTAACCAGCTGACGGGCTGGTCGAGGGCCGGGCTGTCGGTGAGCTACGGCTACGACGGCCTGGGACGGCGTTCCTCCAAGACCTCGGGCTCGACGACCACCGGATATCTCTACGACGGCCTGAACGCCGTCCAGGAGAAGAACGGCTCCTCGGTGGCGGCGACGCTGCTGTCCGGCGGGCGGGACGAGGTGTTCTCCCGGACGACGCCCGCCGGATCGAAGTCCCTGCTGACCGACGGCCTCGGGTCCACGATCGGGCTGTCGGACGCCTCGTCGGTGGGCGCCGAGTACACCTACGACCCGTTCGGCGCCTCGACGGTGACCGGTGACGACGGCGGGAACCCGACGCAGTTCACCGGGCGGGAGAACGACGGCAGCGGCCTGTACTACTACCGGAGCCGGTACTACTCGACGGCGCAGCAGCGGTTCATCAGCAAGGACCCGCTCGGGCTGGCCGGGGGCAGCACCGACCCGTACACGTACGTGCTGAACCAGCCGACGGCGCTGACCGACCCGATGGGCCTCAACCCCGAGGGCTGCAACAGCTTCACGGCCGGCACCCAGGTCCTGATGGCTGACGGCAGCAGCAAGGCCATCGACAAGATCGAGCCCGGCGACACGGTGATGGCCGCCGACCCGGGCGCGGCCGACGCGTCCTCCGGCACCATCACCGGCGACCGGACGCCACGGAGGGTGTCGGCGACGATCACCGGCCACGGCGACAAGGACCTGGTCACCGTCACCACGGCGGACGGCGGCTCGGTCACCGCGACCGACGGCCACCCGTTCTGGGCCGACGACGACGGCGATGCCGGGACGCCGGGCGGGCGCTGGGTCGACGCCAAGGACCTGCGTCGCGGCGACTGGCTGAAGTCCGCCGACGGCCGGTTGGTCAAGGTCGCCGGCATCCGTGCCCTGGCCCGCCACGCGTACGCCTACAACCTCACCGTCGACGACCTGCACACCTATTACGTCCTCGCCGGCGGCACCCCGGTCCTCGTCCACAACTGCAACGAGGACCTCTACGACCACGACGGATCGACCCGGTACGGCGCCCTCGACGATCAGGGCCGGGCAACCTTCGCATCGACCGTGCTCCGGCCCGGCGCCATTCCGAGGGGAACCGCGGCGTCGCGGGACTGGGAGCCGCCGGGCTGGTCGGGCAACGGCACGAAGTACAACGAGGCCCGCGGTCACCTGCTGGGCAACAAGCTCGGTGGCCTCGGCGACGGTCACACGAAGTACCACAACATCGCTACGATCCAGCAGAAGCCGATGAACAGCCCGTACATGCGCGACAAGATCGAGAAGATGATCTACGACCACGTCAACGACAACAACGAGATCGTCCAGTACACCGTCACCGCCATCTACGGGCCGGGCAAGACAGCCCCGCTCGGGCTCGAGGTCGCGGCGTACGGGAACAAGGGCTACAGCCTCAGTCTCAGCATCATCAACCCCGGTGGCATCTGATGAACGGTCACGTCGAGCGGCTGACCCGGGCGGTTCGGCCTCCGCCACGGCAGGAGGTCCGGCCCGACTGGGACGAGGTGAGAAGCGCCCTGGGCTTCGGGTTGCCCGCTGACTACATGGAACTCGTCGACCGCTACGGCCCGGGCAGGTTCGACGACTTCCTGGCGATCTTCCAGCCCCACCATGAGGTGCCCCGGCTGGACCTGCTCAACGCCGTCACGGAGACCGCCGAGCTGCTGGAGGCGTACGAATCGAGCGGCGAGACGCTGCCCGCACCGGCCGACCGGCTGCTGGCGGTGGGCCTCACCGACAACGGCGACACGCTCTACTGGGTGCGCGACCCACGGGAAGACCCGGACCAATGGCGCATCGCGGTCAACGCGGCCCGCGACTTCGACGAATGGTTCGTGTTCGACGGCTGCCTGAGCGCATTCCTGGCCGCCGTGCTGAGTCGCGAGCTGGTGGTGCCGGTTCTCGCCGGCGATTTCCCCTACCCCGACAGGGCGCCGGTCTACCTGCCGGACTGACCCGCGCCGCATCGGGGGCGATCTCGACCTGCCCCGGCCGGGCCCATGATGTGCCAAAGCCGAGGTGACCACCATCCGGCCGGGGCGCCGGAGCGAAGTCCTTCCCACAAGAAGGGGGAGGATTCCCATGGAGCACAAAGCCAGACTCGCCGCGGCGGGGGCGGTCGCCCTCGTCGTGGCGGTCGCCGGGCTCGGCCCCGCGACGTCGGTGGCCTCGAGTCACCGGGAGGCGCCGCTCATCGCGAGCGACCCCGCCGTGGACAACACCGACCTGTACGCGTTCGTCAGCCCGGACCGGCCGGGCTACGTGACGCTGCTCGCCAACTGGATCCCGTTCGAGGATCCGGACGGCGGGCCGAACTTCTATCCGTTCGCGACCGATGCGGCGTACCTGATCAATGTCGACAGCGACGGCGACGCCAAGGCCGACTCGGTGTTCCGCTGGACGTTCACCAACGTCGACAAGCGCGGGACCAAGACGTTCCTCTACAACGACGGCCCGGTCACATCGTTCGACGACAAGAACCTGCTGTTCAAGCAGACGTACAAGCTCGAGACGAAGTTCGGCGACGGGCCGTGGCGGACCCGGATCAGTGACGCGCCGGTCGCGCCGTCGCGGGTCGGGGCGGCGTCGTTCCCGGACTACCAGAAGCTGCGCGACCAGGCGACCGTGGACCTCGACGGCGGCTGGAAGCTGTTCGCCGGGCAGGCCGACGACCCGTTCTTCCTGGACCTGCGCGTCTTCGACCTGCTCTACGGCGGCGACCTGAGCGAGACCGGCCGGGACACGCTCGCGGGCTACAACGTCAACACGCTCGCCGTGCAGGTGCCCTTCGGCGACGTCGCGCTCAAGGGCGACGCGAAGCGCAACCCGGTGATCGGGGTGTGGACCACGACCGAGCGCAACCGGGTACGCATGACCGGGCAGAACGACGGCGCCCCCGGCAGGAGCAGCGGGGTGCAGGTGTCGCGCCTCGGGAACCCGCTGGTCAACGAGGTGGTCGTGCCGGCCGGGCTGAAGGACGCCTTCAACTCGATCTCGCCCGACAAGGACGCGGGCATCCCGCAGGTCGTCCAGCGGGTCACCGATCCGGAGCTGGCCCGGCTGATCGAGAAGTTCTACAAGATCAAGGCGCCGAGGACGCCGCGCAACGACCTCGTCGAGATCTTCCTGACCGGGATCACGACCAAGGCCAAGGGCCCGATCAAGGTGGACCTCAACTCGCAGCTCAACAACCAGGACGTCGACGCGGGCAGGTTCCGCCCGTCGGAGATGCTGCGGCTCAACCTGGGCGTGCCGGTCACCGATCAGCCCGACCGGCTGGGCGTGCTCAAGGGCGACCTGCAGGGCTTCCCGAACGGCCGGCGCCTGTCCGACGACGCGGTCGACATCTCGATCCAGGCCGTCGAGGGCGCCGCGCAGAGCGGCAAGCTGGTCGACGCGCTGGCGGCCGGCGACAAGGTGGACGTCAACGACAACGACTTCGGCGACACCTTCCCGTACGTGGCCCTGCCGAACCAGGGCGGCGACTCGTCCACCGGCGCGACCGCCGGCAACCTGCGGGCCGGCTCGGCCCCGCTCGGTGGTCCGGTGGAGCTCGTGCCGGCCGCGGACCGGTCCGGGCTCAGCGATCTCGACGCGGCGCTGATCGCCGGTGGCGTGGGTGCCGCGGGGCTGCTGCTGATCGTCACGACGTGGTGGTGGCTGCTCCGCCGGCGCTGGACCTCGGCGGGCTGACACCATGCGTCGATCTCTCCGGATGGTCGTGACGGTCACTGTCGCGGCCGGCACGATGCTCGCCGTCGGTGGTGTGGTGGGACTGCGCGACGCGGCGACGCCGGAGCGGGCCGGGACCGTCATGGTCCCGGCCTCGGCCGACCCCTTCGCCGCGACCGTCGCGCGGGCCCGGGACCGGCTGCGGCAGCTGCCCGGCGACTACCGGACGTGGGCCGAGCTGGGCGTCGCGTACGTCGAGCAGGCCCGCGTCACCGGCGATCCCAGCCGCTATCCGCTCGCCGAGGCCGCCCTGCGCCGCTCCCTGAAGGTCCGGCCCGCCGACAACCCGGACGCCTCGGTGGGACTCGGCGCCCTGGCCAACGCCCGCCACGACTTCGCCGCCGCGCGCGCCTTCGCCCGGGACGCGGTGCGGGTCAACCCCTATGACGCCGACGCGTACGCGGTGCTGGCCGACGCCGAGACCCAGCTCGGCAACGCGGCCGCCGCCACCGCCGCCGTCCAGCGCATGCTCGATCTGCGGCCGGGGCTCGCCGCGTACGCCCGGGCCTCCTACGACCTCGAACAGCGCGGCCGCCTCGCCGAGGCCACCGACCTCATGCGCCGCGCCCTGGCCGCCGCGGTGGATCCGGCCGACATCGCGTTCTGCCGCACCCAGCTCGGCGACCTCGCGCGCTTCGGCGGGGATCTGACCACCGCCGCGGCCGAGTACGCGGCGGGGCTGGCGGCCGACCCGTCGTACCAGCCGCTGCAGCGTGGCCGGGCCCGCGTCGCCGCGGCGCGGGGCAACCTCGGCGCCGCGTTGACCGATGCCGCCGCGGTCGCCGCCCGCACTCCGACCCCCGACACCCTGATGGAGTACGCCGGCCTGCTGCGCGTGGCCGGGCGTACCGCCGAAGCCGACCGGCAGCTCGCCCTGGCGGACGCCGCGCACCGCGTCTTCGTGGCCAACGGCGGCCGCGACGACCTCACCGCCGCGCAGCTGGCCCTCGCCCGGGGTGACGCCCGGGCGGCCGTGGCAGCCGCCGCCGCCGAGTGGCGCCGCCGGCCGTTCGCCGAGGTCGCCGACGTGCTGGCCCAGGCCCTGCACGCCGCGGGACGCGACCGGGAGGCCCTCCCGCACGCGCGCAAGGCCGTCGCCCTCGGCCCCCGCAACGCCGGGTACGCCTACCACCTCGCCCTGGTCGCCCTGGCCCTCGGCGACCGCGGCACCGCCCGCGCCCAGCTGTCCCGGGTGCGCGACCTGAACCCGTTCTTCTCGCCCGTCGAGGGCCCGACCGCGGCCCGCGCCCTGGCCGCCCTGGAGGCTCGATCATGAGTCATCTCGACGTCATCCGGTGGCACGCCGCGACCGGCCGGCCCGTGCGGCGGCTCCTCGTCGTCGCGGCGCTCGTCCTGGTCGCCTGCGTGCTGTCACCCGCCGGGCCGGCCGCGGCCCATCCGCTCGGGAACTTCTCCGTCAACCGCTACGCCGGGCTGACCCTGCACCAGGACCGCGTCGAGGCCGTGGCGGCGGTGGACCTCGCCGAGCTGCCGACCCTGCAGGACCCGGCCGCCTCCTGCGCCGAGGTTGTCGCCGCGCTGACCGTCACCGTGGACGGCAGGCGGCTGGCGTGGACGGTGGCTGACGAGTCGCTGACCTCCGCGGCGGGGGCGGGCGGGCTGCGGACCAGCCGCCTGGACTGCCGGCTGTCGGCGCCGGCCGTGATCCGGTCGGCCGTGCCCGTCACCGTGGACTTCCGGTTCCGGGACGACCGGATCGGCTGGCGGGAGCTGGTCGCGGCGGGCTCCGGGGTGCGTCTCACCGGGTCGTCGCTGCCGGCCGTCAGCGTGAGCGACGAGCTGCGCCGCTATCCGGAGGACCCGCTGGCCGGCCCGGCCGACGTCCGCTCGGCGAGCTTCACCGCGGCGCCCGGCTCCGGCACGGCTCCGGCTGCCGCGCCCGCCGGCTCCGCGGCCCCCGGCCCGCTGGCCGCGGCGGCGCACCGGCTGGACGAGCTCGTGGGCGGCGACCGGCTCACCCCGCTGGTCGGGCTGCTCGCCGTGCTGCTGTCCCTGGCGCTGGGTGCGGCGCACGCGGCGCTGCCCGGGCACGGCAAGACGGTGATGGCGGCCTATCTGGCCGGGAGCCGGGGCCGGCCCCGGGACGCGGTGCTGGTCGGCGTCACGGTCACCGCCACGCACACCGCCGCGGTCCTGGTGCTCGGTCTCGTGCTGACGGTCGCGGCCGGGGTGGCCGGTGAGCTGGTGCTCGGGTGGCTGGGCCTGGTCAGCGGCGTGCTGGTCGCGGCGGTCGGCGTGGGGGCGCTGCACGCGGCGGTCCGGCACCGCCGGCAGCATCACCACCACGAGCATCACGAGCACCACGAGCACGGGCCGGGGAAGTGGGGGCTGGCCGGGCTCGGCGTCGCCGGGGGGCTCGTGCCCAGCCCGTCCGCGCTGGTCGTGCTGCTCGGGGCGGTGGCGCTCGGGCGGACCGTCTTCGGGGTGCTGCTCGTCCTGGCGTACGGGCTGGGCATGGCCGCCACCCTGACCGCCGCCGGGCTCCTCCTGGTCCGGGTGCGGGACAGGCTCTCGGGCCGGCTCGTGCGCTGGAGCGCGCTGGCGCCGCCGGTCACCGCGGCGTTGATCGTCGTCGTGGGACTCGGGCTGACCGGCCGCGCGCTGATCACCGTCGTGTAAAGATTTGAGCTTGTCGATGTATTGACGTGGCGGCGCGGCGCGGCTGGGGTGAAAGACATGTCTACCCATGTCAAGCGTCACCTCACCGGAGTCGTCGCCGCCGGGGTCCTCGCGGCGCTCACGCTCACCGGGTCGGCCGGCGCCGGTGGCCGTACCTCCGCGGCCTGGACCGGCACCTGGGCCACCGGCGTGACCGGCGCCGCCACCGCGCCGGTCCCCGAGACCGTCTTCACCGACCAGACGCTGCGCCAGATCGTGCACACCAGCGTCGCGGGCCGGACCCTGCGCGTGCGGCTGTCCAACGAGCACGGCAGCGCACCCCTCGAGATCGGCGCGGCCCGCGTCGCCCGGCGGGACACCGCGGCCCGGATCGTCGCCGGCACGGACCGCCCGCTCACCTTCGGCGGCCGGACCTCCGTGACCGTGCCGCCCGGGTCGCCCGTCGTCAGCGACCCTGTGCCGCTGGCCGTGCCCGCCCGCACCGACCTCGCCATCAGCCTCCACCTACCGCGCCGGACCGTCGCCTCGACCCTGCACAACTCGGCCTTCCAGACCAGCTATGTAGCCGCGGGCGACCGCACCCGGGCGGCCGACCTGCCCGGCGCCGCCACCACGACGTCCTGGTACTTCCTGTCCGACGTCAGCGTCACCACGACGGCCGGGACCGGGGCGGTCGTGGCGTTCGGCGACTCCATCACCGACGGGTCGAGCACCACGACCGACACCAACCACCGCTGGCCCGACTATCTGGCGGCCCGCGCGCCCGGCCTCGGCGTGCTCAACAAGGGCATCGGCGGCAACCGCCTGCTGCACGACGGCAACACCCTGCCCGGCACGGACTTCTCCGGCATCGGCCCGCTCTTCGGCGACAGCGCGCTGCGGCGCTTCGACCGCGACGTCCTCGCCCCGGCCGGCGTCCGCCACGTCATCGTCCTGCTCGGCATCAACGACATCGGCCAGCCCGGCTCCACCTCCCCGGCGTCCGAGGCGGTGACCCTCGACCAGCTGATCTTCGCCCACCGGCAGCTGATCGCCCGCGCCCACGACCACGGCCTGCGCATCTACGGCGGCACGCTGACCCCGTTCGGCGACACCACGATCCCGGGCTACTACACGGCCGAGCGCGAGAGCGTACGCCAGGCGCTCAACCACTGGATCCGCACCAGCGGCGAGTACGACGCCGTCGTCGACTTCGACCGCGCCGTCCGCGACCCGGCCCAGCCGGTGCGCATGCTCCCCGCCTACGACAGCGGCGACCACCTGCACCCCAACGACGCCGGCATGCGCGCCATGGCCGACGCCGTCCCGCTGCGCCTCTTCCGCGGGACACCCGTGCCGGAATTGAAGGGCTGACCGGCCGACCCCGGACCACCTGCGAAATCACTCCCAGGACTGAGGGGCGCCGCCCGGCCGTAGCGGCCGGCGGCGCCCGGTGCCCATGCTGTGGCGGTTCCCGTCGCCGTCAGAGAAGAGCACCCGACCATGCGTTTCACACGAATTCTGTCCGCCGGACTGCTCGCGGCGGGTGTCGTCGCCGTCTCCGCCACGCCGGCGCAGGCCGTCGTGGTGGACTCCGGGATCGTCACGAGCAGCGTCTACCTCTCCCGCGGCGAAACCCGCTGGGTGGCCCGGGAGATCGACGGCGGTGCGATCGGGGCGGGTGCCGGGGCCGGCGGAGCCGCGGCGGTCGCCAAGGGCTGCGCCACGGTGGCCAAGATGCACTGGGCGGCCGGCGTGGCCTGCGTCGGCGGCGCCGCCGTCTACGGCACGGCGTTCGTCAACGCCACCCGGTCGGCCCGCAACGGCAACGGCTGCCTGCGGATCAGGTACACCAAGCCGGCCTTCACCCCGTCGCGCCTGCCGGTCATCGTCGGCTTCTACAACGACGGCGGGAGGCACTGCAAGAACTGATCCCGGACGCCTTCGCGACCACCCGTGGGACCGGTAGCTGTTTGATGCAGCCGTTCCGCCAGGCCGGCGACCACCACCGTCCCGGCGCCGTTCCCGGGCTGTTCCACGACAGTCGCCTTCCGGCCGGGGAGCCCGCTCGGGCATGCTGGGCGCCATGACGAACGACAGGGTGCTCGTGGCCGGCGGCGGCATCGCGGGACTGGCGCTCGCGCGGGCGCTGCGGCAGCGGGACGTCGCCGTGGATCTGGTTGAGCGGAACCCGGGGGCGGGCGGCGGGCTGGCGATCAATCTGCCCGGCAACGCGGTGACGGCGCTCGCGGCGCTCGGGGTGGGGGAGGGGCTGGCCAGCATCGGCCGGCCCACCGGCCGCCGGGAGTACAGGGCGGCGAGCGGGCGGCTGCTCTTCCTGGTCGACGAGGACGCCTTCTGGGGCGCCGGTGCGCAGCCGCGGTGCGTGCTCCGCTCGGACCTGCACGACCTGCTCAGCGACGGGCTCGACGTCACGCCGCGGACCGCGGAGGTCACCTCGGTGCGCACGACCGCCGGGGGCGCCGAGGTGACCTTCCACACCGGAGAGACGGCCGGTTACGGCTTCGTGGCCGGTGCGGACGGCGTACGGTCGGCCGTCCGCACGGCCCTCTTCGGCGGCTCGGGGGTGCGCGAGGCCCTGCTCAGCGCGGCCAGCTGGCGGTTCATGGCCCCCAACCCGGGCGTCGACTGCTGGATCGTGTGGTCGGGCGCCGCCGGCACGATCCTGCTGATCCCGGTCGGCGACCACCAGGTGTACGGGTACGCGTCCGCCACCCGCGGCGGCCCGATCGGCGCCGACGCCTCCTGGCTGAGCGAGACGTTCGGCGCCTTCCCCGAGCCGGTGCGCAAGGTGCTCGGCACGGTGGAGTCGCTCTACCACTCGCCGGTCGAGGAGGTGCGCGTGCCCGCGTGGAGCCGGGGCCGGTGCGTGCTGGTCGGCGACGCCGCCCACGCCACCGCGCCGGTCTGGGCCGAGGGGTGCGCGCTGGCGGCCGAGGACGCCGTCGTCCTGGCCGAGCTGCTGGCGGGCGGCGACTGGGACACCGTGGGCGCCCGCTTCGAGCAGCGGCGCCGCGCCCGGGTGGACCACGTCCAGGCCGCGACCGACCGCTTCGCCAAGGCGGCCCGGGTCCCGACATGGCTGCGCGACTTCGTGCTGCCGGCGCTGGGGCCCCGCTCGTACCGGGAGGCGTACGGCCCGCTGCGCGACCCCGCCTGAGCCGGATAGCTGTTTGATGCAGCCGCTGCGGGGCAAAGCGGCGGCATGCCTGGATGGTTGCAAGCCGGCGGCTGGGGACTCCTCGCCGGCTCCGCCCTGCTTGTCGGTGCCGCGCTCGGCTACCTCGCCCGGATCCCGCAGCGGATCATCGCCTCGATCATGGCCTTCGGCGCCGGCGTCCTGCTGTCGGCGGTCGCCTTCGAGCTCTTCGCCGAGGCCGACGAGCAGGCCGGCCTGCTGCCCACGGCGCTGGGCGCGGTCGGCGGCGCCGTCGTCTACACCGGCTGCAACGTGCTGCTAGCCCGGCGCGGCGCCCGGCACCGCAAGCGGTCCGGCGGCCAGCAGCCCTCCGAGGCGGAGCAGGGCGGCTCGGGCACGGCCCTGGCGCTGGGCGCGCTGCTCGACGGCGTACCGGAATCGATCGTCATCGGCACGAGCCTGCTCGGCGGCGGCGCGATCAGCGTGGTGACCGTCGCGGCCGTCTTCATCAGCAACGTCCCCGAGGGCCTGTCCAGCGCGGCCGGCATGCGCCACGCCGGCCGCTCCCGCCGCTACGTCTTCACGCTGTGGGCGGGCATCGCCCTGATCAGCGGCCTGGCCGCGGTGGCCGGCTACACCGTGCTCGGCGACGCACCCGCCGCCGTGCTGGCCGCCATCACCGCCCTGGCCGGCGGCGCAATCCTCGCCATGGTCGCCGACACGATGATCCCGGAGGCCTTCGAGGACGCCCACCTGCTCATCGGCCTGATCACGGTCGCCGGCTTCCTCGTCGCCTTCGCCCTCTCCCAGGCCGGCTGAGCCGATCGCCGGCGAGCCGTCGCACCGGGAGCCGCTGTCGACCGCCGGTCTCGACCGGCTGACCACGGAGCTGGCCGGGATCATGACCGGGGCGCACGCCGCCGGGGACGCCCGGGCCCGCGACGGTCTGCCGGGGCTCGGCTCCGCGAGCGTGCGCCTCCTGGCGGCCGCCGACCTGCTGCTCGATCGGGCGTTCCGGTCCGGCTGAGCCGGGCGGGCAAGTCAAGACTTTCGTTGCCGCCGGGCGTGCCCACAATGGGGGGAGTGGGCAGAGCGGACGAGGTACGCGCCGAGCAGGCGCACGTGACGGCGGCGTACGAGCGGCTCGGGCTCGAGGACGCGCCGGCGGGGCTGTGTTTCGGGCGGCTGGATCGGGTGGACGGGAGCACGATTCATGTCGGGCGGCGCGGGGTCCGGGCGGATGGTGAGCCGCTGATCGTGGACTGGCGGGCGGAGGCGGCCCGGCCGTTCTACGCGGCGACGGCGGGGCATCCGATGGGGCTGCAGCGGCGGCGACATGTTGCCATGGACGGCCGGGTGGTCGTGGGCGTGGCGGACGAGATTCTCGACGGGTCCCCGGCCGGGCCGGGTGATGTGCCGGGCGACGGTCCGCTGGCGGAGGTGCTGAGCGCGCCGCGCACCGGGCGGATGGGCGCCGCCGTGACGACGTTGCAGGCCGAGCAGGACGCCGTCGTCCGGTCGCCGCACCGGGGCACGGTGGTCGTGCAGGGCGGGCCCGGGACCGGGAAGACCGTCGTGGCGCTGCACCGGGCGGCGTACGTTCTCTTCGCGTTTCCCGCCGCGGCGCGCAATGTGCTGGTCGTCGGGCCGGATCGGCGCTTTCTCGAGTACATCTCGCGGGTGCTGCCGGCGCTGGGCGAGCACGGTGTCCAGCTGGTGGCCCGGCGGGAGCTCGCCGGGCTGCCGGATCGGGAGGATCCTCCCGGTGTCGCGCGGCGCAAGGGTGTGGCGCGGGTCCGCGTGCCTCGCCCCCGCGCGCGGCCGATGACGCTGCCGGTCGGGGACGAGCGGGTCACCGTCGGGCGGCGGGTGGTGGCCGATGCGCT
>NZ_JAUQWH010000046.1 GCF_030757795.1 Actinoplanes oryzae
AATCCACCACGAAGCAGTAGAGGCCCTCGTCGGTGACCACGGGGGAGACCGGGTGCACACGGGGGCCGCCGTCCGCGCGGACCGTGGCGAGGTAGCCCATGCCAGGGCCGTACTGCAGGAGCAGCGCGCGGATGGCCGAGGCGAGCTGGGGCTCGGCTGCGGTGAATTCGGACCAGGAAGCCATGGGGGGATTCTATCGAACATTTGTTCGATTGGACCACTTGTTGGTGGGGGGTTCTTTGTGGGTGCGGGGGGCTTGTGTCCGGGCGGGGTGGCAGACTTGGAACCCTCTGTCCGCTGCGGCGGGTGGTGGCCGGGGCGGCTGGTCGTGGCCGGTATGGTGGGCCGATGCTGCTCTCCGACCGGGACCTGGTCTCCGAGATCAAGGCTGGCAACCTCGCACTCGAGCCGTTCGAGCCGGAGCTGTTGCAGCCGTCCAGCATCGACGTGCGCCTCGATCGCTACTTCCGGGTGTTCAACAACCACCTCTACACGCACATCGACCCGGCCGAGCAGCAGGACGACCTGACGGCGTTGGTCGAGACCGCCGACGGCGAGCCGTTCGTGCTGCACCCGGGCGAGTTCGTGCTGGCCTCGACGCTGGAGGTCATCACGGTGGGCGATCAGTTCGCCGCGCGGCTGGAGGGCAAGAGCAGCCTCGGCCGGCTCGGCCTGCTCACGCACTCGACCGCCGGGTTCATCGACCCCGGCTTCTCGGGGCACGTGACGCTCGAGCTGTCCAACGTGGCCAATCTGCCGATCAAGCTGTGGCCGGGCATGAAGATCGGCCAGCTGTGCATCTTCCGGCTGTCCAGCCAGGCCGAGCACCCGTACGGGTCCGCGGTCTACGGCTCCCGCTACCAGGGCCAGCGCGGTCCGACGCCGAGCCGCAGCTCCCTGAACTTCCGAACGTGGCCGACGACCTGACAGAACCGTCACCGACGACCTGACAGAACTGTCGCCGACAGCCTGACAGCAGCGTCGTCGACGGACGGGGAGCATCATCACCGACGGCCTGACAGCACCATCGCTACGGCCCGAGAAGCACCTGGCCGACTGCCTGAGAGGACGACCGCCCGTGTACCTCATGATCTCCACGTACTTGGCCCCGCTCGCGGAGGTCGACGCGGCTCGTGACGCTCATCTCGCTTTTCTGGCCGAGCTCGAGAGCCGCGGGCTCGTCGTCAGCGCCGGACGCCAGGATCCGCCGGTCGGTGGCGTGGTGATCCTGGGCGTCGACTCCGAGGCCGAGGCCCGGGAGCTCATCGCCCAGGACCCGTACGTCCAGCGCGGCCTCGCGGAGTACCAGGCCGTCGGCTGGCAGCCCAGCCGCGGCGCGCTCGCCGACTGGAAGCGCCCGGCCTGAGCCGGGGTCAGTCCAGGTCGGAGCCGGTGAGCAGGCCTCGGATGCCCAGCTCGGCGGCTACGGGCGGCGGGCACTCGTTCACGATCACCGCGGTCCCGACGACCTCAGCGCCCAGATCACGGACGAGTGTGGACAGAGCCCGGCTCTGGGCTCCGCTGTACGCCCAGTCGTCGACCAGCAGCACGCGGTCGCCCGTACTGATCAATTGGGTCCGCACTCCCAGGGACTGCGGGTCGCCGCGGTGGTCTGCCGGGACGGTTGTCCAGGTCATGGGTTCGGCGATGGCTCGGCGGGCGCCGGCTCGGTAGGCCTCGACGAAGCCTGTGCCCAGGGCCTGGGCGACCAGTGGGCCCACGAGGAATCCGGTGACTTCCGGGGAGACGACCACGGTGGGCGCGGCCGCCGGGAAGAGGCCGGCGAGCCCCGCGCCGAGTCCGCCGAGAACTTGTGGTTCACGCCACCATCCGGATCGGTCGCTGACGAGGAGGCCGGTGCCCGGCTCGGGCTCGGTCCAGCGGAAGGTGGCCCTCAACAGGGCGCGCAGGTCGGTTGCCACGCGGCCATGCTGCCACCGGCGTGCCGGTCGACGACGCCGACCGGGCAGAACCCCATCGGCCGAGGGGCCAACCTGATGCCGCGGGGCTTCCGGATCAGGCATGCTGTTCGGCGTACCCATGCCTAAGTTGCCGTCGGGCCGCCGCCCGCTCAGTCCAGGATCCCGCGCCGGTCTCGGCGCGGCCCTCGTGCTGCTCGTCGTCGTGACCGGCGTGGAGCTGGCGGACGGTGTACAGGCCAACTTCGTCGGGCTGTTCGCCGCCGTGCCGTTCCTCGCGGCCGTGTTCGCCTACTGGCAGCCGGTGATGATCGTCGGCGGGCTCGCGACCGTGGTCGGGCTGGTGTTCGCGACGGCGGATGGGAGCTTCGGCTCCGTCGGCATGATCAACGTGCTGGGCATCATGCTGGCGACCGGCATCGCGGCCGCCGTGGCCAACATCCGGCAGCGACAGGCCGACCGCATCGCCGAGCTGCAGCGTCTCGCCGCGGTGGCGCAGCAGGCCGTGCTTCGCCCGCTGGGACCGCAGATCGGCTCGCTCGCGGTGGCGGGTCACTACATCTCCGCGACTGCCGCCGCCGACATCGGCGGCGACCTCTACGAGGCGCTCGACACGCCGTACGGGATCCGCATCATCATCGGCGACGTCCGCGGCAAGGGGCTGGACGCCGTCCGGCTGGCGAGCATCGTGCTGGGCTCCTACCGGCACGTGGCGTACGAGCGGGCGGACCTGCGGGCGATCGTCACCGACCTGGACCGGGCGGTGGCCCGCAGCGTCGGCGACGAGGACTTCGTGACCGCGGCCCTGGTCGAGGAGCGCGGTGGCACGCTGACGATTGTCAACTGTGGACACCCGGCGCCGTTGCTGCTGCGCCGGGGCCAGGTGATCGCCCTGGAGCCGCCGGCGCCCGCGCCGCCGCTCGGGTTCATGCCGGTGGCCCGCCCGCGGGTGGAGCGGCTGGAGCCGGGTGACCGGCTGCTGCTCTTCACCGACGGGCTGGGCGAGGCCCGGCGGGAGGGTGAGTTCTTCCCCACCGCCGACCGGGCCTGGCGGCTGCTCGGCCACGGCACTGTGGCCGACGGGCTCGCCTCGCTGGAGACCGCCCTGCGCGACTGGGTGCACGATCAGCTCGACGACGACATCGCCCTGGTGCTGCTCGAGTACGCCGGCCCCGGAGGGGGGCCGGCCGCGCCGATGCCGAGCTGGGAAGTCGGCGCAGCCGGCAGCTGAGGTCAGCCCGCCTTCGGCAGCGATTCCGCCTCGGGCGGAGCCGCCGGCGAGACCGGAGCCGCCGGCGAGGGCTGGGCCGGAAGGAGAGGCACCGTGGCTCGCGCGGTGACGGTCTCCGGTTGCCGGTGCCGCCCCACGTAGTGCCGCGGCTGGTCCGCCTGACGAGGCTCCGGAATAAGGCTCTTGATCGTGGCGAACATGCAAGACCTCCCCTGGTCTGCGTACGTCCTGTGCGTACACCGGGAGCAACGACGGTCCGCGCACGTCGATACGTGCAAGCGGCGCGGCGGCTTGCAAATGGCCGAAAGGTTGTCCCATTTGCCATCCGATCGGAGGCGTTTGGGCCCCGAGTCGTCGCACAACTCCGGGTCTGCTCAAGGTCGGGGCGGGCTTGTCCGTTCCTACCGACCGGTAATACAGTGGTGTTACTGACGGGTAACTCGCGTCCGGAGAGCGGGGCCAGAACACATGACTCACTACAAGAGCAACCTGCGCGACCTCGAGTTCAACCTTTTCGAGGTGTTCGGGGCGGATCGTGCGTTCGGCCAGGCGCCGTACGACGGCATCGACGCGGAAACCGCGCGCGATGTCCTCGCCGAGGTGAACAGGCTCGCCCGCGAGGACCTCGCGGCCAGCTACACCGACGCGGACCGCAACCCGCCGGTCTTCGACCCGGCCACGCACACCGCGCCGCTGCCCGAGTCCTTCAAGAAGTCGTACGCCGCCTTCATGGCGTCCGAGTTCTGGCGGCTCGACCTCCCGGAGAGCCTCGGCGGCACGCTCGCCCCCCGGGCTCTGTGGTGGGCGATCGCCGAGCAGGTGCTCGGTGCGAACGCCCCGGTCTGGATGTATTCGTCCGGTCCCTCCTTCGCGCACGTCGTCGAGGTCGAGGGCACCGAGGAGCAGAAGAAGTGGGCGCAGCTCTTCGTCGACAAGCAGTGGGGCTCGACGATGGTGCTGACCGAGCCGGACGCGGGCTCCGACGTCGGCGCCGGCCGCACCCGGGCGATTCCGCAGGCGGACGGCTCCTGGCACATCGAGGGCGTCAAGCGCTTCATCACCTCGGGTGAGCACGACCTCAGCGACAACATCATCCACTACGTGCTCGCGCGTCCCGTCGGTGTCGAGGGCGCCGGCGGCCCGGGCACCAAGGGCCTGTCGCTCTTCATCGTGCCCAAGTTCCACTTCGACCCCGAGACGGGCGAGCTGGGCGAGCGCAACGGCGTCTACGCCACGAACATCGAGCACAAGATGGGCCTCAAGGTCTCCAACACGTGCGAGATGACCTTCGGGGAGCACGGCACCCCGGCCAAGGGCTGGCTGCTCGGCGACGTGCACCAGGGCATCCGGCAGATGTTCATGATCATCGAGTACGCCCGGATGATGGTCGGCACGAAGGCGATCGCGACCCTGTCGACGGGCTACCAGAACGCCCTCGAGTACGCCAAGAACCGTGTCCAGGGCGCCGACCTGCTGCAGAACTCGGACAAGGCGGCGCCGCGCGTCACGATCACGCACCACCCGGACGTACGCCGGTCGCTGATGCTGCAGAAGGCGTACGCGGAAGGTCTGCGGTCCCTGGTGATCTACACGGCGACCTGGCAGGACAAGGTCGCCATCGCCGAGGCGGCCGGGGACAAGGCGGCGGCGAAGGCGGCGAGCAAGGTCAACGACTTCCTGCTCCCGCTGGTCAAGGGCGTGGGCTCGGAGCGGGCGTACGAGCTGCTCGGCCACGAGTCGCTGCAGACCTACGGCGGCTCGGGCTTCCTGCAGGACTACCCGCTCGAGCAGTACGTCCGGGACGCCAAGATCGACACCCTGTACGAGGGCACGACGGCGATCCAGAGCCTCGACCTGATCTTCCGCAAGATCGTCAAGGACGGCGGCGTGGCGCTCGCCACCATCGCCACCGAGATGCAGGGCTTCGTGGAGAGCGAGGCCGGCAACGGTCAGCTCAAGGTCGAGCGGCTGGCGCTGGGCAAGGCGCTCGGCGAGATGCAGGCCATCCTCGGCATCGAGATGGGCTGGCTGCAGGCCGTGCAGGGCGGCGACGCCCGTGAGCTCTACAAGGTCGGCCTGACCTCCCGTCGGGTGCTGCTCGCGCTCGGCGACGTGACGGTGGCCTGGCTGCTGCTCCGCGGCGCCGAGGTGGCCCTCGCCAAGCTCGGCACCGAGCTGAGCGCCGCCGACAAGGCGTTCTACGAGGGCAAGATCGCGGCCGCCCGGTTCTTCGCCCGCGAGGTGCTGCCGCGCATCGGCTCCGACCGCCGGATCATCGAGGCCACCACCCTCGACCTGATGGACCTGCCCGAAGAAGCTTTCTGATCCCCCCACGAAGAAGGGCCGCCGGACAATGACGTCCGCCGGCCCTTCTTTCCTTCCCTCGCGGCTCTCATCCCCTCGCGGTGTGACCGAGGACGTACGGCAGGGAGCCCGGCTCGGTCGACGACCACGGGCTGTCGGTGCGGTGCACAGCGAGCCCGGCCGTGGGCAACGACGTGACGACCGGCTCGTGCGGGCGCAGCAGGGCGGACACATCGGACATGGTCGGGTTGTGTCCGACGATCAACACCGTGTGCACGGTGTCGGGCACGGTTCGGAGGAGGTCGATGACTTCGGTGCGCCCTCCGTCGTACAGATCTCGCACATAGCGCACCTCGGCCGTCGGCGCGTCGGGGGCCGACTGGGCCAGCGAGATCGCGACGCCCTGCCAGGTCTGGCGGGTGCGCACGGCCGGCGAGCACAGCACCAGCCTGGGATGCAGGCGCTGGTCGGCGAGCCAGGCACCCGCCGCGTCCGCGTCCGACCGTCCCCTCGTGGTCAGCGACCGCTCGAAGTCGTCGAGCTCGCCGGGGTCCTCCGCCTTGGCATGGCGGAGCAGAACAAGGGTGCGCGCAGTCATGGGACGAGCTTGCCTGATTGAGCTTTCCGCCGCGTGGGTAGACACACGGATCGACGTATTGCCGCGGCTCGGTGCGGCAGCCACGAGCCAGGGAGGTCCAGGATGGGCATCGGCGGAAGCATCTTCCTTCTGGCACTGGGGGCGATCCTCGCGTTCGCCGTCAATGCCAACATCAGCGGTCTCGACATCAATGTGGTCGGCTATGTGCTGATGCTGGCCGGCCTGGTCGGCCTCGCTCTCACGCTCTACTTCTGGAACAGCCGCCGGCGTCCCGCCACCGTGGTGGAGCAGCGGTCCGTCGCCCGCGAGGTCCCGCCCGCGCAGGCGCCGGTCTACCGGGACGGCGAGTCCGTCCAGGAATACCGCGAGACCACCCGGCGTCAGGCCCCGCCGCCTCCCCCGTACGGGGCCTGACCAGCCGGCAGCTCGCTACAGGGCCGCTCGGATCGCCTCGCTCAGCGGGGTGGCCGGGCGGCCCAGCAGCTTTTCCAGGTCCGCGGTGCCGGTGTCCAGCGCGCCGTGGGCCGTGGACCGCTCCACGCCCGCGAAGAGCGCGGCGACGAACGGGGGCGCGCCGGCGTCGGTCAGGTACTCCTCGTACTTCTCCGGAGTGAGGTCGGTGTAGCTGACGTCACGGCCGGACTGCCGGGCGATCTCCGCGGCGAACTCGCTCTTCGTGACGGCTGCGCCGCCCAGCTCGTACGCCTGCTTGTCGAGGTCGTCGGCCAGGATCGCGGCCGCGGCGGCCTCGGCGTAGTCCGCCCGCGGGGCCAGGCTCAGCTTGCCCTCGCCCGACGCGCCGACGAGCCCCTTCTCGACCGTCTCGGCGTAGTCGTAGTTCTCGACGTACCAGCTGTTGCGCAGGAACACCGACGGCACGCCCGACGCGATCAGCGCCTCCTCCGTCGCCTTGTGGTCGCCGGCGATCGGCAGGTCGGTCGTGTCGGCGTACGGCGCGCTGGTGTAAACGATCTTGCGGATGCCGCTGTCCTTCGCGGCGTCGATCACGTTCCGGTGCTGCGGGATGCGTTGGCCCGGGTCGCTGGCCGAGACGAAGAGCAGCTTGTCGGCGCCCGCGAAGGCCGCCCGCAGCGACTCGGGCTCGTCGTAGGACGCCTGGCGCACCTCCACGCCCCGGTCCGCGAGGTCCTTGATCTTCTCGACGTTGCGCCCGACGGCCACGAGCTCGCCGGCCGGCACGCCGCGGCTCAGCAGCGACTCGACGGCGAGGCGGCCCAGGTGTCCGGTGGCACCGGTAATCACGATAGTCATGCCTCGCTCAACCGGGCCGGTCGTGATCTACTTCCCATCGGATAGTGGGCACCTTGAAGTGCAGTACATGCCCGGTGGATAGTGTCCTGGTGGAAGCGGATGTGTACAGCAAGACTTGTCCGAGCCGGCAGCTCCTCGACCGCATCGGCGACGCGTGGAGCGTGCTCATCGTGGGCGTGCTCAAGGACGGGTCGCTGCGCTACACCGAGCTTGCTCAGCGGGTGCCCGGGGTGAGCCCGAAAATGCTGACCCAGACGCTGCGCGGGCTGGAGCGGGACGGGCTGGTCACGCGCACGGTGCACGCGGTGGTGCCGCCGCGCGTCGACTACACGCTCACGACCCTGGGGCGGAGTCTGCTCGGGCTGTGCGAGGCGCTGAAGGAGTGGGCCGAGCAGCACATCGGCGACGTGGTCGAGGCGCGGGACGCTTACGACGCGCGGCACGCCGTGCAGTCGGCCTGATGTAGCTCGCCAGGGCTCCCTGGACGACAAAAGCGCGCTCGACGCGACGGGGCGTGCGCGGCTTCGCGCAGCCTGCGAGGCGTCTGACGAGGCCCGGCGCCGGGCTTAGCGCGTCCGCGGCGTGCTGGCTGCGGCTCTCTGAAAAGTCGCGGCGCCGGGCATGCGCGAGCCCGATCTCCGGCAGGCGCCCTCGTCGACGTGGATCAGCCCTTTGTCGGGAGTGCTGCTCAGGCGTACAGGGTGAAGTAGATCGCTACGTGGTGGCAGATGGCGGCGACCAGCGTGCAGGCGTGGAAGAACTCGTGGTGGCCGAAGACGGTGGGCCAGGGGTTGGGCCGGCGCAGGGCGTAGAAGACCGCGCCCACGCTGTAGATGACGCCGCCGACGATCAGCAGGACCAGGGCCGTGACGCCGCCCTTGTGCAGGATGTCCGGGAGGATCGCGACGGCGGCCCAGCCGAGGGCCAGATAGAGCGGCGCGCCCACCCACCGGGGCAGGTGCGGCCAGATGCTCTTGAGGGCGACGCCGCCGACGGCGCCGGCCCAGATGAGGCTCAGCATGAGCGTGCGCTTGCTGCCGTCGATCAGGAGCCAGATGAACGGCGTGTAGGTGCCCGCGATGAAGATGAAGATCATCGAGTGGTCGAGCCGACGCATGATCTGATAGCCGCGCTCCGACCACACGCGGCGGTGATAGAGCGCGCTGATGCCGAAGAGCCCCAGCACCGTCAGGCTGTAGATCAAGCAGCTCAGGAACGGCGCCATGCCCGGTCGCGAGGCCGCGATCGAGCACAGCACCGCTCCGCACGCGAGCGCGACGAAGAAGGCGTACTGATGCAACCGGCCTCGCAAACGCGGCTTGCCGAGATCAGCAGGCTTCATCTGAAACGGGGCTGACGTCGTCACGATCCCAGGTTACGGCACCGTAGGTTACTGGCAAGTAGAGATCATGCGTCGAGACCCCGCAGAATGAGCGGCAGGCGGGCCGGAGCGGCCGGGTCGATGACGATCGGCACACCCCAGTCCTGCCGGGTCAGGTGACAGGCGGCGTGCTCGACGTCGGCGTCGCACGTGGCCGCCTGGGCGACGACTTGCAGCACGCCCTTCGGCACGGCGGGGTTGAGCACCAGGCGACGCGACAGATCGGTGCCCGTGCCCTCGCCCTCGAGCAGCAGCTCCGGCGGCGCCGCCGACACCACGAGCTTGGTCGACGGCCCGAACGTCGTGTCGAGCTTCTGCCCCGGCGGCGGCGTGAACACGATGTCGAGCGTCACCTCGCCCGGTGCCAGGGGCGACGCCGGGCGCTCGGTGCGGTGTCGCTCGCCCTCGACCGTGCGGACGGCCCCCGGGGCGAGCTTGACCAGGCGGTGCGCGGCGGACTCCACCACGAACACGTCGCCCGCGCGCGTCACCAGCACATCGCTCGGCTCCGCCAGCCCGGAGTCCACGGTGGAGACTTCCTCGGTGGCCGGGTCGTAGCGGCGTACGGCACCGTTGTAGGTGTCCGCCACCAGCACGGAACCGTCCGGCAGCGCGGCCACCCCGAGCGGATGCTGCAACAGCGCCTGCTTCGCGGCGCCGTCGACGTGCCCGAAGTCGAAGAGTCCCTGCCCGACCGCCGTGTGCAGCACCCCGTCCTCGATCCAGCGCAGCGCGGAGGTCTCGCTGTCGGCGATCCAGAGCCTGCCCTCGTACGCCGACAGGCCCGACGGCTGCGCCATCCACACGTCCGGAATCGGGCCGTCCCGCAGCGACTCCACGGTCGTGCCCGCGTAGATCCCCGTCGTGCCCTGCGCCGGATCGAACCACCACAGCTGGTGGATGCCGGCCATCGCGATGATCACCTTGTCGTCGAACCACGCGAGGTCCCACGGGGAGGAAAGGGCGATGCCGTCGTCGTCGGCCGAGCGCCACGGCCTGCCCGTGCCGGCCAGGGTCGTGACCTCGCCCGTCTCCAGGTCGACGCCGCGCAGCAGGTGGTTGACGGTGTCGGCCACGACGACGGTGCGCCCGTCGGGCAGCAGGCACAGCCCCTGCGGCTCGGAGAACGTCGCGGCGGTCGCGGGCCCGTCGGTGCGGCCCCGCTCGCCCGTGCCGATGCGGCGCACCAGCGTCTCGCCGTCCGCCTCGAGCTCCACAAGCGAGTGCCGGGCGGAGTCGGAGACGAGCAGCGTGCCGCCGGGCAGCTCGATCGCCTTGCCCGGGAAGCGCAGCACGGTCTCGTCGGCCTGCGGCGCCACGTAGGGCCCGTCGCCCCGGTGCAGCGTGCCCTTGGCCTCGTGCGTGGCGATCAGCTCGTCCAGCAGCCGGGACAGCCCCTCGGCATGCCCCTCGCCGGCCATCGACGCGACGACGTAGCCCTCGGGGTCGATCACGCTGAGCGTCGGCCACGCCTTCGCCGCATACTGCTGCCACATGGTCATGTCGGCGTCGTCCAGCACCGGGTGATGCACCCCGCAACGCTCGACGGCGGCAGCGAGGGCCGCGGGGTCGCGCTCGTGCTCGAACTTCGGCGAGTGGACCCCGATGACGACGAGGACGTCGCCGTATTTCTCCTCGAGCGGCCGCAGCTCGTCGAGCACGTGCAGGCAGTTGATGCAGCAGAAGGTCCAGAAGTCCAGGATCGCGATCTTGCCCCGGATGTCGGCGAGGTGCAGGTCCTTGCCGCCGGTGTTCAGCCAGCCTCGAGCCCGGAACTCGGGCGCCCGTACGCGCGCGTTCATGACGCCAATCGTGCCGCAGATCCGGCGCCGGACGGGGTCGGGGGTGACGGACGCCTCTTCCGCTGGGCGTGTCGCCGGGCCCTCGATCTCGACGGTCGCGCGGACTCCCGGAGACGGCGCGACGAAGCCCAGTGCGCCGTTCCCCGCCGAGAGGCGCTGGCCTACGAGCAGTCGCCGAGAGGCGCTGGCCTACGAGCGCTCGCCGAGCTCGCCGTCCCTGGGGAGGCCGGCGGCCCGGCGGGCGTCAGGTACGGGGCTTCAGGCAGAGCACCTGCGTCTTGTCGCCGGTCGGGTTGAGGACGAACGGCTGGTTGGCGTCCGGGCACTGCTTGTTGGAGTCCACCACGGCGACCACCTCGAACGAGCCCGCGTCGCCGCACGTGGCGGTCACCGCCTTGTCACCGTCGCGCTTGACGCACTCGCCGACGCTGGCCGAGAAGCCGCCGTCACCGGAGCTGCGGGCGATGAGCCAGGTGACCCCGATCGCCGCGCCGACCAGCAGGCCGGCGGTCAGGATGACGGCGAGGAGCACGGGCAGGACCCGGACGTTCGAGTCGGGCTTCGCCGGCTCCGCGGGGGTCTCCGGCGTGAACGAGTTGAAGCGGTCCTGGTCGATCTCCTGGGAGGTGCCGGGCCAGCTGGCCGTCTCCTCCGGCGGCGGCGTCACCGTCGCCCGGCTGGCCGGGCTCGTGAACGTCGAGCCGCCCGACCGCTGCCCGAACGGCTGCCCGGAGTCCGGGCCGAACCCGCTGTCCGGTCGCTGCCCGAACGGCTCGGCCCCGAACCCGCTGTCGGCCCGCTGACCGTACGTCTGCGGGTCCGAGCCCGGGAACGCGTTCTCCGGGCGCTGGCCGAAGAGCTGCGTCGAGTCACCCTGAACCGGGAAGTCGTCGCGGGGCGGCGGGGAGTGCAGCGCCGGCGCCGGAACGTACGGCTGCTCCTGCCCGCGGCCCGCCACGTCGGTGGTGTGCTCGGTGAAGTCGGGCGGCATCGTGCGGCTGGCCGGGTTGCCCGGGACGGGGCCGGGGTGGCTCGGCTGACCGGGGCCGCCGCGGCCGGCGATGTCCGAGGTGAACTCGCTGAACGGGTTGCCGTCCTGGTAACCCTGCCCCGAAGCGGCAGCGCCGCCGGAGTAGGCCTGTCCGGACGTCGGCGCGCTCTGCGGGAAGGCCTGCCCGGAGGTCGGAGCGCTCTGCGGGTACGCCTGCCCGGACGAGAAGCCCTGGTCGTGCTGGCTCTCGGAGTCGTGCCCGGCCGGCTGCCCGTAGGTCTGGCCCTGCGACTGCCCGAAGCCGTCGTCCTGCTGCCCGAAGACGTTGCCGTCGCCCTGCCCCGGGCCGTGCGGCTCGCTCGAGGACTGGCCGAACGGGTCGTCCTGCGAGTGGCCGTAGGTCCCGCCCTGCGGCTGGCCGTAGGTCCCCGGGGTGTGCGGACCGGACTCGGCGGGCTGGGCGGACGTCGGCGCGCCGGGCTGGTCGGCGCCGAAGGGCTGCCCCGGAGCGGACGGCTGCGCCTGGCCGGGCACGCTGACCCGCGCACTCGCGCTCGCACGGCCGGACACGCGGGCCGCGCCTTGAGCGCCGCCCGAGGTCGGAGCCGCGCCGTAACTGCCGGCCGCGGGAGCCGCCGATGCGCCCTGCGGCCCGGAGGTGGGAGCCGACGCGCCGTGCGGGCCCGAGGTCGGAGCGGGCGTGCCGTAAGCACCCGACGAGGTGGGAGCGGGCGTGCCGTAAGCGCCGGAGGAGGTGGGCGCAGGGTCCGTGGCGGTCGGCGTGCCGTACGTGCCGCCCTGGTCGCCACCGCCGAAGCCGCTGCCCTCATCAGCCGCCCCGAAAGGCGACCGCTCCTCCCCAGCACCGAACGGCGCACGGTCGTCCGAGGAACCGAACGACCCACGATCGTCCCCGGCACCGAACGGCGCATGATCGTCCGCGGAACCGAACGACCCACGGTCGTTCGAGGAGCCGAACGAAGCACGGTCGTCCGCGGAACCGAACGACGCACGGTCGTCCGCGGAACCGAACGCGCCACGGTCATCGGCAGAGCCGAACGCCCCGCGATCGTCCGCGGCACCGAACTGCGCATGATCGTCCGAGGAGCCGAACGGCCCACGGTCGTCAGCGGAGCCGAACGATGCGAAGGACGAGGGAGCCGCACTCGCGGACGACGCCGAGGGAGAGCCGAAGGGCGCGGCGTCGGGCGAGCTGTCGCCGGATTCCTGCACCGGCTCACTGACGGCGGGCCGCCCGTACACCCGGGCCTGCGGGGGTGCCGCCGGAGCCTGCTCCTCGGGCTCGGCCGGAGGCGCGACCCGGCTCGCGACGGGCACCGAGGCGCTGGCGGTCGCCGGGCGGGCGGCACCCTGGGCGGGCTCGGCCGGCTCGGGATCGCGCGGCTGGGGCACCGCGGAGGGGCGCTGCTCGGCCACGGCGGGAGCGCCCCCGGTGCCGAGGGAGGCACCCGGGACACGCTGGGGGTAGCCACCGCTGCCGCCGGGTGTGTCGGCGGCGGCAGGCGCGCTGGTGGGCTGCCCGGCGCCGGGGTCGTCGAACGAGGCGCCCGGCACCCGCTGCGGATAGCCCTGGCGGGCCGCGGCGTCGTCCTCCAGGGTGGCCGGCCGGCCGCTGAAGGGACTGCCGGCGGGCTGGCCGAACGGCTGCTCGGTGGGCTGGCTGCCCTGCTCCGGCGCGTCGGGCTTGCCGAAGAGCGAGCTGTCGGGCGAGGCGCCGAACGGGCTCTCGCTGCCGCGCAGGCCGGGGAAGCTGGCGCCGTCGCCGGCGGAATTGCCACGCAGCGGGAAGCTGGCGCCCTCGGGCGCGTCGCCGCGGACCGGGAAGCCGCCGGCCTCGGGCGCGCGCGGGGGACTGTCCGGAAGGTCGGTGAGGGTGGCGCCGGGCACGCGGATGCGCTGGTCGCCGAAGGCCGAGAGGCCCGGCTGGCGCTCACCCTGCGGCGCGGCACCGGCACCGGTGCCACGGTCGAACGGGCCGCGGGCCTCGCCGGGGGACCGGCGCGGCAGGTCCGGGTTGGCGCCGAGGCGCTGCGGCTCCGGCGCGGCGGTGGCGGGCGCGGAGCGCACGGGCGTGAAGCCGTTGAACTCGCTGACCGGGTTGGTCAGGTTGCCACCGGCCGAACCGGGGTTGCGCTGCGGGAGCTGGTCGCCCTGCGCCTGGCGGAACGAGCCCTCGGTCGGGATCGGGGGCGTCCAGCCGGACGACGGGACCGGGGGACCGGCCGGGGTCGCGCGCGGGGGCTCGCCGGCCTGCTGGGCGTCCGCGGCCCGGGCGGAACCGGAGGAGAGGAACTGGGCGGCGGCCGACCCGAAGGTGGACCCGCCGGTGGAGGGCTGCTGCCCGGCCGGTGGCACCGCGGGCACCACGAACGGCGAGCCGCCGTCGGGCGCGGCCTGCGGCGGCGGCGCGTACGCACTGGGCGGCGAGCCCTGGGCGTGCGGGTACGAAGGACTGCCCTCGGAGTCGGCAGGCGGGAAGGCGTCGGCACCGAACGGCTCGGCTCCGCCGCCCGACATGGCCCCCGGCTGCCTGCCGGCGTGCTGGCCCTCGGACGTCATAACCGCCTCCTCCATGACTGTCGGCCGTGCGAGCTGGGGCACGGACGCGGCCGACCTTGCAGAGCTGGGTATGACCCAGGCCATCGCGCCTCGGCCGGCCGAGCCGGGGCGGGTGACCGTGCCCAACCGTACCGGGCGTTGCCGACAGCCGGAATCCCGGTGTACGCCGTCTGGAGTGGCCGACGTGCGGGAAATTAACCGGACGTGATCATCCACACATAGGACAAATGCGGGCGTACTCGGGCGGATCTCGGCCTGTGCGGCAAACTCATGGCTGTTTCGGTGAGCCGTCTGTGGCGAGAAGATTCCTCGCGGCCGGGATTTCCGGTCAACGCTCCTGTACGGACAGTGAATAAAACGAGGCCCCGACCGGCAATCGGTCGGGGCCTCGGCTGCCCGCGCCGACCGGGAGGCGATCGGCGGAAGCGGGCGAAGTGGCCGGCCCGGAGCGGCGGGCCGAGCCGATCAGAAGATGCGCTGCCGCTGGGCGAAGATGGCGAGCTCGTCCCGCATGGCGCGGGTCGGCGCCGCGCTCATGGCCCGCTCGATGGCCCGAGCGTCACGCTTGGCAATGCGGCGGTTACGGATGCGGTCGATGGTGCTCATCGCGGTGCTGCTCCCCCTGGCCTTCGTTGGCCGTGTCGGACGCGCCCGGAACTTCCGGCGCTGGATCCATTTAACCGCGCCGTAACCGGGAGTGCCAACGAATATGAGGGTGATCCCGCTTACTTGCCTTCGGATCGAAGGCAAGCAAGCGGGGTCAGCATCGAATGTCAGGTCCAGGCGAGCAGTGCGCCCTCCGGATCGGTGAGGAAGGCGCCGATGTCCCGGAGGAACTTCGAGCCCAGCTCGCCGTCGACGATGCGGTGATCGAACGACAGGCCCAGCGTCGTGACCTGGCGAACCTTGATCTTGTCCTTGTGCACCCACGGCATCGGCCGGATCGCACCGAAGGCCAGGATCGCCGCCTCGCCCGGCGGCAGGATGGGCGTACCCGTGTCGACGCCGAAGACGCCGACGTTGGTGATCGAGAACGTCCCGCCCGCCATGTCCGCCGGCGGCGTCCTGCCCGACTTCGCGACCTGCACCAGGGCGTTGAGCGCATCGGCCAGCTCGCGCAGGGTCAGCCGCCCGGCGTCCTTGACGTTGGGCACGATGAGCCCGCGCTCGGTGGCCGCCGCGATGCCCAGGTTGACGTACTCCTTGACGACGATCTCGTTCGTCGCCGCCGACCACGTCGAGTTGACCATCGGATGCCGCTTGATCGCGAGCAGGACGGCCTTGGCGACCAGGAGCAGCGGCGAGACGCGCACGTCCCGGAACTCCGGCCGGCCCTTCAGCCGCTCCAGCGCCTTCATCGAGCGCGTCATGTCCACGGTGAGGAACTCCGTGACGTGCGGCGCGGTGAAGGCGGAGGACACCATGTTCTCGGCGGTGAGCTTCCGGACGCCCTTGATCGGCAGCCGCTGCTCACGTGCGGTGTCGAAGGATGGCGCGGCCACGGGGGCCGGAGCAACGGGCGCGGCGACCGCGGCCTGCAGGTCGTCGCGCGTGATCGACCCGAGCGGGCCCGTGCCGACGACGGTGGTCAGATCAACCCCCAGATCCTTCGCCAGCTTCCGTACGGGCGGCTTGGCGAGCACCGGCCCGGAACGAACAGCAGCCGGAGCGGGAGCAGCGGCAACGGGAGCCGCGGCAACGGCACCGGCACGCGGGCGGCGCTTCGCGGTGACGGTCCGCGGCCCGTACCCGACGAGAACAGCCGTCCGCCCACCCGGCGCCGGACCGCCGATCAGCCCGGGCTCGACGGCACCCTCGGCCGGCGCGACCTCCACGGCGGCCAGCGACTCCGCGGACGGCACCGGACCGGACGGCAGCGGCCCCGCGGACGGGTCGGTGTCGATGGACACGATGGTCGCGCCCACCTCGACCGTCGTACCCGCCTCGACATGGATGCGGGCGATCACGCCGCCCCACTTCGCGGGGATCTCGACCGCGGCCTTCGCCGTCTCGACCTCGACGATCGGCTGGTTGAGCTCGATCGTGTCGCCGACCTCGACGAGCCAGGTGAGGATTTCGCCCTCGGTCAGGCCCTCGCCCAAGTCGGGCAGGGTGAACTCCTTGATGCGGGACATCCGGGTCACCAGCCGAACGCGCGGTCGACGGCGTCGAGCACGCGGTCCAGGTCGGGGAGGTACTCCTCCTCGACGCGGGCGGCCGGGTAGGGGATGTCGTAGCCCGTGACACGCAGCACCGGGGCCTCGAGCGAGTAGAAACACTCCTCGGTGATCCGGGCAGAGACCTCGGCGCCGAGGCCGATGTTGCTGGGTGCCTCATGCACCATCACGGCGCGACCGGTCCTGCGTACCGACGCGTAGACGGGGTCGAGGTCGAGCGGCGACAACGTGCGCAGGTCGATGACCTCGAGGCTGCGGCCGTCCTCCTCGGCCGCCGCGGCGGCGTCGAGAGCCACGCGCACCATCGGCCCGTACGCGATGAGGGTCGCATCCGTGCCCTCGCGCGCGACCCGGGAGGCGTGCAGCGGGTACGCCTGGTCGAGGGGCAGGTCAAGGTCGACCTCGCCCTTCTCCCAGTAGCGGCGCTTCGGCTCGAAGAAGATGATCGGGTCGTCGGAGGCGATCGACTGCTGGATCATCACGTGCGCGTCGGCCGGGTTCGAGCACGTGACGACCTTGAGGCCGGGGGTGTGCGCGAAGTACGCCTCGGGCGACTCGGAGTGGTGCTCGACCGCGCCGATGCCGCCGCCGTAGGGGATGCGGATCACGATCGGCAGCCGCTGCTTGCCCAGCGAGCGGTAGAACATCTTCGCGACCTGGCCGACGATCTGGTTGTACGCCGGGAAGACGAACCCGTCGAACTGGATCTCGCACACCGGCCGGTAGCCGCGGATGGCGAGGCCGACCGCGGTGCCGACGATGCCGGCCTCGGCCAGCGGGGTGTCGATGACGCGGTTGTCGCCGAAGTCCTTCTGCAGGCCGTCGGTGATCCGGAACACGCCGCCGAGCTTGCCGACGTCCTCGCCCATGACGACGACCTTGGCGTCGTTCTCCAGGGCGCGGCGCAGGCCGTGGTTGAGGGCCTTGCCAAGGCTGAGCGTCTCGGTCATCGGTGCGCGCTCCCTTCGAAAGAAGCCTGGTACTGGGAGAACTCCGCTCGCTGGGCGTCGAGCAGCGGCGAGCCGTGGGGATAGACGTTGTCGAACATCGTCACCGGCTGCGGGTCGGGCATGGCGAGCACGCGTTCGCGCAGGCCGAGGGCGAGCGTACGGGCGTCGTCGTCGACCTGGCCGAAGAAGCCGTCGTCCGCGATCCGCTGCTTGACGAGGAACGCCTTGAGCCGGCTGATCGGGTCCTTGGCCTTCCACGACTCGACCTCGCTGGCGATGCGGTAGCGGGTCGGATCGTCGGAGCTGGTGTGCGCGCCCATCCGGTACGTGTACGCCTCGATCAGCGTCGGCCCCTGGCCCTGGCGCGCGTTGTCGAGTGCTGCGCGCGTGACGGCGTACGTGGCCAGCACGTCGTTGCCGTCGATCCGCACGCCCGGGAAGCCGAAGCCGTTCGCGCGGCGGTAGAGCGGGATGCGCGTCTGCCGTTCGAGGGGCTCGGAGATGGCGTACTGGTTGTTCTGGCAGAAGAACACGATCGGCGCGTGGAAGACCCCCGACCACACGAACGCCTCGTTGACCTCGCCCTGGCTGGTGGCGCCGTCGCCGAAGTACGCGATGACCGCCTCGCCGTCCGCCGTGCCGGTCTTGCCGTCCATGGTGATGCCCATGGCGTAGCCGGTCGCGTGCAGCGTCTGGGCGCCGATGACGATCGTGTACGGGTTGAACTTGTACTCGTTCGCGTCCCAGCCGCCCTGGTCGACGCCCCGGAACAGCCCGAACGGCATGACCGGGTCGATGCCGCGCGTGTAGAGCACGCCGTGCTCGCGATAGGTGGGGAAGGCCATGTCCTGCGGCCGGAGCGCGCGGCCCGAGCCGACCTGCGCCGCCTCCTGGCCCAGCAGGCTCGCCCAGATGCCCAGCTCGCCCTGGCGCTGCAGGGCGGTTGCCTCGGCGTCCAGCCGGCGCACCGTGACCAGGTCCTGGTAGAGCTTCCGGTACTCCTCGTCGGTGAAGCTGACCGAGTAGGTCACGCCCTCCGCCGTGGTGACGCTGTCGACGCGCTCACCGTCGGGGGTGAGCAGTTGAACGAAACCGCCTGCCGGGTCAGCCCCGACTTCGCTTTCGCCGTTCGCCATCCGTGTCTCCCTGTTCTCCAAATCGCCCACGGCGGGTGTCGCCCGGCCGCGCGGCGGACCAATGGTGCGCCGCGCCTGGCCCGGGTGAGGTTGCCGCGCGGCCCGTCGGCGTGATCACAGACCCCGCCGGGGAGTGACGACCCCCACCGCATCCCCGCAGATCGCGGGTGACGGCGGCGGTGCCGTCGACCCTCATCCTCGCAGAGAACGTGAGTGGCGCCACAGGTCAGCCTGATCACAGATCTGAAATCTTGCCGTCTTCGACGTGGTGGTTTCACGCGCCGTGCGGCGAT
Organism: Actinoplanes oryzae; assembly: GCF_030757795.1. Lineage (GTDB taxonomy): Bacteria > Actinomycetota > Actinomycetes > Mycobacteriales > Micromonosporaceae > Actinoplanes. The sequence goes on from NZ_JAUQWH010000046.1 coordinate 18,635, forward strand.
CTCACCTTGTGGAGTATTTGTCCGAATAAGAGGATTTCGTACCGTCACTTCCGTCGGAACGCCGCGTTGCCGCCGCTGCCCGACGCCCCGTCCATCGTTGCCCCCACTAGCCGAAAGGATCCATGTGGATCTTTGACTCTGGGGAGGGTGGCGGCCGTGCGGGAGCAACCGGACGACGACGGGCTCGTGCCGCCGATCAAAGTGCTGCGCAAACGCCTCAACGGCGTCTACAGCGCCGAGGGCTTCACCGGCCCGACGCGTCGTTATGTGCTGATAGTGGTGATGCTGGTCGGGCTGGCGTCGCTGCCCACGCTCGCCGCGATCACCGCCGGCTCGAACGAGCTCGCCGGGGACCGGCCGCCCGTCACCGACGTACCGTTCCTTCCCCCGGTCTCCACCGGCCCGGTCCGCGTCACCCCGGCACCGTCGGACGCTTCCGGCTCCGGCGGCCCGCAAGGCCAGAGACAAAAGCACAAGCCCCGGGGGTACGACCAGAGCCCCGAGCCCCACAAAGGAACGACACCGGCTCCCGATTCGTCGCGTTCGCCCGATCCCGCCGCCACGTCGGGTTCCGCGTCGCCGCCGTCCGGTGCCGTGGTGCCGTCCGGCTCCGCGTCCGGCTCCGCGCCCGGGTCCGGTTCCACGCCCGGGTCGGGGTCTGCGCCGGATCCGGGCTCGTCGCGGGGTGAGCCGACCAGGTCGAAGTCGCCGTCGCGCGCGGGCGACGGCACGTGGCGTGGCAGACGGCAGGCCGAAGGCTCGCCCACCCGGGACGAGAAGCCCGCCTCCTCCCGTCCGTCGAAGAAGCCGGCCCGACCCACCCGTCCGGCGGCTCCCACATCGCCCGGCAAACCGGCCAAGCCCAGCAGCCCGGCCGAGCCCAGCAAGCCGGCTAAGCCCAGCAAGCCGGCTAAGCCCAGCAAGCCGGCCAAGCCCAGCAAGCCGACGAAGCCGAGTGCGCCGGCCGAGCCCGGGATGCCGGATTGGCAGGTGGACCCAGGCTGGCCCGACTGGCCGGCGGATCCCGGCCGCCACCCCGTCGGCGACATCGACATCCCTGGGCGAGGCGACCCGGACAACGACACCAACGACCACGCCGACAACGACCACGGCGACAACGACCACGGCGACGACAACGACCACGGCGACAACGACGACGGCGATCACCACCAGGGCGACCACGCCGACGACGGAGAAGGTGATCACGACGGTGGCAGCGATGACGGCAGTGGCGGCGACGAGGACTGCGAGCGGGAGGAGCGCGGCAGCCGGGACGAGCAGGACGAAGACGAGCACGAGGAACGAGCCCACCGGACGGTTCGTTCCGTCCGCTCCGAAGCACACCGGAGGTCAGCTATGACCGAGAGCCTGTACAACAGCAAGCAGCTCCGGACCGTCGACCGCACCCACAACAGCCACCGGCACACCGTCGTCGCGCGGGCGGAGTCGCGGCGCGCCGAGCCGGCCCACGCCTATCGCGGCACCCATCGGGCCGGCAACCGGCACAACGCCAACGACGCCCGCACGCCGGCGCAGCACCGCAGCTCCCGCCCCGGCCGCCATCACACCGACCCCGGCAGCCACCGCCACCGCCGCTGACCGAGCCGCGCGGCCAGCACCGCCGGGAAGACCAACGCCCCGGGAAGAGCAGCGCGCCGGGAAGGCCAGCGCCGCCAGGAAGAGCAGCGCCGCCGGTCGTGGGCCGGCCGCGGCGGGAACGCCGTACCTCGGGGGCGTCAGCCGTCGTCGCCGAGGCGGTTGCGGTTGGTCTCGATCCAGGCGTCGATGGCCTCCGGGTCGTCCGGGTCGACGCCTTCGGAGATCAGCTGCGCCACCGCGGCCGTCGCCGGGCTGCGCTTCTCTCCCGTCGCGTACAGCCGGGCGAACTCCGGCACCATCTCCTCCAGCACCTCGTCGGTCTGGTCGGCGGCGGCGTCGGGGAGGCCTCGCCTGCGCATCGCGTACGCCGACCAGGCGCGCGTCACCCGCGGCAGCATCGCCGCGTCGTCCATGTCGAGGACCGCGCGGCGGTGGACCCAGTCGAGCAGGAAGAGGCCGGCGACGGCGGGGCTCCAGCGCAGCGGGTCGGGGTCGGGGAGGCTCTCGGCGTGGTCGAGCAGCAGCGAAAGGCAGAAGTGCAGGGAGGCGAGCTCGTCGTCGGCCGAGACGCGGTCGAGCCCGAAGCGGACCGCCTCCGGCGACTTGAGGAAGTCGCGGAGCAGGGTCTCGCGGTCGGGGCCGCTCAGCTCCGGGGGGTCGGCCGGGACCGGGACGACGGATTTCGGGAGGAGGGCGAGCCGGGCGGCGGCCAGGGCGCGGTCGGTGGCGAGGCTGCCGTCCTGGGGCAGGCTGCTCAGCTCGTCGGTGATCTCGAGGTGGCGGTGGACCTCGCCGCGGAGGCGGGCCGGGTCCTCCTCGCGGAACCAGGTGAGCTCGTCGCCGAGGCACATCTGGCGGACCTGGCCGAGGATGCGCTCGGCGGGGCCGCCGACGAAGACGTCCTTGGTGATGCCGATGTTGTGGTCGACGAGGGCGACGACGGCGTGCTCGGGGCCGCCCTCCTCGTCGTTGTCGTAGGCGAAGGTGACCAGGTAGGAGGTCTGGTCGCCGTAGACGTCGCCGTACGCGTAGCAGCCCGTCGGGCGCACCCGGCCCAGCTGCGCCGTCCAGCCCGGGGCCTGGGCGCCGCGGCGGACCTCCGCGGCGCCGTCGGCGTCGGGCACGAGGGCCGCGAAGACCTCGCGGATCGTGGTCGCCGAGGCCGTGCGCCGGCGGTTGGTCGCGCTGAGGAAGCCGCCGACGAACTCGCGGACCGCCGCCGCCCGGTCGTGCTCGGCTATCGAATAGACACTGCCCAGCAGCGCGGTGCCCAGCATCTCGGCGTCCAGGGCGCAGCCGAGCTTCGCCACGTCGCGGGCCGCGTGCAGGACCGCGTCGTACGGATTCTGAGGTGCCGCCATTCCCCGAGCCTACCGGCGCCGGGCGTCGCGGTCGCTATTCCGATCGGACGACGGTGAGCGCCTCGCGCGCCTGGGCGTACGCGCTGAGCACCTCGCGAACCGGCGCCACCACGTGCTCCCGGCCCACCTCGGTGACCGCCTGACGCAACCGTTGCTCCGCCCGGCGCTGGGCCCGCCGGGCCGCCGCGTTGACGATCGGGCGTAGCAGCAGGGCCAGCAGCAGCCCGAGTATCAGACCGCCGACCAGCAGCAACGTCGGCCACGGCACCACGCCGACCTTCGGGTTGTCCAGTTCGGGCAGGCCGAGGAGGCGCACCACGTACCCGGCGACCAGCCAGCCGAGACCGGCGACCGCCGCGATGGTGAAGAGCCACTGCAGGCCGCCGACGATCGTCCACCAGATCGGCTTGCGGCTCATGCCGAGATCGGTCTTCGCCACCGCCCGGTCGAGCGCGTCGGGCAGGTCGCCGAGCCGCGAGCGGGACGCCGTGGCGAGCGCCGGGGCCCAGACCTCCGGGATCGGGGCGGCGGCGCGTGCGGCCACCGCCCGTACCGACAATCCGACCGCCGACTGCTGGGCGGCATCCGGGGCCGGCAGCGACGTACGCGAGACCGGCACCAGATCCGTGGAGGGCGCCGGCTCGTCCAGGTGCAGGCGCTTCAACGGGTCGGGGCGGAGCTTGCGCAGGCCTCGCACCAGCGGCCAGCCCGTGCTGGCGAGGGCGCGATGCTTGTACGCCCCGGCGGTCGCCTCCGCCACGGCCGGCACTCCCGCCGACGCGGCCAGGGCGTCGCTCAGCTGCCGTACGGTGCTGCGGTCGATCTCGTCCTCGGCCGCCGGCGGTCCGATCGTCGCCGACAGCTGCTCGGTGACGGCGTCGAGGTCCCCGGCCAGCCGGCGCAGCGACGCCTGCCGCTCGGCGACCGTCTTCTCGAGGGCGCCGCGCAGCTCGTTCAGCATGCCGGGCTGCTTCGCGGAGGTCGCCATGGCCGGCACCCCGTCGAGGCCGTCCTCCTTGAGCAGCCGCTTGAGGTCGGTCAGCACCAGCTCGGTGTCGGCCGGGGTGAGCCGGTCGGCCTGGTTGAGGACGACGATGGTCACGTCGCTGTGCGACTTGAACTGCTTCAGGTAGGCGTTGTGCAGGATCCGGTCGCCGTACTTCTGCGGGTCGACGACCCAGACGACCTGATCGACCAGGCCGAGCAGCCTGTCCACCTCGAGCCGGTGGCGCTGGTCGATCGAGTCGAAGTCGGGCAGGTCGAGCAGGACCAGACCGCGCAGGGCGGCCTCGTCGTCGCCGTCGAGGGCGCTCTCACGGATGAAGCGCTGCCGGGGCAGGACGCCGACCCAGTCGAGCAGCTTGTTGGCCGGCTCGAGCGGGCCCCACACGCAGGCGTGCGCGACGCCCGTGGTGGGCCGGCGCACGCCGACAGGGGAGAGCTTGAGCCGGGCGAGCGCGTTGAAGAGGCTGCTCTTGCCGCTGCCGGTGCTGCCCGCGAGCGCGACCACGGTGTGGTCCTGCGAGAGGGCGAGCCGGCCGCCCGCGCGCTCGACCAGCGTGTGCGCGGCGACGAGGTCCTGGTCGGGCAGGTGCGGCCCGGCGACCCGCAGGAAGCGCTGCAGGGCGTCCAGCCGCTCGGTCAGCTGCCGGGCGTCCACCCGGTCGTCGGCGCCCATGGCGCGCTTGACCTTCTCGACGAGGCTCATGACGGCGTCCCGGTCAACGCGAGTTCCTTCCTGGCGCGCTCCACGTCCTCGGCGGCCCGCCGCAACGTGGTGCCCGGCTCCAGCTCCAGCCCGACGGCGGCGGTGCGATCGGTGAACCGGGCCGCCTCCGTGTCGAGCAGCACGTTAACGCGTGCCAGGAGCTCCTCCCGCGCCCGGGCGGCGAGAGTGCGGATGGCCTGGTCACCGAAGATCGCTTCGAGCACCTTCTGGGCGGCCACGGTGGTGCCCGCCCCGACGGCCACCTCGGCGCCGGTCGGGATGAACGCGGTGGACGTGAAGACGCCGATCATCACGGCCAGCCCGACGCCGTTCACCGCGTAGGCGGCGCCCCGGGCGACGAACCGCTTGTCGCCGGCCTCCGTACGCACCAGTTCCAGCACCCACTGCTGCCAGTCGCGCACTGTGCGCTCGGCGCGCTCGGCGAGATCGGGCGCGGGCTTCTGCAGCTCCGGCACGAGCAGGCCGCTGCCGGCCGGGAAGGCCTGCCACGACGTGTACGTCTGCTCGGCCGCATCCGCAGCGACCCCGCGCAGCAGCGTGACCAGCTGCGACTCCAGTGCCGCCTTGAGGTTGCGCCCCGGCGCCGGACGTCCGGTGACCGCCGCGACGATCTTGTCCCGGACCTGGCCGACCCGCGACTCCAGCATCTTGAGGAACTCGCCGGTGCCCACGAACTCCTGCCACCGGGCCAGCACCTCCCCGCGCAACAGCCGGCCGTCCTGGAGACCGTCCTCCAGCGTGCGTCGGGCGGTGCGATAGGCGGCCGTGACCCGTTCGTCGAGCGCCTGTGCGGCGGCGGCCTGGTCGTCCGCGGCCGAGGCGAGACCCTCGACCGCCGGGGCGAGCGAGATGAGCGCGCCGTCGAGCGTCTGCCGGACCACGGCGGCACGGGCGTTGGCATCCGCCGCGAGCTCCGCGAACCAGTCGTGCAGCGGCCGCATCAGATCCTCGGTCAGCAGGCCCTGCCCGTCGAGCGTGGTCTCCGGCAGGATGAAGAGCGGCGCCTGGGCCATGTCGTGCTGGCCGAGCATCTCGGTGAGGTGCGCGGTGATGTCCGCGGCGGCCTCACCCGGGACGCGGTCCAGCACGAGCGCGATCACCGTGCCGCGCAGCCGGGCCGTCTTCAACAATTCCCACGGTACGGCGTCCGCGTAGCGTGCCGCGGTGGTGACGAAGAGCCACAGGTCCGCCGCCGCGAGCAGCTGCGCCGCCAGTTTGCGGTTGCCCTCGACCACCGAGTCGACGTCGGGCGCGTCCAGGAACGCCAGGCCGGGGCCGAGCGCGGGGGCCGAGACGAGCTGCAGCGTCCGCGGGTCCGAGCTGGATTCCGCCGTACGCACCAGCCCCGGCAGCAGCTCCCCCTTGCGGAACCACGACGAGTCGTTCGGATGGCTCACCAGCACCGGCGACCGGGTGGTCGGCCGCAGCACCCCGGCCTGGCTCACCGGCGCCCGCACCAGGCTGTTGACCAGCGTCGACTTGCCCGCGCCGGTGGACCCGCCGACGACCACCAGCAGCGGCGCGTCGAGCCGGGCCAGGCGCGGCAGCAGATAGTCGTCGAGCTGCGCCACCAGGGCGGTGCCGATCCGTCCCGCTTCCTCGGCGGAGGCCAGCTCCAACGGGTACGCCGTCCCGCCGATCGTCGCGCGCAACCGCGACAGCGCCGTGGCGAGCTCGCCCAGCGCCGCCGGAGGCTCCGCGGGCAGTGCCGGGGCCGCGGGGCCGCTCGGGGCCGCCGCCGCGGTGCCGGCCGCCTGCCGCGCGGCCGTTGTGCCCGCCGTTGTGCCCGTCGCCGTTGTGCCCGTCGTCGGCTTGCCCGTCGGCTTGCCCGGCCTCGGCTTCGGGTTCGGCGAGGCCATCGTCGGCACGGCCGCCGTGTTCGGCGTCACGAACGGCAGCGGCGCGAGGTCGTCAAGGGTGGCGGGCCGCTTCTGCGTCGTGACCGTGTTTCCGGCCGCGGGGGCGCTCGGCGGCGGCCACTCGGGCTGCTTCGCCGGCTCCTCCTCCCGGACGGCGGGCTCCGCGCTCGGCTCGCCCGCTTCGTCGGCGTCCGCCTTCTCGGGCTCCTCAGCCTCTTCAGCCTCTTCGCCCTTGTTGTCCTCGGGCGCGAGCTCCTCGGGGGCCGGCTCCTCGGCCTTGTCGGCCTTCGGCTCCGTGACCTCGGTCTCCGGCTCGGGTTCCTCGGTCTGGACCTCCTCGGTCTGGGCCTCGTCGGCCTCGGCCTTGGCGTCGGCGTCGGGTTTGTCGGGCTCGGGGGTCTCGGCCGCGGGCCTGTCGGGCTCGGGCTGCTTGTCGGCGGACGGCTGCTCGGGCTCTGTCCCCTGGGGGCGAGCCTCCTTCTCCGCATCCTGCGGCGCGGCGGGCACGTCGGTGCCTCGCTCCTTCTCCTGGCCGGTCGCTGCCATGGCTCCGGGCTTGTCGGTCACGGCGGGCTGGGCCGACGGTCCGACCGCGTCACCGTGCGTCGTCACGGGTAAAGCGTGCCCGATCTATGCATCGCAGACAACAGGTACCCCACCCGTCGTGACCGGACAGGAACCTTCGGCGCCAAGGTTGCGCCTCTTACGCTCAACTTCGACTTGCGGTCTGGTGATCCCGTGGCATCATTGAGTCCGGTCCACTCAACTTGTGGCCCCAGGCTTGCAGGACCCGAGCACGACAGATCTTCAGCATCACAGACCCTGAGCACCACAGCCGTTCAGAAGCGAGGAAGCGAACATGGCACGTGCGGTCGGCATCGACCTCGGCACCACGAACTCCTGCGTCAGCGTTCTGGAAGGAGGCGAGCCCACCGTCATCGCCAACGCGGAGGGCTCCCGGACGACCCCGTCCATCGTCGCCTTCGCGCGCAACGGCGAGGTGCTCGTGGGCGAGGTCGCCAAGCGCCAGGCGGTGACCAACCCCGACCGGACCATCCGTTCGGTCAAGCGTGAGGTCGGCACCACCTGGTCCATCGACATCGACGGCAAGAAGTACACGCCGCAGGAGATCTCCGCGCGGGTGCTGATGAAGCTCAAGCGTGACTCCGAGGCCTACCTGGGCGAGACGGTCACCGACGCGGTCATCACCGTCCCGGCCTACTTCAACGACGCGCAGCGCCAGGCCACCAAGGAGGCCGGTGAGATCGCGGGCTTCAACGTCCTGCGCATCGTCAACGAGCCCACGGCCGCCGCGCTGGCGTACGGGCTGGACAAGGGCACCAAGGAGCAGACCGTCCTGGTCTTCGACCTCGGCGGCGGCACCTTCGACGTCTCCCTGCTGGAGCTGGGCGAGGGCGTCATCGAGGTCAAGTCGACCTCCGGCGACAACCACCTCGGCGGCGACGACTGGGACCAGCGGATCATCGACCACCTGGTCAAGACGTTCCGGGGCGAGCACGGCATCGACCTGGGCGCCGACAAGATGGCCCTGCAGCGGCTGCGCGAGGCCGCGGAGAAGGCGAAGATCGAGCTCTCCGCCGCCACCACGACCAGCATCAACCTGCCCTACATCACGGCCGGCCCCGCGGGCCCGCTGCACCTCGACATGTCCCTGAGCCGGGCCGAGTTCCAGCGCATGACGCAGGACCTGCTCGACCGCACCAAGGGCCCGTTCGAGCAGGCCATCAAGGACGCGGGTGTCAAGGTCGCCGACGTCGACCACGTCATCCTGGTCGGTGGCTCGACCCGCATGCCCGCCGTCACCGAGCTCGTCAAGTCGCTGACCGGCAAGGACCCCAACAAGGGCGTCAACCCGGACGAGGTCGTGGCCGTCGGCGCCGCGCTGCAGGCGGGTGTGCTCAAGGGTGAGGTCAAGGACGTCCTCCTGCTCGACGTGACCCCGCTGTCGCTGGGCATCGAGACCAAGGGCGGCATCTTCACCAAGCTCATCGAGCGCAACACCACGATCCCGACCAAGCGCTCCGAGGTCTTCACGACGGCCGACGACAACCAGCCGTCCGTGCTGATCCAGGTCTTCCAGGGCGAGCGCGAGATCGCGGCGTACAACAAGAAGCTCGGCACCTTCGAGCTGACCGGCCTCCCGCCGGCGCCCCGCAACGTGCCGCAGATCGAGGTCACCTTCGACATCGACGCCAACGGCATCGTGAACGTCCACGCGAAGGACCTGGGCACCGGCAAGGAGCAGAAGATGACGATCACCGGCGGCTCCGCGCTGCCGAAGGACGACATCGAGCGCATGATGCGCGACGCCCAGGACCACGCCGACGAGGACAAGCAGCGCAAGGAGGACGCGGAGACGCGCAACCTCGCCGAGCAGCTGCAGTGGCAGACCGAGAAGTTCCTCGCCGAGAGCGGTGACAAGCTCCCCGAGGAGTCGCGCACCCAGATCAGCGAGGCGCTGGGCGACCTGCGCGGCGCCCTGGGCGGCAGCGACATCGAGAAGATCAAGGCTGCCCACGAGAAGCTGGCCACGGTCTCGCAGCAGGCCGGCTCCCAGCTCTACGCGCAGCAGCAGGCGGACGCGGCCCAGGGCGCGCCCGGCCCGGACGGTGCCCCGGGTGCCGCCGGTGCCGCGGGTGGTCCCGGTGCGGGTGCCGCCGGTGCCGCGGGTCCGCAGACGGGCGGCAACGACGACGTCGTCGACGCCGAGATCGTCGAGGACGACAAGAAGTGAGCCGCGCGGACGACGAGAACGACGGTCAGGCGACCGAGCGCGTCGTCATCCGCGATCGCCGCAAGATCGACGTGAAGAGCGAGGACACCACGGTGACCAAGGAGTCCGAGGAGGCCACGCAGCCCTCGGAGCCGAAGGAGTCCAAGGGCGGCGCCCACCGCGCCGCCGAGGAACCGGAGGACGAGGTGGCCCCGGCGCCGGCCCTCGGTGCCGAGCTGGAGGCCCTGCGGAGCGAGCTGGAGGACCGCACCCGCGACCTCCAGCGCGTGACGGCCGAATATGCGAACTACCGCAAGCGCGTCGACCGCGACCGCAGCGCCGCGGCCGAGCAGACCACCGGGGCGGTGCTGACCGCGCTGCTCCCGGTGCTGGACGACATCGACCGGGCCCGGGAGCACGGCGACCTGGTCGGACCGTTCGCCACGGTCGCCGAGTCCTTCTCGGCGGCGGCGAGCAAGTTCGGGCTGGTCGCGTTCGGGGAGAAGGGCGACCCCTTCGACCCGACCCGGCACGAGGCGGTCGCCCACCTGACGTCGGCCGACGTCACGGAGACGACCTGCGTCGAGGTCATGCGCCGCGGTTACCAGTTGGGTGAGCGGCTGCTGCGGCCCGCGATGGTCGCGGTTGCCGACCCCGAGTGACCGACATCTGTCCCGCCCGCCGCACGGCGGGCGGGACGCCACGCACCCGGGCGAAGCGCGCCCGGCCCGGTGCCGTCCCGGGCGGTGCCACCCCCGGGCATCGCCGTTCCGGGCATTGCCGTCCCGGGGAGGGCCGTTTCGGGCATTGCCGCCCCGGCGGCAGCCGGCTCCGGCCGGGCCCGGATCAGCGCCGATCAGCAGGCAAGCGTCGTGAGGAGGTGGGCTGAATGAGTTCGAAGGACTGGCTGGAGAAGGACTTCTACGCCGTTCTCGGGGTGGGCAAGTCCGCCTCCACCGACGAGATCAAGAAGGCGTACCGGAAGCTGGCCCGGGAGAACCACCCGGACCACAACCCGGGCAACACCGAGGCCGAGGACCGGTTCAAGGCCGCGTCCGAGGCCTACGACGTGCTGTCGGACGACAAGAAGCGCAAAGAGTACGACGAGATGCGCTCCCTGTTCGGCTCCGGCGCGTTCCGCCGGGGTGCCCGGGCGGGCGGCAGCGGCACGTTCGACCCGTCCGACCTCTTCGGCGGGTTCGGTGGCGCCGGCGCGGGCGCGCCCGGCGGGAGTCCCGGCGACCGGCGCTTCGGTGGCGCGGGCTTCTCGGACATCTTCAGCTCGATATTCTCCGGCGGCGGCGCCGGAGGCGGCCCGGGGCGGCGGGGGCCGCAGCGGGGCCGTGACGTCGAGGCGGAGGTCACGCTCGACTTCGCGCACGCGGTCAAGGGCACGACCCTGCCGCTGACCCTGCGCTCGCCGGGCGTCTGCGACACGTGCCACGGCAACGGTGCCAAGCCGGGCACCACGCCGCGCACCTGCCCGCAGTGCGCCGGATCCGGGCTGATCTCCCGCAACCAGGGGTCGTTCAGCTTCTCGGAGCCGTGCCGCGAGTGCCAGGGCGCCGGCACGATCGTCGACGAGAAGTGCCCGGAGTGCCGGGGCACGGGCGGAGTCACGAAGAACCGCACGATCAATGTCCGCTTCCCGGCCGGCGTGGCCGACGGGCAGCGGATCCGGCTCAGCGGCCGCGGCGAGCCGGGCGAGAAGGGCGGCCCGGCCGGTGACCTGTACGTCCAGGTCCGCGTCCGCCCCGACGATCTGTTCGGCCGCAACGGCGACGACATCACGCTCACCGTGCCGATCTCGTTCGCCGAGGCCGTTCTCGGCACGGATCTGCGGGTACCCACTCTGGACAGTCCCGTGACGCTGCGGGTGCCCCCGGGCACGCCCAGCGGACGGACGCTCAGGGCCCGCGGCAAGGGCGTGCAGCGCCGCGACGGTCAGGCCGGCGATCTGCTGGTCACCCTCGAGGTGCAGGTCCCGTCCGGGGTCGGCGGCGAGGCCCGCGACGCGCTCGAGCAGTTCGCCAAGCTCACCCCCACGGCGGAGCGCAGCCGTATCGAAGCGCGGCTCAACCAGCGATAATCAGAGCACCTTCGGGAGGTGGCATATGTACGAAGAGATCAGCATCTCGGTGGAGCAGGCCTCCGACGCGAAGGTCCTGATCATCTCGGTCGCCGCCAAGCTGGCCGGGATGCATCCGCAGACCCTGCGCCAGTACGACCGGCTCGGCCTGGTCCAACCGGGCCGAGCCGGCGGTGGCGGCCGGCGCTACAGCGAGCGTGACGTCGCCCTGCTGCGCGAGGTGCAGAAGCTGAGCCAGGAGGAAGGCGTCAACCTGGCCGGCATCAAGCGCATCATCGGCCTCGAGCAGCTGGTCGGCGAGCTCCAGGAGCGGATCGCCCAGCTCGAGGACCAGCTCGACGACGCCTACCGCCGCGCCGCCGAGATGGAAGCCATGAGCGCCTACCCGCGCCGCGACCTGGTCCGCCAGGAACGCCCCTCCACCGCCCTGGTCGTCTGGCGCCCCCGCCGCCCCGGCAACCAATAGCCTCGGCATCCAAGCTGGCGCAGCCTCGGCGCCCAAGCTCGCGCAGCCTCGGCGCCCAAGCTCGCGCAGCCTCGGCGCTCGAGCTCGCGCAGCCTCGGCGCTCGAGCTCGCGCAGCCTCGGCGCGCAAGCCCCCGGCGCCCCGGCGCCCAAGCCTCCGGCGGCCCTGACCATGGGCCTCGGCCGGAAGCGCGGTCGGCGGGTCAGGAGGTCAGGGGTGCCGTCGTCTCGGAACGCTCCGGGATGGACACGCTGTAGCCGACCGCCTCGCCGAACGCGTACTCGAGCTGTTCGACGGGCCAGCGCAGCCACTTCACGTCCACCGGCCGGATCGCGCGCCGGTCGGCGTGCCGGACCGTCGACACCAGGAGCCACTGGTTTGTCAGGCTGGTGAAGCGCCTCGTGGCGGGATCGCCGGTCTCCGGGCCGATGGTCTTCCGGGCTTCCCAAGCGGCGACGTTGTCCCGGAAGGACACCACCTCGAAGAGGACGACCGCGTCACTGTCGCGGATCGTGAACTCGAATTCGGCCGTACGCAGGCAGCCGTCCCACCGGTCGCCGCAGCCGACGAGGTCCGTGGCCGACGTCCGGGTCATCAGGTCGCTGGCGCGCCTCAGCACCCGTCTCGTCCGTCGCTGCTCGCCCTGCAGGGTGTCGTCCGGGAAGATCTGCGAGGTCAGCACCGGTCCGGTGTCGTGTCGTGCCGAGGCCCAGGCATGCCCGCCCACGGCGGTGACCGGAAGCAGCAACAGCAGGGCCCCGGCCCACGCGGGAATCTTCCACCTGGCCGGGGCGAACTGCAGGACGAGCAGGAAGAACAGCGCCACCAGCAGGGATCCGATGCCCGCGGTGAAGCCTTTCCCGAGGGCCGCGGTGCCGGGCGCGTCCAGCAGCTCCTCGAGGCTCGGCCCGTTGCCGACGATGGTGAAGGGGGCTCCCACGACGAGGAGCACCACGCCGGCGACGATCAACGCCACGCGGACCGGACGTGGTGACCGGCCCCAGAAGTGCGCGACGGCAAGGGCGTAGAGCAGCGGCATCAAGGTCATCGCCCAGCCGACGGCCACCAGGCCGGCGGTCGAGCAGCCGGTCACCGCGCAGGCTCCGGCGGCTGTCACGTCGCGGAGGCGGTCGGAGACCGGGAGCCGCATCGCGCCGGTCAGCCAGCCTGCCGCCAGGAGCGCGAATGACACCACCCAGAACAGCTTCGACGTCAGCGCCCAGGAGTGTGCCGCCGGGTCGTCCTCCTCGTCCGCGCCGGACGACTCGTCCGCGCCGGAAGACCTGGGCGCGCCGGAGGGCTCGGGCGCGGCGGAAGACCTGGGCGTGCCGGAGGGCTCGGGCGCGGCGGAAGACCTGGGGGCTGCGGAGGACTCCGTCGCGGCGACAGGCTCGGCGGCAGGCTGGGGCGTCTTGCGGTAGTTCGCCAGCTGTCCGCCGAGGAGATCCTTGGGATCTTTTCGTCGTGCCATCGGCTCCGAGGGTACGGATGTCGATCTACCGCGGGCGACGCGTACGGCCGGGAGCGGACCTCAGCGGTACATGGCGAGGCGGCGCGGGTAGCGGACCAGCCCGCCCTCGATCCAGTCGCGGTAGTCGAAGAGCTCGGGGCGGTTCATCAGCACGCGGCAGTTGTGCGCCCAGATGGCCATCGGCTCGTCGCCGACCTCCTCGGCGCGCTCGACGTACTTCTTGAGGCGGCGCTTGCGCTGGGACGAGGCGTTCGGGCGTACGCCGTCCGCCGCATAGATGTACATGCAGTGTTGCGCGAACCGGCGCGCCGGGCACTGCCGGTCCATCGCCAGCTCGAAGAGGGTCGGCGCCAGGACGTCGCCGGCGATGAGGAGGTCCCAGTCGGCCGGCATGGCGGTGACCGGTACGGCCTCGGGGTGGTAGGCCCAGGCCTGCAGTTCCTCGGGTCGCGGGTCCACCGGGTTGGCGAAGCCGGAGAAAGTCTTCTCGTCCACGGTCATGACGCCGCCTTGCTGCGCTCGCTCATCCGCCGTCCTCCTCGGCAGTGAGGGTCTGCCGTACACAGGGCAGGACCCTCATCGGGAGCAGCGTCCGCGCCTCAGTCCCCTCAGCCGAAGGCGTGTCGCCGGTCACCCGGTTCACTCGATGCTGTCGCGGCGACACGTTAGCGTGTCGATCACGCCCGGCGGAAGTGACCTGAACTCACTTTCAGATACTTGTCAGTAGCTTTGAGCAGCCTGATCGGCGGACTGGTCAGTCGGCCGCGGGGAGTGGATCGGCCGGACGGCGCACCTGGGTCCGGCGCCGGATGAAGTTCTTGAACCAGGCGTAGTCGGGCAGCCGGGCGAGCAGCGGGCCGGTCACCACGGTGATCAGCACGTACGAGGTCGCCAGCGGTGCCAGCTTCGGCTCGATGCCCGAGGCGACGGCCAGCCCGGCGATGACGATCGAGAACTCGCCGCGTGGCATGAGAGCCAGCCCGGCGCGGACCTGACCGGGCAGCGCGATCCCCGCGCGGCGGCCGGCGAGCATTCCGGTGAGCACTTTTGTGGCCATCGTGAGGACGGCCAGCCCGAGCGCCGGGAGCAGGGCCGGCGGGATCGAGGCCGGATCCGTGGAGAGCCCGAAGAACACGAAGAAGACCGCGGCGAACAGATCCCGCAGCGGCGAGAGCATCTGGACCGCGCTGTGCGCCACCTGGCCGGAGAGCGCGATGCCGACGAGGAAGGCGCCCACCGCCGCGGAGACGTTGAGCTCGGCGGCCACCCCGGCGACGAACAGCGTCAGGCCCAGCACGCTGAGGAGCAGGGCCTCGGCGTCCTTGACCGAGACGAAGTTGGAGATCGCGTGGCCGTACCGGATGGCGGCGACCAGCACCGCGATCACCGTGACCACCGCGACGGCCAGGGCCTTGGCGCCGCCCAGCAGGCCGGCACCGGCCAGGACCGCCGTGATGAGGGGCAGGTAGAAGGCCATCGCCAGGTCCTCGATGACCAGGATGGAGAGGATCACCGGCGTCTCGCGGTTGCCCAGCCGGCCGAGGTCGCCGAGCACCTTGGCGATCACGCCGGAGGACGAGACCCAGGTGATGCCGGCCAGGACCAGGGCGGCCTCCCAGCCCCAACCCAGCAGGAACGCGAAGGCGGCGCCGGGGAGGGCGTTGAACAGCGCGTCGATGACGCCGGCGGGTGCGGCCGAGCGGAGGTTGCCGACCAGCTCCGTGGCCGAATACTCCAGGCCGAGCATGACCAGCAGCAGGATGACGCCGATCTCGGCGCCGACCTCGATGAACTCCTCGCTGGCCGAGAGCGGCAGGAAGCCGCCGTGCCCGAAGGCCAGCCCGGCGAGCAGGTAGAGCGGGATGGGCGAGAGACCGATGTGCCGGCCCAGGCGACCGAGCATGCCCAGGGCGAAGAGGAGCGCACCGACCTCGATGAGCAGGATCGTCGTACCGTGCACCCGGTGCCCTCAGCCGTCGCCGTCGCCGGCCAGGATGGCGCTGACGCCGTCCAGGCCCTGCCGGGTGCCGACCGCCACGACGACGTCGTTCGCCTCGAAGACGAACGACGGGCCGGGCGACGCGATGACCTCACGCTCGCGGAGCACAGCGACGATCGAGGCGCTGGTCCGCGTACGGGCGCGGGTGTCGCCGAGCGGGCGCCCGACGAAGGGTGACCCGGCCGGCAGCGCGATCTGCTCGGTGAGCAGGCCGGCGGCCTGCTGCCGCAGACCGGAGAGCTGGCCGAGCATCAGCGACGCGCCGAGGACGTCGGCGAGCGCCTCGGCCTCGTCGTCGGTCAGCGGTATCGACGCCAGGCACGAGTCGGGGTCGTCCACGTCGTAGAGCACTAGGTCACGCCGGCCGTTGCGGTGCGAGACCACCCCGACCGTACGGCCGGAGGACGTCACCAGATCGTGCCGGACGCCGATGCCAGGAAGCGGAGTCTGCTCTACCCGAACGCGCACAACTCCCACCGTAACCGACCGTTAACGCTTCCTGGTGCCCCGGCTGGTCCGCAACACCACCAACATCAGCAGACCCACCAGGCACAACCCCGCACACATCCAGTACGCGAGCCGCCAGCCGTTGCTCTGCGCGACGCCGAAGAGCGGCCCCGCCAGCATCGCCCCGAGCGGGAACGAGTTGGTGAACAGCGTCGTCGCCCGGCCGGGCTGCTCGGGCAGCAGGTCCTGCATGTACGTGATGCCCAGCGCCGAGGTCGCCGAGATGAACAGGGCGTTGAGCACTTGGCCGCCCAGCAGCAGCGGCACGCCCGTGCTCACGGCCGCCAGCGAGTAGTACGCGACCCCGCACGCCGCCCCCGCGAGCAACATCGGCCGGAGCGGCAGCCGGGTGGTCAGCGCGCCGATGGCCAGCATGAACGGGATCTCCAGGGCGGCGCACAGCCCCAGGACCAGGCCGGCCTGCGCGACCCGGCCGCCCAGGTTCTCGCTGATGAACAGGGGCAGCGCCTGGATGCCGAGGGTCAGCGGCGCCTGCATCAGCGTGAACGCGGCGGCGGAGAGGAGGAGCCGCCAGCGGACGGTCGCGGGCACGGGCGCGTGGTCCGCCTCTTCTTCGACTCGCGGGAGGGCGGGGGTGTGCACCTCGCGGAGCTTGACGATCGCGATCACGGTCGCCACGGCGTACATGACCGCCGCGGACCCGTAGACCAGGCGGAAGCCGCCGGCTTCGACCAGGTACGCCGCCACGGCCGGGCCGGCGACCCAGGCGAGCGAGAAGACGGTCCGCAGGGCGCTGATGCCGAGGGCCGCCTTGTCGGGGGCGTCGCGTTCGAGGACCTGCCGGGCGTACGCGAAGCTCTGCGGGAAGAGCGACCCGGCAACCGCGAAGGCCGTCACGGTGACCGCGAGCAGCACCCAGTAGTCCCGGGCGAAGGCGGTCACCGCGCAGCCTGCCACGCCCGCGAGGCCGCCGGCAACCAGCAGCATCCGCCGGATCGGGCGGCGGTCGGAGATCCGGCCGATCACGGTCGAGCCGACCACCCCGGCCAGCGGGTTGATGATCAGGAAGACGGTGGTCTGCAGCGGGCCGGCGTCGACCTCGGTGCTGAGGAAGAGCGACAGGAACGGGCCGACCAGCGCGACC
The DNA here is from genome assembly GCF_030757795.1 of Actinoplanes oryzae. Classification (GTDB taxonomy): domain Bacteria; phylum Actinomycetota; class Actinomycetes; order Mycobacteriales; family Micromonosporaceae; genus Actinoplanes. The sequence continues at coordinate 35,553 of NZ_JAUQWH010000046.1, forward strand.
GAGATGCCGACCGCGAGGAAGACCAGGCCAAGGGGGAGCAGGGCAGGGAGAAGCTGCGGCTGCCGCCGCGACGTGTCCAAGGCCATGCCCCGAACGCTACGGCCACCGTCCGACATTTTCGACCGTGATTCCGTCCACAGGGCTCGCCGCACGGACTTGAGCGAGCTAGGCTCAACTCCGGGGTTGAGCGCATTACACTCAACTTCCGGGCTGCTGACTCACGTCTTCAGGGGAGCGCATGAACGCCGAACGACTGACCACGAAGAGCCGCGACGTGATCACGGGGGCGGTCGCCGACGCCAACCAGCGCGCGCACGCGACCGTCGAGCCGTGGCACCTGCTCCTCTCGCTGCTGGACACCGGTGGCTCCACGGCGCCGGCGCTTTTGCGCGCGGTCGGAGCCAATCCGGCCGACGTGCGCCGCGCTGCCGTGCGCGCCGTCGAGCAGCAGCCGTCCGCGCGCGGCTCGTCCACCGCGGAGCCGAGCCTCTCCCGTGAGTTCGTCAACGCCATCGGCGAGGCCGAGCTGATCGCCAAGCCGCTCGGCGACGACTACGTGTCGACCGAGCACCTGCTCGCCGGCCTGGCCCGGGTCGGCGGCGTGGTCGGCAAGGCCCTGCGCGACGCCGGGGCCACCGAGGAGACCCTGGTCGCGGCGTTCCCGGCGGTGCGCGGCGGCGACCGGCGGGTCACGTCGCAGGACCCCGAGCAGACCTACCAGGCGCTGGAGAAGTACGGCGTCGATCTGACCGCCCAGGCGCGCGACGGCAAGATCGACCCGGTGATCGGGCGCGATGCCGAGATCCGGCGCGTGATCCAGGTGCTCTCCCGGCGTACGAAGAACAACCCGGTCCTGATCGGTGAGCCCGGCGTCGGCAAGACCGCCATCGTCGAGGGCCTCGCGCAGCGCATCGTGGCCGGCGACGTGCCCGAGACCCTGCGCGACAAGAAGCTGGTCTCCCTGGACCTCGGCGCGATGGTCGCCGGCGCGCAGTACCGCGGCCAGTTCGAGGAGCGGCTCAAGAGCGTCCTCGAGGAGATCCGCAACTCCAACGGCCAGGTCGTCACGTTCCTCGACGAGCTGCACACGGTCGTGGGCGCCGGCAAGGGCGAGGGCTCGATGGACGCCGGCAACATGCTCAAGCCGATGCTGGCCCGCGGCGAGCTGCGGATGGTCGGCGCGACCACCCTCGACGAGTACCGCGAGCACATCGAGAAGGACCCCGCGCTGGAGCGCCGCTTCCAGCCCGTGGTCGTCGGCGAGCCCACGGTCGAGGACACGATCGGCATCCTGCGCGGGCTCAAGGGGCGTTACGAGGCCCACCACCGCGTCCAGATCACCGACGCCGCCCTGGTCGCGGCGGCGGCGCTGTCCGACCGCTACATCAGCGACCGGTTCCTACCGGACAAGGCCATCGACCTGATCGACGAGGCCGCCTCCCGGCTCCGCATGGAGATCGACTCCCGGCCGGTCGAGCTCGACCAGCTGCAGCGCCAGGTCGACCGGATGCGCGTCGAGAAGCTGGCGCTCGAGAAGGAGACCGACCCCGCGTCGATCGCCCGCCTCGAGCGGCTCGAGCGCGACCTCGCCGACCGCGAGGAGGAGCTGACCGCCCTCAACGCCCGGTGGGAGCGCGAGCGCGGCGGCCTCAACCGGGTCGGCGAGCTGAAGAAGAAGCTGGACGAGACCCGGGCCGAGCTCGAGCGCGCCCAGCGCGACGCCGAGTGGGAGAAGGCGTCCCGCCTGCAGTACCAGGAGATCCCGGCGCTGGAGCAGGAGATCGAGTCCGCGGCCGCGGCGGAGGACGAGAAGACCGAGCCGCCGATGGTCAAGGAGGAGGTCGGCGCCGACGACATCGCCGAGGTCATCGCGTCGTGGACCGGCATCCCGGCCGGCCGCATGATGGAGGGCGAGACCGCCAAGCTGCTCCGCATGGAGGAGTCGCTGCAGGCCAAGGTGGTCGGCCAGCCCCATGCCGTGGCGGCTGTCGCCGGTGCCGTACGCCGGGCCCGCGCGGGCGTCGCCGACCCCGACCGGCCCACGGGCAGCTTCCTCTTCCTGGGCCCGACCGGCGTCGGCAAGACCGAGCTGGCCAAGGCGCTCGCGGGCTTCCTCTTCGACGACGAGCGGGCGATGGTCCGCATCGACATGAGCGAGTACGGCGAGAAGCACTCCGTGGCGCGGCTGGTCGGTGCCCCTCCCGGCTACGTCGGGTACGAGGAGGGCGGTCAGCTGACCGAGGCGGTGCGGCGGCGGCCGTACAGTGTCGTGCTGCTCGACGAGGTGGAGAAGGCGCACCCGGACGTCTTCGACGTGCTGCTGCAGGTGCTCGACGACGGCCGGCTGACCGACGGGCAGGGCCGCACGGTCGACTTCCGCAACGCGATCCTGGTCCTGACGTCCAACCTCGGCTCCTCGGTCATCTCCGACTTCACCCTCGGGGAGGAGGAGCGCCGCGAGGAGGTCATGGCGACCGTCCGGGCGCACTTCAAGCCGGAGTTCCTCAACCGGCTCGACGACATCGTGGTCTTCCAGGCGCTCACCGCCCACGACCTCGCGGCGATCGTCGACATCCAGCTCGGCCGGCTGCGCGACCGCCTCGCCGACCGGCGGCTCACCCTGGAGGTCACCGCGGACGCGATCACCTGGCTGGGCGAGCACGGGTTCGACCCGCTCTACGGGGCCCGGCCGCTGCGCCGGCTGGTGCAGTCGGCGATCGGCGACTCGCTGGCCAAGGCCCTGCTCGCCGGCGAGATCGTCGACGGCGACACCGTGGTGGTCGGGGTCAACGACCACAAGGACGGCCTGGTCGTCACCCGCGGCTAGCCGATCACGGAGAAGGGCCCCGAGCGTGTGCTCGGGGCCCTTCTCGGCACGGCTCGCTAGCTCGCGGACGCCTCCCGCTGCCGGTAGGCGTGACACATCAGGATGTCCGTGAGAGCGTGCTCGCCCTCGTCGGACCAGATCCTGATCCCGTCGCGGTGGAGTTGATACCGGACGTCTTTGTAGCGGGTCCTGGTGTCGTCATGGTGCACGACGGTCAGAGTGTCGGCGTGAGGCATGGGGAACCACCGTTCCTAACGTTTGTGAGGCAGCCGCGGCATGGACACGCGGCCTGCGCAATCGGGGAGGCGCCCGGAACCGGTCTGCCAAGGCCCCTGCGATCTGTGGGCGGGGGCGGCGACCCGGTCGGGCACAGGGCGGCGCCGGAGGAGTCTCCTGTCGTCGGCGCGCCACGAGATGGAAGTGTATGGCTCGGGATCGAGTTCTGTCGCCCCCTGATCGAGCGATGCATTTCGGCCGATTTCATGTCACTTCGGGCGATAGTGCCACATCAGCCGATCGTCCGGGCGCCGGTCGAGGTTCTGGCACTCACCCGTTACGGTGAGTGGATCTAGGAGGGAGCTCCGATGCAACCGGCCACCCCGCCACCGCCCGCCCGCCCGACCGTCGTGACCGTCTCGTCGTACCTGCTCTATGCCGCCGCCGCGGCCTCGCTCGCCGGTGGCCTGGCCTCGCTGGCGACCGTCTCCACGATCTCCGACATCTATCGGGACGCCTACGCCGGGACGCAGGAGGAGGGCTTCGAGGTCGTCGCCGTCGCCGCCTCCGTCATCGGGCTCGCCGTCAACCTGCTCTTCGCCGCCGGGCTGGTCATCCTCGCGCTCTTCAACAACCGCGGGAAGCAGCCCGCCCGGATCACCACGTGGGTCCTGGGCGGCATCTATCTGTGCTGCAACGGCTTCGGCCTGATCGGCGGAGCCGCGACCAGCAGCATGAACTTCGACACCGGCACGGGCGGCCCCTCCACCGGCGAGGTGGAGAGCCGGCTGAACGACGAGCTGCCGGGCTGGTTCACCCCGGTGTCGACGACGCTGACCGTGGTGGTGCTGCTGGCGCTGCTCGGGGCGCTGATCCTGCTCATGCTGCCGGCGGCCAACGCGTTTTTCCGGCCGCGGCAGACGTGGGACCCGTCGGTGCCGTACCCGGCGTATCCCGGCTATCCGCCGCAGGGATACCCCCAGGGTTACCCGCAGCAGGGCTATCCCCAGCAGGGGCAGGGGCCGCAGGGGCCGCAGGGGCAGGGGCCGCAGGGGTACGGCCAGCCGGGGTATCCGACGTATCCGGCTTATCCGTCGCAGGGTCAGTCCTCGTTCCCCGCTTACCCGGGGGGTTCGTCGCCCTCCGCCCCGGCCACTTCGTCGCCCGACTCCGCGCCGCCTTCGAGCTCCTCGTCGCCGGCGTCGGATCCCTGGGCCGCGCCCTCCTCCTCCCCGCCGGCGTCCTCCTCCCCGGCGTCCTCCCCGCCGTCCTCTTCCCCGGCGCCCTCGCCGTCCCCGGCGACCTCGCCGGACGGGCCCGCGGACCAGGATCGGCCGGGGGACTCGGGGCGGCACCCGACCGACCCCGCCTGAGCAGCGTCATCGGCACGCGCCGCCGGGTAACTCCGGCGGCGCGTCGTGTGTCCGGGTAGGTTCGTCGCAACGGATCACCCGGGAGACGTCATGTCGTACGCAGTCCAGCCACCCGCCCCCGCACCGGCCGCCGAAGCGCCCGAGCCGTCCCGGCCCGCGTCGGTCGGGTTCGCGGCCCTGCTGCTCCTGGTCATGGCGGTGGTCGGACTGGCGTATGCGGTGATCACCGTGGTCGTCGCCCCGGGCACCGTGGACCGCTTCCGCGACGCCGCGGCCGGCAGCGACGACGTCGACGGCATCGTGACGGTCGTCTGGATCGGCGCGGCACTGAGCGCGGTGCTCGCCGTGATCGTCTTCGCGCTGTTCGTCGTGCTGGCCCTGGGCCTGCGCCGCGGCAGCAACGGCATCCGGATCGCGACCCTCGTGGTGTGCGTCCTCGGCGTCCTCGGCGGCCTGGCCTCGGCCATCACGGTCACCGCGCAGGACGGCACGGACGCGGCGCCCGGCACTCTCGGCGCCGCCCTGGTCGACGCCTACCCGGGCGGCTGGATCCCGATCAACCTGGGCCTGGCCCTCGCTCAGGCGGCGGCCTACGTGATCGTCGGCGCACTGCTGCTCGCGGCGCCCCGGCCCTTCTTCGGGCGCCCGCCGAAGCCGGAGCCCGCGGACCCGTTCGCCGCGCCGACCTCGGCCCCCGCCGGCTACCCGGCCTACGGTCCCGGCGGTTATCCCACCTCCGCTCCCGCCGGTCCCGCCGGCTATCCGACCTCCGCTCCCGCCAGCTATCCGACCTCCGGACCTGCTGGCTACCTGCCGCCCGGCGGCTATCCGGCTCCCGGCGGCTATCCGGCTCCTGGCAGCTATCCGCCGCCCGCTGGGTATCCGGCCTACCCGGCTCCCGGCTACCCGGCCCCCAGCGGCTATCCAGCTCCCGGGGGTTATGCGGCTCCCGGCGGCTACGCGGCCCCGGGGCAGCCGGTCTACGGCGCGCCCTACCCGGCCTCGACCGGGGTGCCCCCCGAGGCGCCCGGTCAGCCCAGCCCGTGGGCCGCGCCGCCGCCAGTGGTCCCCGCCCCGACGGCGGACGCCCTGCAGCCGGTAACCCCGACCGCGGATGTCTCTCGGCCGGAGAGCCCGATCGTGGACGCCTCTCCGTCGGTGACTTCGGTCACGTCTGAGGAGGGCTCGACCGACGCCGAGTCATCGGGAGGCGCCGATGGGTCGCATCCGGCGGCCACGGTGAGTGATCGGGGTGCTGCCGTGTCCGAAAGTTTGCACGATGCTGCGGATGAGCCGGCGGAGAAGCCCGGTAGCGACGGTCCCGACGCGCGTCAGTCCAGCTGACGGGGGACCCCGCATCGATGGGTGTAGGTCACCCGAACGGGTGGGACTCCGCGCCGACAGGGCTTCGTATTTCGCTGAGTGGATGATCTTTCCCAGTGGACGGACAAAGGTCACTCGCTGACATCGGTGTCACGCCGTGAGCGTTCGATGACCGTCGTTGTCTCGCGGCTCCCGCCCGGAGCCCGTCAAACGTGCTTTGAGCTGCGTCTATGCAGCTCCCGAAACGTTCGCCCGGGGTGTTTCAGTTAACACTATTTCCAGTTACTGACAGGTTTAGGCGTGCGTCAATAGTTCCTTTCCGCCCCGCCAGGGCAGAACGTTCCAGTTTTTCGGCAGCAAGTACTCTCGATGTCATGGAAGCCCACCACGACCTGCGTAAATTCATCACTGAATTGCCCGTCGCGCAGCGTTGTGCCGTGCTTTCATCGGGTCGTGAAGCTGACTGTGACGACCGCTCGCGCCGTGTGACGGTGCAAGGCGGGCGGTTCCGATGACCGGGCGGGCATCGGGCAGCCGACGTAGTGATCGTGACATCGAAATGTGGGGCGCCTCACTCCATGGGCGGGGATCGAGGAGCTCGACGGCGATGGGCAGCGACCAGACGGCGGCTGAGGCGTTGCAGGAGGCAGAGACCGAAGTCGGTGTCGCGGTAATGGTCGATCGGGGTAGTGGCGGAGCCGTGCGGGGTGCCGGCCGGACGCTGCCGATCAACCTGTCGTTCGACCGGCTCCGGCCTTCTGGCCTGAAAGTCAGCCGGTTCGTTCCTGCGCACATGCAGGAGAATCGATGCAGTTGGTGGAAGGATGGAGATCGTGGGAACTGCGTTGGCGGAAATGACAATGCCTCAGATCTCGCCGCTGGCCGGCGAGCCTATTGAACGAGCCGACGCCGAGCGTCTGGCCGGGGTGCTGAAGGCACTCGCGGACCCGGCCCGGCTGCGGCTGCTGAGCCTCATCCAGTCCGCTACGGACGGCGAGGCGTGCGTCTGCGACCTGACGGCGCCGCTCGGGCTGTCGCAGCCGACGGTCAGCCACCACCTGCGGATCCTCACGGAGGCCGGCCTGCTCGAGCGGGAGAAGCGGGGCGTGTGGGCGTACTACCGGCTGGTGCCGACCGCGATCGCCACGATCGCGGATCTGCTCACGCCGCCGCGCAAGCGCGCGACGAAGAAGGCTCGCTGACCTTCGCGCGGGCCTGACGGCCCGCGCGGAGTGCACGAGAACCGCGCGGAATCGACGACCGATCCGCGCGGAGGGGCAGAGGAACCGCGCGGAATGGCATGCCGAACCGCGCGGGGCAGGTGCTCCGCGTGGAATGGACGACCGATCCACGCGGGAGCGGAACAGCCGCGCGGAATGGACGTCCGGCCCGCGCGGGGGGCAACGGAACCGCGCGGAATGGGCAACCGGCCCGCGCGGAGGGGCAGCGGAACCGCGCGGAATCGACGACCGATCCGCGCGGGCGGAAGCAGTCCGGCGCGGATCCAGCGACTGATCCGCGCAGGATGAAGCGGACGCGACACCAAGGTCCGTGGAACCAGCGGGCGCGGCAGCGTGGTCCGTGAAGACCGAGCGGACGCGGCAGCGTGGTCCGCGCAAGGCAGGAAAGGGAGTCCGCTCACGACCCGAGCGGGCCCGGGCAGCACCCGCGGACGGGGCGGGCGAGTCCGAGTCCGACGGGGCGGGCACGGAGCGGCCCACCCGCCGCCGAGCAGCCAGACTTCTCCGGCCTGGCGTCACCTTGGGGCGGAAGTGACGCCAGGCGGAATCACGACCTTCCCGGCAACGACCTTGCCGGCAGCGACTTTCCCGGCAACGACCTTGCCGGCAGCGACTTTCCCGGCAGCGACCTTGCCGGCAGCGACCTTGCCGGCAGCGACCGGCTCACCGAGGGCGGCGCGGGTCGTCCTCGTCGTAGCGCGGGTACTGACCCGGCTGCGCGGACCCGGGCTGCGAGTAACCGGGCTGAGAAGACCCGGCCTGGCCGTAGGGCTCCTGAGCGTAAGGATCCTGCGGCTGCGCATAAGGGTCCTGCGGCTGTGCATAGGGATCCTGCGGCTGCGCGTAAGGATCGTGCGACTGCCCGTAGGAAGCTGGCTGGCCATAGGAGTCCTGCGGTCGGCCGTAGGACTCCTGCGACTGCCCGTAGGAGTCCTGCGACTGCCCGTAGGTCTGGCCGCCGTAAGTCTGACCGCCGTAACTCTGGCCGCCATAACTCTGGCCGCCGTAGGTCTGGCCACGCTGGTCGCCGGCGTGGCCGTAGGGCTCCTGCGCGTAAGGATCCTGCGGCTGCCCGTACGCCTCGGCCGCCCCCGGCTGCTGCTGGTGGTGGTCGGTGAACTCCTCGGCCAGCCCCGCCACCGTGGCCGCCGCGACGACGCCGATCGCGGCCACCGGGCCCGGACCCTCGTCGGCAGTTGCCGCAGCGGAGTCGCCGGGAGCCGCGGAGGACGAGCCCGGGTTCTCGAGAGCGGCCCGCTTCTTGGCCTTCCGCTCCCGCAGCGCCTCGATGAGGATCGGCAGCACCGAGATGACGACGATCACGAAGACGACCGGCAGGATGTAGTGGTCGATCTTGTCGCCGATGGCGTCGTAGATCTGCTGGGCGAGCAGGTAGCCGATGAGCAGCACGCCGTCGGTCCACAGGATGGCGCCGACGATGTTCCAGAGGAGGAACTGCTTGGCCGGCATGCCGAGCGTGCCCGCCACCGGGTTGAGGAAGGTGCGCACGATCGGGATGAAGCGCGCGAGCACGACGGCCTTGGCGGGGCCGAACTTCTCGAAGTAGTACTCCGCCTTCTCCACGTACTCCCGCTTGAACAGCTTGCTGTCCTGGCGGTCGAACATGCGCTTGCCGTAGCGCGCACCGAGGAAGTGGCCCAGCTGCGCCCCGATGATGGCGCACAGCGGCGCGCCGATGAGCAGGCCCGCCAGGGAGATCCGGGTGCCGTCGCCGAAGATCGAGTCGGCGACCGGGGAGGCCGCGACGCCCGCCAGGAACAGCAGCGAGTCGCCGGGGAAGAAGAAGCCGACCAGCAGGCCGGTCTCCGCGAAGAGGATCGCCCAGACGCCGATGAGCCCGAAGGTCTGAAGCAGATCCTTCGGGTCCATCGGGTTCAATGCGAGCTGCTCGGTGAGCGCTTGGGTAACCACGCCTGGAAGGGTACCGGTAGGCAGCAGTGCCGAACCTGTACGCGGCCTGTGATTCAGAGCCGGGGATCCACAGGTTCGGACTCCGCGGCCAGGATGGCGAAAACCAGCTCGTGGATCCGCCACAGGGGCGCGCCCTCGGCCAGCCGGTCCAGCGCCGCCAGGCCCATCCCGTGCTCGCGCAGCGCCAGCGACCGCTTGCGGCCCAGCTGCCGCTGCCGGAGACGTTCGAGCTGCTCGGGACGGGTGTACTCGGGACCGTAGATGATCCGCAGGTACTCCTGGCCGCGGCACTTCACGCCCGGCTGCACCAGCCGTCCACGGTCGTCGGTGGCGCCGAGCCCGGCCCACGGCTTGACGACCATGCCCTCTCCGCCGGCGGCGGTCAGCCCCAGCCACCAGTCGGTGGCCGCGGCCTCGGACGCCGGGTCGCCGAGGTCGACGATCATCCGCCGGGTGGGCGTGAAGAGCGCAGGGTCGGCCGCCACGAGCCGGTCGGCGACGGACAGGTGCCAGTCGTGGTCCTTGTCCTTGTACGAGACCCCGGGCCCCGCGAGCACGGCAAAGGGCGCCAGCGTCACCCCGTCCAACCCGTCGACCGGCCGCACGTACGCCCGGTAGGCCGCCGAGTACCCCGCGATCTCCGAGGAGCGGAGCGAGACCCGGTCCCGCAGCGCCGACACGTCCAGCCCCCGGTCCGCCGCCCGGTCGAGCACCCCGAGAGCGGCGGGCAGGGCAGCACGAGCCGCCGCCCCGACACCCGCGTACCGCTCGCGGATCAGCCCGCCGGCCTTCGCCGACCACGGGAGCACCTCGACGTCGAGCAGCAGCCAGTCGTCGAGCAGGTCCAGGGATGCCGCCCGTACGCGGGAAAGCAGCTCCGAAGCAAGAGCAGCGTCGAAGAACGGCCGTCCGGTCCGGGTCCAGATCGCGTCGCCGGCACCGTCCCGGGAGACGCGCACCACCGCCCGCGAGCCCATGTGCTTCTCCTCGCACACGACCTTGTCCACGCCGGCCGCCCGCATGTCCGCGAACGCCGTCGACGGGTGCTCGAGATAGCCGTCGATCTGCGAGGTCGAGCAGGGCGCCATGGTCGGCGGCAGCCACACCAGCGTCGCCGGGTCGAGGGCGAAACGGCTCATCACCTCGAGCGCCGCGGCGGCGTTCTCGGCGGGCACGGTCGTCCGGCCGTACCCGTAATCAATGTGCCGTCGCCCGATGACGTCGGACAGGTCGAGGCCGTCGCCGGACCGCGTGGCAGGAGCCAGCGGCCGCACCGGCGCGTAGTACTCCCGGGCGGCCGGCACGGACACTAGCTCCCGCGACGGCCAGCGCAGCGCGGTCAGCTTCCCGCCGAACACGCACCCGGTGTCGAGGCAGATCGTGTTGTTGATCCACTCCGGCGCAGGCGTGGGCACATGGCCGTAGACGACCGCCGCCGATCCGCGGTAGTCGCGGGCCCACGGGTAGCGCACCGGGAGGCCGTACTCGTCGGTCTCGCCGGTGGTCTCCCCGTAGAGCGCGAAGGACCGCACGCGTCCGGAGGCCCGCCCCTGGTACGCCTCCTTCAGCCCGGCGTGCGCGACCACCAGCCTGCCGCCGTCCAGCACGTAGTGGCTGACCAGCCCGTCGATGAAGGCACGCACCTCGGCCACGAACTCCGGCGGCTCGTGCGACAGCTGCTCCAGCGTCTCGGGCAGCCCGTGCGTGAGCTGCACGTTGCGCCCGCTGAGCTGGCGCGCCAGCTTCTGCTCGTGGTTCCCCGGCACACAGATCGCCGAGCCGCCGCGCACCATGCCCATGACCAGGCGCAGCACCCCGGGCGAGTCCGGGCCGCGGTCCACGAGGTCGCCCACGAAGACCGCCGTACGCCCCTCCGGGTGCACCGCGTTGTCGCGCGTGACGGCGTACCCGAGCTTGGTCAGCAGCGTGACCAGCTCCTCGCGGCACCCGTGCACGTCGCCGATGATGTCGAACGGCCCGGTCAGCTCCCGCTTGTCGTTGAACAGCTTCTCGTACCGGATCGTGGCTCCGGCGATCTCCTCGGGGCCACGCAGCACGTGCACCTTGCGGAAGCCCTCGCGAGCCAGCTGTCCCAGCGATCGTCGCAGGTCCCGGTGCATCCGGGTGAGGACCTGCCGCCCGAAGGTACGGTCGGGCCGCGCCTGGGTCCGCTCCCACGCCAGCGCCTCGGGCACGTCGAGCACGATGGCGACCGGGAGCACGTCGTGTTCCCGGGCGACCTTGACCAGCCCCGCCCGGGCGTGGGTCTGCAGGTTGGTGGCGTCCACGACGGTGAGCCGGCCCGCGGCGAGGCGCTTGCCGGCCACGTAGTGCAGCACGTCGAAGGCGTCGGCGGACGCGGACTGGTCGTTCTCGTCGTCGGCGACCAGGCCCCGGAAGTAGTCGGAGGAGAGCACCTGCGTCGGCGCGAAGTGGGTCCGGGCGAAGGTGGACTTGCCCGACCCGGAGACGCCGACGAGCGCCACGAGGGCGAGCTCGGGGATGTCGATCATGATTCCTCCCGGGTGAAGACAGCCATCTGCGTGGGCCGACCGTGCTTTTCGTCCGCCTCGCCGATGCCGCTGACGACGGCGGAATATCCGTGCGCGGCCGCCGTCCGGTTCGCCCAGTCGGCGAACGCCGCGCGGTCCCACTCGAAGCGGTGGTCGCTGTGCCGCATGCCGGTCAGCCCCTCGTAGAGCACGTTGTACTCGGCGTTCGGCGTGGTCACGATGACGGTCGCCGGCCGCGCGTGCCCGAACACCGCGTCCTCCAGCGCGGGCAGCCGCGGCAGGTCGAGGTGCTCGATGACCTCCATGAGCACGGCGGCGTCGAATCCGCGCAGCCGGTCGTCGCGATAGGTCAGCGCCGACTGCCAGAGCTTCACCCGGCCACGCTGCCGCTCGGGCACCCGGTCGAGACGCAGCCGCCGGTGCGCCAGCTCCAGCGCGCGCGAGGACACGTCGGTGCCGACGATCTCGGTGTACCGCTTGTCCTTGACCAGGCCACCGAGCAGCGCACCGCCACCGCAGCCGAGGTCGAGCACGCGCGTGGCGCCGGACTCGGCGAGGGCGGCGAGCACGGCGTCCCGGCGCTGCTCGGCGAGCGACTGACGGCGTACGACCGGCAGCTCGGCCTCCTCCTCGACACCGCCCTGCTCGGCGCCGGCGACCAGCCTGTCCAGGGCCGTCTCGGTCAGCGACCGCCGGTGCGCCAGGTAGCGCCGGATGATCAGCACCTTGGCGGGATGCCCGGCGAGCCAGCCCTCCCCGGAGCGCAGCAGCTTGTCGATCTCGTCGGGCGCCACCCAGTAGTGCTTCTCGTCGTCGAGGACGGGCAGGAGCACGTACAGGTGGTTGAGCGCGTCGGCGAGCCGCAGTTCCCCGGTGAGCGTGAGGTCGACGTAGGCGCTGTCCCCCGCGAGCGGATGCCCGGCCGGCAGGTCCGGCGAGTCGAGCGGGATCGGGCGGGCGGCGACGGTCCAGCCGAGCGGCTCGAAGAGCCCGGCCGGGTCGCCCTTGCAGCGCAGCACCGGCACGCGGATCTCCAGCGGGATCGGCTGTGCGGCCAGCTCCGGGCGGTCCTTCGACTGCCCGCGCAGCGCGCTGCGGAAGACCTTGGCGAGGGCGCTCGCCAGCAGGCTGGAGGCCGCGTACGGGCGGTCGTTGACGTACTGGCCCAGCGAGAACGACTGATCAGCCCGTCCCGCCCGCAGGCGCCGGGGATCGACGTCGAGCAGCAGGGCGGCCGTGCACTTCTCCGCGGTCGCGTCGGGGAAGAGGACGTACGCCGTCCCGGTGGGCACGTCGAAGGAGTGCACCCGGTCCGGGTGCTTGACCAGCAGGAACCCGAGGTCCGTCGCGGGAGCCCGGGTGGTCGTCACGGTGAGCAGCACCGGCCGATGATCGCAAGATCACGTCGTCGGCACGAGCGATTTCGGCGCCGGAGGAAGGTCAGCGCATGCGTACGCGGACGGTGTTGTCCCCCCGCGCGGCCGGCAGCTCGATCGGGTCGCTGTAGGCCTCGATCGAGACCCGGGCGGTGCCGCCTCGGAAGGTGGGCGAGGCGGTCAGGACGAAGGTGAACCAGGTCTGGCCGCCCGGTCCGCGCGCCGTGCCGTCCGGCCAGCAGAGCCAGATCCAGCCGGCCTCCTCGCCGATCGTCCGGAAACACCGGTCCGGTGCCACGGCGACTTTCACTCCGTGGGGGAGCGAGAGGGCGGTGAAGTTGGCGTTGTTCGTGAACAGGTCCGGGCGCAGGGTGCCGGGGCCCAGGTTGACCATGCCCATCCGGAAGGTGCGCCGGCCGCCGGGCGGGATCTCGGCCGAGCCGGCCACCGCGGCGAGGTTCGGGCGCTTGCCGCGTACGGTGAGGATGAGCTCCACGTACTCGCTGGCGGGCTTCGGGTCCACCTGCGGCAGGCCGGCCGAGGCGCCCAGCGGGACGAGGGTCAGCGGAGCCCCCGTCCCGGCGGTCGACGCCCCGCCCCGGATCATGCTCCGCACGTCCTCCCATTCGGACATGGTCAGCCACTGCGCGGTCGTCTCCGCCACGCTGCCGCCGGCCGCATCGGCGGGCGGGCGCAGCTGGACCGGCGCCGACAGCCCGTACGTGCGCCCGGGCTCCAGCGGGGTGTCGAACACGCACGAGACGACCACGTCGAACCAGCAGTTGCTCGCGTCCGTGGCGACCAGGTCGCGGGCGATGCCGAGCTGGAGGACCGTGCCCTCGATCGTGTTCTTGCCGGCGTTGCGCACCCGCGGCTGGATCGAGGCCAGCTCGCCGGGCGGCGCCGACGTCGCCAGCGAGGTGTTCGCGGCGGCGAGGTTGACGCTCTCGGCGACCCGTACCGGCGAGGTGCTCGTGACGGCGGCCTGGCCGTCCAGCTTGGCCGTGACCGTGATGCTGCCCGTGGCACCCGGCGTCGCCGTGGCGGTGGGGTTCACGAAGAACCAGCCCATGGAGAACAGCTCGCCGCCGACCGGCCGGATGCCGGACACCGCGCACGACAGCACCGCGCCGGAGCGCTCGCACGGCGACTCGTCGTCCCCGGCGATGATCATGATCGGGAAGCCGCCGAACTCGAGGTCCACGAGGTCCGCCGCCGCGGTGAGATCGACCGTGTAGGTGAGGCGGTGGCTGCGGATCGGCTGCTCGCGCTCGCCGAGCGTGCCCAGCAGCAGGGCGATCTTCTCCTTCTGCCCCGGCGCCACCGTGATCGCGTCCAGGGCGACCGAGAAGCCGCCCGGCGCGGCGTGCGCCGCACCGGCCGGGACCATCAGGACTGCTGCCGCCAGTGGCAGCAGCGACAACCACAGGCGGCTGATCTTCATGATCGGAATCTAGCCGGGCATTGTGCCCCGATGTGCCCGATCAGCGGTAGTCGTCCTCCAGCTCGACGACCTGCCTCTGCTCGTGAGCGTCCCACTCGGACGCCTCGATGGCCGGCGACACCTCCGCGTCCTCGCCGTCGTCGTCACCGGCCAGCCAGCCGGGGTCCGCCTCGGCCGCCTGCTCGGCGGCGTCGCCCTCCGGGGCCTCCGGGTCGAGCTCGTACTCCGGGTTTGTCATGACCGACTCCCTCTTGCGCCGTCACGGGCTCTTTCCATGTTCCCCCGTCCCCCGCATGATCGGAGGGCAAACCGCCTGCCTGTGTAACGGGTCGATTACCGAGCACGGGGTGGCCTGCGGAATACTTCTTCCCGGCAGGTCTCCGTCCTTCACGATCAAGGAGCGCTCCCGATGCCCATCGCTTCCCCTGAGGTCTACGCCGAGATGCTCGACCGCGCCAAGGCCGGCGCGTTCGCGTACCCCGCGATCAATGTCACGTCCTCGCAGACCCTCAACGCGGCGCTCGCCGGCTTCGCGGAGGCGGGCAGCGACGGCATCATCCAGATCTCCACCGGTGGCGCCGAGTACGCGTCCGGCCCGACGATCAAGAACATGGTCACCGGCGCGGTGGCGCTGGCGGAGTACGCGACCGAGGTCGCCCGCAACTACCCGGTCAACATCGCGCTGCACACCGACCACTGCCCGAAGGACAAGCTGGACAAGTACGTCCGCCCGCTGCTCGCCATCAGCAAGGAGCGCGTGGACAACGGCAAGGCGCCGCTCTTCCAGTCGCACATGTGGGACGGCTCGGCCGTGCCGGTCGACGAGAACCTGCAGATCGCCGAGGAGCTGCTCGGCCTCGCCGCCGCGGCGCACATCATCCTCGAGATCGAGGTCGGCGTGGTCGGCGGCGAGGAGGACGGCGTCTCCGCCGCGATCGACGACAAGCTCTACTCGACCGTCGAGGACGGCCTGGCCACCGCCGCCGCGCTCGGCCTGGGCGAGAAGGGCCGCTACATGACGGCCCTGACCTTCGGCAACGTGCACGGCGTCTACAAGCCCGGCAACGTCAAGCTGCGCCCGGAGATCCTCAAGGAGATCCAGGAGGCGGTCGGCGCCAAGTACGGCAAGGAGAAGCCGTTCGACCTGGTCTTCCACGGCGGCTCGGGCTCGCTGCTCTCGGAGATCCACGGCGCCCTGGACTACGGCGTGGTCAAGATGAACATCGACACCGACACGCAGTACGCCTTCACCCGCCCGGTGGCCGACTTCATGCTGCGCAACTACGACGGCGTGCTCAAGGTGGACGGCGAGGTCGGCAACAAGAAGCAGTACGACCCGCGGGCCTGGGGCAAGATCGCGGAGGCCGGCCTGGCGCAGCGCGTCGTCGAGGCCTGCGAGCACCTGCGCTCGACGGGCACGACGCTCGCGAAGTGACGGTGCCCTGACGCTGTGATCGCGGCCGGCTCCCTGCTGGGGGACCGGCCGCGCTGTCTTCGCGGCATCGGCCGCGCTCCCTCGCGGGGATCGGCCGCGCTGCCTCGCGGGGATCGGCCGCGCTGCCTTCGGGGGATCGGTCCGCTGCCTTGGGGGGACTGGCGGCTCTGCCTTCGGGGGATCGGCCGCGATCATGTTGCAAGGTGACGCTCCGGGGTGGGTACCATCGTTCTCTGCTGGGCGGCGGAGGCGGTGATCTTGCTCGGGATCGAGGGGTACGACCCCGATTGGCACCACGACGCGGTCGCCCTTGCCGCCGTCCACAGAGCACGGTTCTCGCGGCTCATCGGCCGTCGGCTCATGTCCGGCTGGCTCATGTGGGACATGGCCGAGCGCGGCTGGTTCGCCGACGGCCCGGTGATCCTCGGCTTCGGTGAGACGAATGTCGAGATTACCCACCGCAAGTTCGACGAGTGCGCGATCACGTGGAACAGGGTGGACATGAGCGCCCCGATCGACTGGTTCGCGACCGGCATCCAGCTCGACTGGCGCGCCGACCCGCACTCCGCCCTGCGCAACGCCCGCGACAAGGTGCTGCGCGAGGTCAACATCATCGAGCTGATCACGGTGGCCGAGTGGCGGCCCCGGATCCTGCACGCCGTGGAGTTCCTCTTCGAGGGCGCGCGCCTGGCCGTCTACAACGCCATGGACGAGAACGGCCTGACCGACGTCCCCGAGTGGGACCTCCCCGTCAACAACTGGCGCCGCGTCCGCGTCGCCTGATCAGTTCCCGCCTCCGCCGCCTCCTCCGCCTCCGCTGTCGCCGCCTCCGCCCCAGCCGCCGTCGCCTCCGCCCCAGCCTCCGCCGTGGTGGTCCCCGCTGTTGCCTGCGCCGTCCCCGCCTCCGGCGCTGTCGGCGAAGCCGACGTATCCCGCGGTCGGGCCGCCGTCGCCGCGCTCGTTCAGGAAGCGGACGGGATCGTCGTGGCTCGACCGGAGGTCACGCTTGCCCTGCATGGTGGCGAAGGTGAGCACGGCGATCAGTCCCACGCCCGCGAGGGCGAGATAGAGGAAGTCCATACCCGCAGTGTGATCGGTCGATGCCACTACGCTATGTGGCGGGCGCCTCCAGGGCGGCCATGGCCTCGTCGAGGTCGTCGGTGACCACGATCAGGTGCGACTGGTCGCCGTGCGGGGAGCGGGCGAGCAGCGGCTTGAGCAGCTCCTCCACCGGGAGGCCGGCCCAGTGCGCCCGGCCGAGGAAGACGAAGGCGCCCGACGGGCCGTCGGTGCGGTAGAACGTTTTGGTCGCCGCCTGGAACACCTCCTGCACGGTGCCGGCCCAGCCGGGCGCGAAGACGATCCCGCCCCGGGCCAGGCGCAGGATCGAGTCCTCGCGGACGGCGTTGGAGAAGTACTTGCCGATCTGGCCGGCGAAGAGATTGGCGGGCTCGTGGCCGTACAGCCAGGTGGGGAGCGCCAGGCCGCCGTGCGTGAGCTGCGCGACCACATCGCCCGTCACCCCGGCCGGCATGGGGTATCGCGCCCGGACCGCCAGCGCGGCCGAGGTGAAGGGATCGTGGTCGCGGAAGTCGGGTGCCGGCGCGAGCAGGTCGATCGCCTCGGTGAGCTCCGCGGCGGTGCGCGTGGCGAAGTAGGCGCCGAGATTCGCGGCCTCCATGACCCCGGGCCCGCCGCCGGTCACGATCAGCCGCCCGGCGCCGGCCAGGCGGTGCGCCAGCTCGGCCGCCATCCTGTACGCGTCGGAGCCGCGCGGCTCGGCGTGCCCGCCCATGATCCCGACCGCGCCGCGCGGGCCGTGCACCTCGAACCACGCCGCCAGTGCCTTGCCCAGCGCGTTGTCCACGCCCGCGTCGTGCAGGCGCTGCGCGATCGCCTCGCGAAGATCCGGCGACGCGCCACCGTGGTCGAGGAAGTGCTGGTAGACCAGGGTGTCGTACATGCCGGCGAAGCCGTGGTCGGCGAACCCGGCCGCCAGGTCCTCGGGTGTGTAGAGCAGCGCGGGATGGGTCGGGAAGGGCCGCTCGTCGAAGGGCGGGATCACATGCGCCCCGCGCCGGATCACGTCGAGCTCTGCCTCGGCCGACGGCATCTCGCAGCCCACGAAGAGGGTGCCCGTGACGTCGACCTCGGACAGGTCCGGCGGCTCCCGGTCCAGGCGCAGGCCCAGCACGATCAGGCCGGCCAGCGACCGCTTCGCCAGGTGGGTGTCGAACTCGGCACGCGACTCGATCTCGGATTCGGTCGCGTCGAAAGGCTGGTGAGGATCGCCGAACATGTTCGTAGGGTAGCCATCATGCGAAAAGCGTCCGGATCCCTGTACGGCCTCGCCTACGGCGACTCGTTGGGCAAGCCGACCGAGTTCATGCCGTACGAGGAGATCGTCGCCGCCTACGGCCCCGGCGGCCCGCGCGAGCTGTCGGGCGATCCGGCGCTCGTGACCGACGACACGCAGATGATGCTCGCGGTGGGCTTCTCCCTGCTGTCCCCGTTGGCTGACCTTGAACCGGTGCTGCGGAAGGCCTTCGTCGAGTGGTCCGTCAGCCCCGACAACAACCGGGCGCCCGGGATGACGTGCCTGCGTGCGTGCGCGTCCCTTGCCGAGGGGCGCCGGTGGCAGGAGGCATCGCAGATCGACTCGAAGGGGTGCGGCGCGAACATGCGGGTCACGCCGCTGGGCGTCGCACCGGGGCTGACCGAGGACGACCGGGCCGGCGGCGCTCAGTTGCAGGCGGGGCTGACGCACGGCCATCCGACGGCGCTGGCGGCTTCGGAGCTGACTGCTCTGGGCGTACGGTGGCTCATGGATGGTCTTGATCCTGAGGATCTTGTGCCCGCGATGCGTGACCGGTGTGCCTCGCAGCGGACGGTCTATCGCTCGGAGTGGCTCGGGGATTTGTGGCAGCACTCGCAGGCGCCGTCCGTGGAGGCGTTCATCGCCCGCGGATGGGACGAAACGGACGCCGCGCTGGCCCGGGTGTCCGCGGCGGTGAGCCGGGGCTCGTTCGCGGGTGACCCCTGTCACGCGACGGGCGCGGGCTGGATCGCGGAGGAGGCGCTGGCCACAGCGCTGTACTGCTATTTGATCTCACCGGAGGACCCACTGGCCGTGGTGGGCCGGGGCGCGTGCTCCTCCGGCGACTCCGACTCCATCGCGTGCCTGGCCGGAGCCTTCGCGGGCGCGGCGCTGGGAATGGCGGCCTGGCCCTCGTCGTGGGCGTCGCGGATCGAGTACGCGGACCGGCTCCACGCCCTCGGCACGGCTTGGGATGATCCAGCGGCGTGACCGGGTTGAATGGTGGCATGCAGAATCTCCTTCCCGAGCCCCCGGCCACGCGCATCCCCGCGGACGAGGCCGCCGAGGCTGCCCTGGCCACCGCCGCGCAGACCGGCAGCGACGACGCCTACAAGGAGGTGGCGGCGAAGTTCCCGGCGTTCAGCGGGGGATGGGCCGCGCTGGCCGAGAGCGCGCTGGCCGCGCAGCAGCCGGTGACCGCCTACGCGTACGCCCGCACCGGCTACCACCGCGGCCTGGACGCCCTGCGCCGCAACGGGTGGAAGGGCCACGGGCCGGTGCCGTGGGCGCACGAGCCGAACCGCGGCTTCCTGCGGGCGCTGCACGCGCTGTCGCTGGCCGCGGCCGAGATCGGCGAGGCGGACGAGGCGGCTCGGTGCGCGCAGTTCCTGCGCGACAGCGACCCGGTGGCGGCGGACGCTCTTTCCTAGTGATGTGGCGGGCCTCTTTGCTGGGGCCCGCCTTTCTCACAGTCCTTCTGCCACGGCTGCGGCGATCTTGAGCCAGCTGTCCCGGGTGCCGTTGGAGAGGTGCCCGTAACGCAGCGGCTCGCCGGAGTCGATCAGCTTCTCGTAGGGCGCCAGCAGCACCGCCCGCGTCCGGGCCGCGAAGTGCCGCTGGATCGCCGGCAGGTCGATGTCCTTGCGCGTCGGCGGCATGGTGACCACGCTGATCGCCTGCCGCACCAGCCGCTGCCGGCCGCTCTGCTCCAGGTGGTCGAGCATGCGCGCCGCGGTCTCCGCCGAGTCGTTACGAGCCGACATCGTGATCACCAGCTGGTCGGTCGCGTCCATGGCGGCC
>NZ_JAUQWH010000047.1 GCF_030757795.1 Actinoplanes oryzae
GGTTGGTTTGGCCCCAGGCCGTCCGCGTCACCCGCGTCCGTCTCCCTGGCGGCTCGGAAAACATTACTCCCCCGAGCCGCCAGCGCCAAATCGGGGGGTACGAGACCCCCGCCACACGTCCGGAAGCTAAACCCGCTCGACGCCGGCGAAGGTCCGCTTCCCCTTGCGCAGCACGAGGAACTGCCCGTGGAGCAGGGCGGACGAGGGCACCACGGCCTCGGCATCGGTTACGCGCTCGTTGTTCACGTACGCCCCGCCCTCCGAGATCGTCCGCCGCGCGTCCCCGTTGCTCTTCGCGAGCCCCGTCTCCACGAGCAGGGCCGCGACCGTGGGCAGCTCCCCGCGTACGGGAGTCAGACCGGTCTCGGACAACGCTGCCCGCAGCGTCGCCGCGGAGAGGGACGCGAGCTCTCCCCGCCCGAACAGCGCCTGGCTCGCCGCCACCGCCTGATCGGCCTCGGCGGAGCCGTGCACGAGCGCGGTGATCTCGTACGCCAGCTCCTTCTGCGCGAGCCTCGCCTGCGGCCGCTCCGCGGTCTCCTTCTCCAGCGCCAGGATCTCCTCGCGCGACTTGAAGCTGAAGTAGCGCAGGTACTTGGCCACGTCCGCGTCGTCGGCGTTGATCCAGAACTGGTAGAAGGCGTACGGCGAGGTCATCTCCGGGTCGAGCCAGGTCGCCCCGCCCGCGGTCTTGCCGAACTTGGTGCCGTCGGCCTTGAGGACCAGCGGGGTGGTGAACGCCTGCACGGGGCCGGCGCCGCGGCGGCGGACGAAGTCGACGCCCGCGGTGATGTTGCCCCATTGGTCGGACCCGCCGAACTGCAGCAGGCAGCCGTGCCGCTGGTGCAGCTCGTAGAAGTCGTTGGCCTGCAGCAGCTGGTAGCTGAACTCGGTGAAGCTGATGCCGGTCTCGAGCCGGTTCTTCACCACGTCGCGGGCGATCATCTTGTTGACGGGGAAGTGCTTGCCGACATCCCGCAGGAAGTCGATCACCGACAGCGACGCGGTCCAGTCCAGGTTGTTGACCATGGTCGCGGCGTTGTCACCGTCGAAGGAGACGAACGGAGAAAGTTGCGAGCGGATGCGCGTCACCCAGCCGGCGGTGACCTCCGGCGCGTTGAGCACCCGCTCGGTCGAGCGCCCGCCCGGGTCGCCGATCTGCCCGGTCGCACCGCCGACGAGCAGCAGCGGCCTGTGCCCGGCGAGCTGGAGCCGGCGCGCGGTCACCACCTGCATGAGGTTGCCGACGTGCAGGGAGGCGGCGGTGGGGTCGAAGCCCACGTAGTACGTGACCGGGTCGCCGTCGAGCAGGGCTCGCAGCTCAGAGGGGTCGGTCGAGTCCTGGATCAGCCCGCGCCACAGCATGTCGTCAACAAGAGTCACCCACCGATTGTCCCGCAGCGCCGGAAGCGAATTAACGTGGCCCCATGGCGAAGAAGAAGGCGCAACAGCAGCTCGAAGAGGCCCAGCAACGGCTGCTCAGGCTGCGGCTGGAGCTCGGCGGTCAGATCGGCGCCAAGAAGATCGGGCCGCCGCTGTGCGTCGTCTTCGAGGGCTGGGACGCGTCCGGCAAGGGCGGCGCGATCAAGCGGCTGACGGCCCCGATCGACCCCCGGCACGTCCGGGTGTCACAGTTCGCCGCCCCCACGTACGACGAGAAGCGCCACCATTTCCTCTGGCGCTTCTGGCCCAAGCTGCCCGGCTGGGGTGGCATGGCGGTGTTCGACCGCTCCTGGTACGGCCGGGTGCTGGTCGAGCGGGTCGAGGGCTTCGCCACCAAGGAGCAGTGGAGGCGGGCGTACGACGAGATCGTCGAGTTCGAGCGCACGCTCACCGCCGAGGGCATGATCATGGTCAAGTTCTGGCTCGACGTGTCGCCGGAGGAGCAGCTGCGCCGGTTCGAGGACCGGGCGAACGATCCGCTGCGCGCGTGGAAGCTCACGGACGAGGACTGGCGCAACCGCGACAAGCGCCCGGCGTACGAGAAGGCGGTCAAGGAAATGCTCGAGCGCACGGATCACAAGAACGCGCCGTGGCACGTGATCCCCGGCGACGACAAACACCATGCGCGGCTCGCCGTCGTCGAGACGGTGTGCGAGGCGATCGAGCAGCGTCAGGGGGTGTAGGCGGGCAGGTCCAGCGTCTTGCGGATGGCCTGCTGCACGTCGTCCTGCGCCGGCCGGGCGTCGATGTCGTGGACGACCTCCTTGCGGCGGAAGATGTCCAGGACCGGCTTGGTCTTCTCGTGGTAGTCCCGGAGCCGCGCGGCCAGCGCCTCGGGGGTGTCGTCGTCCCGGACGATCAGCTCGGTGCCGCAGATGTCGCAGCGGCCCTCCTGCTCGGGCCGGTCGGCGATGAGGTTGTAGTCCATGCCGCAGCCGGGGCACAGCCGGCGGCTCAGGACGCGGCGGCGCACCTCGGCGTCGGGCAGCTCAAGGTGGATCACGGCGTCGATGTCGTAGCTCTCCATGAAGAACTCGGCCTGCCGCCCGTTGCGCGGGAAGCCGTCGATGATGAAGCCGAAGTTCCAGTCGTGCTGGTCGAGGCGGTCGCGCACGACGGACTCGACGAGGTCGTCGCCGACCAGCTCGCCGGCGTTCATCGTGCGGCGGACCTGGGCGCCGAGCTTGGTGTGCTGCTGCACGTGCCAGCGGAAGATGTCGCCGACGCTGATGTGCACGAGGTCGAGGTCCTTGGCGAGCAGCTCGCTCTGGGTGCCCTTGCCGCTGCCCTGCACGCCCATGATGACGTATTTGCGCATGATCTCCGCCCTCCTAGAGCACTGCCCCGACCCGCAGCCGGCCGGGCGCGGGCGCGCCGAGCCGCGACGGGTCGATGCTCCACGCGCCGGCCACGCGGAGCACGTCCTGCTCGGACACCAGGATCGTGGTCTCCTCCGCCACCAGGGCGGCGAGCTCCTCCTCCAAAGTGACCGGCTCGGCCGCCAGGTAAACGGGAGGCAGGCCCAACTCGAGCTCGACCGGAGTCGGGTCGCCGAACCACGTGGTGACGTCGCCTGTCTGGCCCACATACCCGAAAGCGCGGATCAGCTCCCCCTTCTCCGCGCGCTGCCAGCGGTGGATCTCGGTGACCCGGTGGGTGGCGAACTGCTGCACCTCGGTCCCCAGCCGCCCGGAGAGATCGACCACGTCGGCCGGGTGGTTGAGCAGCCGCCGCCCGACCGCGAGGGTCCAGCCGTCGAGGGCGGGCGTGACCGCGATCCGGTCGTCGGTCAGGTGGGCCACGTCGAGCCCGTCGCGCCACGGCACCTCGCCGAGGTCCCGCAGCCCGAGGGCGTCCACCAGCGCCTGCTGATCGACGCCCCGGACCGCCAGCCATGCCTGTTTTGCACCGAAACCCACCATTGCCGTCACGGTAGACGTCAACTCGCCCGCGGGCCGCGTTATGCCCAGTTGTAGTTGCGCCGCAGGATCGCCGCCACCCGGTCGAAGCGGGCCCGGTCCAGCACGGCGCCCTCGCGGCGGATGCCGTCCTCGTCGACCTCGAGCACCCGGTCGAGCCGCACCCAGCTGGGCCGCTCCTCGCGGTCCCAGGCCCCGGGGCCGAGCGCGAGCCAGTTGCGCTGGCCGTCCCGGTCGCTCTGGGAGGACAGCATCAGGCCCAGGAGGGTACGCGCGTCGCGCCCCACCACGAGGACGGGACGGTCCTTGCCCTGGTGCGGGTCGTCCTCGTACTTGACCCAGGTCCACACGACCTCGCCCGGGTCGGCGTCGCCGTCGAGGTGCGGGGCGTACTCGACCTGGCGGCCGCGCTGCCCGGTGGGCACGTGCCGCGCCGGGCGCCGCGCCGCCGTGCCGGCCGGAGGCTCGGGAGCGCGCCGGGGTGCCACCCGCTGCGCGACGCCGGTGATGGTTCGCAGAAGTCTGTTCACATCGCGCACTGTAGCGATCAGCCGTCGGCGGGCCGGTAGGCGATCTCCGGGTCGAGCAGCGCCGCCCACTCCGGCTGCCACGGCGCCGCCCGCGCCTCGACTTCCTTGCGCAGGTTGGCGCGCCACGGGCCGAAGGTGTCGTCGTCCGGCCACCACGGCGGCCAGGAGTCGTAGCGGCGCTCGACGGTCACCTCCGTGGCGGTGGTGGTGACGCGGAGGAAGAGCCATCGGCCGTACGCGTCGTCGGCCTCGGCCGCGCGCAGCCGCCGGACGAGATCGCTGAGCTCGTGGAACATGCCGAAGCGGCCCTCCGCGGGGCGCTCGGCGGGCGGCGGGTCCCCGACCTGGGCCTCCAGGCTGCTGTCGTCGGCGTAGACGCTGACCTGGCACCGGCCGTCGCCGGCGGGGGCGCGGCCGCGCAGCCAGGTGGCCAGGGCACCGAGCTCGCCGGTGCCGACCGGAACGGGCCGGTCGCGCTCGGGCTCGCGGTGCATGGCCGCCCAGATGAGCCGGTCGTGGTCGGCGTCGCTGAGCTTGCGGACCCGGCGGCGCTCCGGGGGCCGGCCGGGCGGGCGGGCCGGCGGCTCGACGTCGCCGAGCAGCCCGGCGCGGGTGGCCACGGCGAGGCCGACGCGGATGTCGGGCACCTGGGTGGTGAGCCTGCCGAGCAGCGCGTGCAGGGCCGGCGAGCCGAACCCGGCCAGCAGCCGGGCGGCGGCCGCGGCGACGTCGGCGCGCTCGGCCGGGGTGTCGACGTCGTGCTCGCCCCACTCGAAGACGAACTCGGCGAGCTCCCGGCACGCGTCGTCCTCGCCGAGGACCGGGCCGGCCGTCGTGCCCAGGCCGTCGCGCAGCTCGTACGGGACGCGGCGCCAGCCCCCGGCGTCGTACCAGTAGGCGTAGCCCAGCTCGTCGCGCCCGGCGGGACCGGTGAGCTCGTCCCACGGCAGCCACTCCGGGGCGCCCGCGAGCAGGTCGAGGGGCGGCTCGGCGTCGACGGTCGCGCTGTACTCGTGGTCGTAGCCGTAGAGCACCGCCCGGCCGCCCTCGACCAGCGTGAGGTGCGCCCAGTTGCCGCCGCCGTCGTCGTGGTGGGCGCCGGCGACGGTGATCGACCAGGTGTCCTCGTGGCCGAGGGCGCTCAGGGCGGCGGCCAGGGTGGCCCACCGTCGCCACAGGTCGGCGGGGGTGCCGAGGTCGGCGGGATCGCTCACCCCGCCAGGCTATTGGGCCTTGAGGCCCGCGACGAAGGCACGCCACGCCGTTTTCGGGAAGACGAGCGCCGGGCCGTCGGGGTCCTTGCTGTCGCGTACGGCCACGACGTCCACCAGATTGTCGGCGACCTCCACGCAGTCGCCCCCGTTGCTGCCGCTGCGCGTGCTCTTGTGCCAGCGCGCACCGCTGAGGTCAGGCATCGCTCTCCTTGATGATCGTGCCGATGAGATCCTCGGAGGCGCGCCGGCCGAGCGCGACTTGTTCCAGCTCAGCCCACACGCCGCTGTAAGTCTCCACTTCGCGGGGCTTGTCCAGGTAGAGGGCGCCGGTCAGATTCTCGCAATAGATGGTCGTCGGTTCCGGGGCGGCGGCGCCGACGGTCGGGAAATCGAGAATGGTGAACGAACCGGCGCTTGACGCGGTGTGCGGTCCGGCCTCGAAGGGGATGACCCTCACGCTCACGCCCGGGCGCTGGCAGATGTTGACGAGATGGGCGAGCTGCTTCTGCATGCCCAGCGTGTCGGCGATCGTGCGGCGCAGCACGCCCTCGTCGACGAGCACGTCCAGGCGCGGGGGCGGCGGGCTGGCCCGGCGCAGCAGCTCCTGCCGTTCCAGGCGGACGGCGACGGCGTTGCGCACCCCGGCGTCGTCGAGGTCGGCGCGCTGGCGGAAGACCCATTCGGCGTACTCGGGGTTCTGCAGCAGGCCCGGGATGACGCTCGGGGCGTAGTGGCGCAGCCGCTCGGCGGCGGTCTCCATGCCGACGTAGAGCTCGAACCAGCCGGGGACGACGTCGCCGTAGGCGTGCCACCAGCCCTTGGCCTTGGACTCGCGGGCGAGGCCGACGAGCACCTCGGTGATCTGGGCGCCGGCGCCGTAGAAGGAGCACATGGCGAGCACGTCGTGCTTGCGCAGCGCCACCTCGCCGTTCTCGATCCGGTACATCCGGGCGCGGGAGAACTCGAGCTCCTCCGCCGCGGCCATGAGGGAGATGCCGGCCCGCTCACGCAGCTGCTTCATGAGCCGCCCGGCCTGCCGCCTCGGGACCGTGGAGCCCGTTTCGACGCCCACTCCGACCTCCAGTGTCAGAAAGTTTGCAGTTGTCCCGAACGAGACGGCGAGAATCCCGATCCAGGAAATCTCGTACTGGTGCATTGATGGTGGAGAGTATGTGACGCACGCTCCTCTGTGTAGCCCCCAAGTCGCCGTAAGTGATCTTCAGAGGAGAACCATGCCGGGCAGTTCCTCCACCGAGCACCTGCCGGCCCGGCCGTCCTGGGACTGCCTGGTCTGCGAGCGCCCCTGGCCGTGCGCCAACGCGAAAGCCGACCTCGCGGCCCAGTACGACCACTTCCCCGCCGGGCTCGCCATCTACATGGCCTCGGTGATGTACGACGCCGTCGCCGACCTCACCGCGCGCGGCGAACCCACCCCCGCCGACCTCTACGACCGCTTCCTCTCCTGGGTCTCTTAGTTCTTCGTGTGTCGATCCTTTAGCCCTCCTTAGGAACGTCCGCCCCGCCGCCCCGGCCGGTCATAGTGCATGTCGCAACGCTGTCCGAGTCTGTGAGTGCCGAGGTGACCAGTTCCGTGTCGATGTCCGCTGCCCGACGTTTCCGGTACACGCTGGCGGCGGGAGCCACCGCCGTGGTGATCGGGGCCGGCTTCACGGTCATCGGCGTGGCCCGCTCCGGCGACACCGTTCCGGACAACGCCGCCGCGAACGCGCCCCTGACCACCCAGGCCCCCGTCGACCTGGGCGGCACCCCGGACGCGGATCTGCTGCTCGACGAGGAGGCCGCCTCCCTGCCGCCCTCGGTGCCGCCGTCGGCCTCCCCCAGTCCGTCCAAGACGGCCAGCCCCAAGGCGAGCCCGTCGACGCGCAAGGCCAGCCCCAAGGCTTCGTCGAAGCCGGCCGAGACCGCCAAGGCGAAGAAGACGAAGGCGGCCTCGACCTCGGCGCCGTCCACGAGCGGCTCGGTCCTCGACCAGGTGCTCGCCCACATCAACGCCGCCCGCGAGGACGAGGGCCTCGACGCCCTGACCCTGGACAGCGACCTGTCGAAGGCCGCGGCGATCCACAACCAGCTGATGATCGACGGCTGCGGGCTGAGCCACCAGTGCTCCGGCGAGGGCGGCATCGGCGACCGCTTCAGCGCCCAGGGCGTCAAGTGGAGCTCGGCCGGCGAGAACATCGGCTACGGCAGCGCCGGCTCCAGCGACTCCGCCAAGGTGGGCGCGGCCAACGGCCTGACCGACAGCATGCTCGCCGAGACACCGCCCAACGACGGCCACCGCAAGAACCTGCTCAGCAAGGACTTCGAGCGCATCGGCCTCAGCGTGGTCCGCGACAGCAAGGGCATGGTGTGGATGACCCAGGACTTCGTCGGATGATGCGGCCCGACCACTTCCGCCGGCGCCGCCGCCCGCTCGAGTTCGGGCCGACGCGGCCGTTCGGACCACAGCGCCCCGCCGCGACGATCGTGCCGGGCAAGCGCCGCCGCCCGGGCGGACCGCGCCGCCCCGCCAACTGAGGGGCCGGGCAGACTGGTCGGCGTGACTTGGCTCGAACTTCCCGCCGCCCGTGTCGACGAAGCCGCCCGTGATCTGCTCGGCCGGCGGCTGGTCGCCAACGGCGTGACCGTCCGGCTCACCGAGGTCGAGGCCTACAGCGGCCTGGGCCAGGACCCGGCGAGCCATGCCCACCGTGGCATGACGAGCCGCAACGAGGTCATGTTCGGCCCGGCCGGCCGGCTGTACGTCTACCAGATCTACGGCATGCACTTCTGCGCCAACATTGTCTGCGGCGAGGCGGGCGTGGCGGCCGCTGTCCTGCTCCGCGCCGGCGAGGTGGTCGACGGCCTCGCCCTCGCCCGCGAGCGCCGCAGCACCCGCAGGGACACCGACCTCGCCGCCGGCCCGGCCAAGCTGATGCAGGTCCTCGGCCTCGACCGCGCCGCCAACGGCACCTCCGTGATCGACGGTACGGGCCCGGCCACGCTCGCCCCGGCGGACGGCCCGGCCGGCCCGATCGTCGCCGGCCCGCGCGTCGGCGTCACCGCCGCCCACGACGTCCCGTGGCGCTTCTGGATCGACGGCGACCCGACGGTCAGCTCGTACCGCCGGCACGTCCCCCGCCGCCGGCCCGCCGGTACGACGTGACGTCCGCGCCGCCGGCGAAGCTCCGGCTGCCGGTGACGGTGAACGCCGCCGGGTCGAAGCCGCCGTCGACCAGCGGCAGCCCCGCGCCGGCCAGCACCGGGTAGCGCTTGACGACGAGCTCGTCGATCTCCGGCAGCAGGGCCGCGGCGAGCTTTCCGCCGCCGCAGAGCCACAGGTCGAGGCCGTCGGCCGCCTTCAGCTCCCGCACGTACGCGGCCGGGTCGCCCGTGACCCACTCCACCGGCCCGCCGGACCGGGGCGTCCGCGAGAACACGATCTGCCGCAGGTGGGCGTACGGGCTGGTGACGCCCTCGTCCAGGCCCACCTGGTACGTCGCCCGGCCCATCAGCACCGTGTCGAAGCGCTTGTTCGGCGTGCCCTCGATGCCCAGCGCCGGGCGGAAGGCGGTCGGGACGGTCTCCGGCTGCACCTCGTTCATGGCGGTCATCAGCTCGGCGTCCATCGGGAAGAACGCGGACTCCCCACCCGGTCCGGCGATCCGGCCGTCAATGGTCACCGCGACGTAGTAGACGAGGCGTCGGCTCATCGCCGGATGATCCCACGGTGGCGGAGATGCCGGAGGGACCGGGAGGCCGCGGGCGCTGCGAAATCGGCGAAAGCGCCACCGCGCGGCAGGGCGGCGGTTAACGTCCGTGCCGTGATGTCTCGACGGGTGCTGGTGCTGCTGGACGTGCTGTGCCTGACCGGCGTGCTGTGGTGCGGCGTGCTCATCGGCGGGCTGCTGGGCGGGGCCGCCACGCTGCCGACGACGCCGGTGGTGCTGACGGCCGCGGCGCTGGTGCTGCCCGGCTTCGTCGCGGGCATCCTCACGAACAGGCGGGCGCTGCGCGGGCGGCGGCCGCAGAGCTGGTTCATCCCGGCCGTGTGGGCGCCGCCCGTGGAGCTGCCGCGCTGGGGGCTGCTGGCCGCCGGGGCGGTGCTGGCGGCCTTCTGGGTGGCGGGGCTGTCGGCCTTCGCCGGGATGAGCACCGACTCCCGGCCTGGTGAGCCGGCCGCCCACGAGGTCCGTGCCGAGCAGCGCTTCGCCCTCGGCGTGCTCGGCGGCGTCGGGGTGGGCGGCACCGCGCTGGCCGCCTCGACGATCCTGCGCGAGCGCCGCACGGGCCAGCGCCGCACGGCCTGACGCCGCCGCCTGCCCCGCCGCCGGCCCCGCCGCAGGCCCGGCGGCCCGGCGAGGCCCGCGGCGCGGCAAGCCCCGGGCGGCCCGGGGCAGGGCACGGCCCGGCCCGGGGTGAGGACCGCGGGACCCGGCCCCCACCCCGGGGACCACGACCATATCGGACATAGACGGCAGCCGTTATCCGGGTGCCGGCGCGCCCGGCGGCCGCCTGATCGGGCCGGTCAGGTGGTGCGTGACCGGGCCGGTCAGGTGGTGATGGCGTCGATCAGGTCGCCGACCGGGCGGTCCGGCAGGGCGCGGGCCACGTCGGCGAGCGCGACGATGCCGACCAGGTCGTGGCCGTCGATGACCGGCAGGCGGCGGACCTTGTGCTGGGCCATCGTGCGCAGGATCTCGGCCGCGTCGTCGTCGGCGCCGATCGTGACCGGCTTGCCCTGCGCCAGCTCGCCCGCCTTGACGCCGGCCGGGTCGTGCCCCTTGGCGAGGGCCTTCACCACGATGTCACGGTCGGTCAGCATGCCCTTGAGGCGGTTGTCGGCACCGCAGATGGGCAGCGAGCCGACGTCGAGCTCGGCCATCTTGCGGGCGGCGTCGGCGAGCGTCTCCGCCTCGGCGACACAGGTGACATCGGCTGTCATGATCTCTCGGGCGGTGGTCATCGGTGACCTCCCCTTCACTGGGCGTGAACAGAAGGCGTACCCGCTTTACACAGTGGCAATCGTGAATGCCACCTCGTCGACCAGCTCGCGGGCCAGGAAGCCGACGCGGCCGTAGCGCGGGGCCAGGCGCTGGCCGCTGACGGCGTGGACCCACGCCGCCCAGCACGCCGCCTGGGCCGGTTCGGCGCCGCGGGCCAGCAGGCCGGCGACGATCCCCGCGCGCACGTCGCCGCTGCCCGAGGTGCCCAGCCCGGTGTCGCCGCTCTCCTCGCGCCACGCCTTGCCGTCCGGGGCGGCGATGTGGCCGTAGAGGGAGACGGTGGCGCCGTAGGAGGAAGCCAGCTCGGCGGCGACGGCGGCCAGGTCGTCGCCCGGCTCGCGGCCCAGGAGGATCTCGGCCTCCGTGACGTTCGGCGTCAGGACGACCCTGAGGTCGCGGCCCGCGAGCAGCTTGGGCTCCTTGCTCAGCGCGCCGAGGGCGTACGCGTCGAGCACCACCGACGACGACCCGGCCGCGTCGAGCAGCTGGTGCATGAGCCGCAGCGTCTCGTCGACGTCGTCCAGGCCGGGGCCGACGGCGAGGACGTCCGCCTTGCCGGCCAGCTCGAGCAGGTGCTCCGGCACCTCCCCGGAGACGGACCCGCGCCCGGTCTCGGGCAGCCCGACGACCTTGGCCTCGGGCACCCGGATGCTCAGCGCGGCGGCGGTGGACTCGACCACGGCCAGCTGCAGGCGGCCCGCCCCGGCGCGCATCGCGGACTCGCCGGCGAGCAGCACCGCGCCCGGGGTGAACCGGGAGCCGCCGACGACCAGCACGGTGCCCCGGCTGGTCTTGTCGCCCGCCGGGTCCGGCAGCGGCCACCCGCGCAGCACCGCCGGGGTGATGACCTGCTCCTCATTGCGGGCTGGCATCGACGTCCTCCTGCTTCGTGTGCGGGGCGCCCTCGTCCTTGATGTGCGCCACGTCGTTGAACAACACCGGCTGCAGGCGCCCGTCGCGGCGCTCCCACGTACTGATCGAGCAGTTCGCGATCGTGGTCTCGTGCGCCACCTTCATGAGCTCCTCCTCGCTGAGCTGCTCGGCGAGATAGCGGACCAGCAGCACGATCGCCTCGTGGCCGAAGAGGACGATCCGGCCGCCGGGGTGGTCCTCGCGCAGCTCGCGCAGCAGGGCGCGCAGGCGCAGCAGCACGTCGGCCCAGGACTCGCCGCCCGGGGGACGGTAGTAGAACTTGCCGAGCCGGGCCCGCCGGGCGTACTCGTCCGGTAGCCGGGACTGCACGCCCCGGCCGGTCAGCAGGTCGAGGACGCCCAGCTCACGGTCGCGCAGCCGCTCGTCGACCACGAACGGGATCCCGGTGTCTCCGAGGGCGATCTCCGCCGTCTGCCGGGTGCGCAGAT
Source organism: Actinoplanes oryzae (assembly GCF_030757795.1). Lineage (GTDB taxonomy): Bacteria > Actinomycetota > Actinomycetes > Mycobacteriales > Micromonosporaceae > Actinoplanes. The sequence goes on from NZ_JAUQWH010000047.1 coordinate 11,471, forward strand.
ACGGGGACACCACCACGAAGCCGGGACGCTCCTCCGCCAGCCATGAGCCGACCGCCGCCGCCTGGTCGCGCCCGGCCTCCGACAGCGGGACGTCGGCGTCGCGCTCCGGGATGTCGATCGCCTCCAGGCCGCTCGTCTCGGCGTCCTGCGCGATCACATTGCCCGTGCTCTGCCCGTGCCGGACGACAGCCAGCCACCGCAACTCCTCCATGACCACGCCATTACCCCGCCGGGCGGCCGCTACGCCAGCCTCGATCACCGGAGAAGTCGATCATTCTTGGTTCGGTGGCGGTCCTTCTTGACTGGCGAACGTCGGGCTCTGGACCCGTCCGGCGGCCGGACGGCAGGCTCACGGCATGGCCCTCACCCGACGCGCCCTGCTGGGCGGTTCCGCCGCTGCTGCGGCCCTCGGGCTGACCGGGTGCGCCGGCTTCACCCCCGGACGCGACACGGGCGGCTCCGTGGACTTCTGGAATCTCTTCGGCGGTGGCGACGGCCTGCGCATGACGCAGATGCTCGACGCCTACCGCAGTTCCCACCCCGGGACGGACCTGAGCGCCGTGACGCTCGCCTGGGGCAACCCTTACTACACGAAACTGTCGCTGGCGACGCTCGGCCAGAAGCCGCCGGACGTCGCCGTCTCTCATTTGACCCGCGCGAAAACGTTGGTCACGGCCGGGCTGCTCGAGGAGCTGCGCCCGGAGGACCTGGCCCGGCACGGCATGACGCCGGACATGTTCTCGCAGCGGCCCTGGGAGGCCGGGCTGGTGGAGGGCAAGGCCTACGCCATCCCGATCGACACGCACCCGTTCGTCATGTTCTACAACACCGACATCTGTGCCAAGGCCGGCCTGCTCGGTTCCGACGGGACCCTGGCGCCGCTGGACACGCAGGAGAAGTTCATCGACGCCCTCACCAAGGTCAAGGCCGTGACCAAGGGGTACGGCGGGGTGGTCGCGATCGACGGCGACGTCGCCAGCCCGTGGCGCATCTTCCAGTCCCTCTACGCGCAACTGGGCGGCCAGGTGCTCGCCGACGAGGGCACCAAGGTGGTCATCGACGACGACAAGGCGACCGAGGTCTTCACGTTCATGCAGAAGCTCACGAGCAGCGGGCTGATGCCGGGCAGCGTGGACTACCAGGGCGCGATCGCGATGTTCGCCAACGGCCAGGCGGGCTTCTACTTCCAGGGCGAGTGGGAGATCTCGACGTTCCAGACGGCGAAGATGCCCTTCTCGATGACGCTGTTCCCGAACGTGTTCGGCGGGGGGACGTACGCGGTGCAGGCCGACTCGCACACGCTGGTCATCCCGAAGCAGCCGACCCGCGACCAGGCCGCGCTGGACCGCTCGCTCGACTTCATCAAGACGATGCTGGAACAGAGCAAGACCTGGGCCGAGGGCGGCCACGTGCCCGCGTGGAAGCCGTTCCTCGACAGCGCCGAGTACAAGGCGATGACGCCGCAGTCCAACTACGCGGCCGCCGTCGACGGCGCCACCTACGACCCCGAGGGCTGGTACTCCGGCTCCGGCTCCAACTTCGAGATCGTCTGCAGCGCGGCCATCGGCAACGTGCTCGCCGGGCGGGAGACGCCGGCCGCCGCCGTCTCGCAGATGCGCGGCAACCTCGACCGGCTCGCCAAGACCGCCCCGCCCGTCTGACTCGTCGAAAGGAGGTGCCTCCATGACCACCACCGAGACCGCCGTACGCACGCCGTCCGCCGAGGAGCCCCTGGCCGAGAAGAAGCGCGGGTACGGTCTGCCCGCCGCGGGCTTCCTGGCGCCGTTCCTGCTGGTGTACCTGCTGTTCATCATCGGGCCCGGGCTCTACGGGCTGCTGATGAGCTTCTTCGACACCAGTCTCGTCAAGCCGGGCTTGTCGAGCTTCGCCGGGCTGGGCAACTACACCGAGGCGTTGCAGAGCGGGGACTTCTGGTCGTCGCTGTGGCACACGCTGTGGTTCACCATCCTGACCACGCCGCCGCTCATTGTGCTGGCGCTGGCGCTCGCGCTGCTGGCCGACCGGGTCAAGCACGGGCGCTGGTTCTTCCGGCTCGCGTTCTTCGCGCCGTACATCCTGCCGTCGGCCGTGGTGGCGCTGATCTGGATGTTCCTCTACACGCCCGGGCTGGGCCTCATCGAGGTCAGCCTCGGCAAGATCGGCATCACCGCGCCGAACTGGCTGGGCGATCCGTCGTGGGCCATGCCGTCGCTGGCGATCACCACGCTGTGGTGGACGCTCGGCTTCAACTTCGTGCTCTACCTCGCCGGCCTGCAGGAGATCCCGCGCGACCTCTACGAGGCGTCGTCGATCGACGGGGCGTCGCCGTGGCAGCAGATCAAGTCGATCACGCTGCCGCTGCTCGGGCGCACCACCACGCTCGTCTGCGTGCTGCAGGTCATCGCGTCGCTCAAGGTCTTCGACCAGATGTACATCATGACCTCCGGCGGGCCGGACTTCGCGACCCGCTCGATCCTGCAGTACGTCTACGACGAGGGCTTCACCAACTTCCGCATCGGCTACGCGTCCGCCGTCTCGATGCTGTTCTTCCTCGTCGTCCTGGCCGTCTCCGCGGTCTGGTTCACCATCGTCCGCCGCCAGGAAAAGGGGGTGTGACCATGAGCATCGCGACGCGTCCTCCCGCCACCGCCGCGAGCGTGGCCACGCGCACGAAGCTGTTCAACCGCATCTGCGCCGGCGTGCTCATCGCCTTCGCCCTGCTGTGGCTCGTCCCGCTGCTGTGGGCCCTGGACACCGCGCTCAAGCCGAACGCCGAGACGGTCAACACCACCTGGGCGATCAACGACCCGACGGTGTCGGCCTTCGGCCGGATCCTGCGCGACACCGACATCGTGCAGTGGTTCGGCGCGAGCATCTTCATCTCCACGCTGACCGCGGCCGGCACGGTGCTGCTGGCGAGCCTCGCGGCGTTCGCCCTGTCCCGCATGCGGTTCCGCTACAGCAACGTGGTCTTCTGGTTCGTGCTCGCGGGCATCATGATCCCGAGCCAGGTGCTGATCGTCCCGCAGTTCCGGGAGATGGACTCGTTCGGCCTGCTCAACACGTTCTGGGCGGTCAGCCTGCCGCAGATCCCGACCGCCGTGGCCGTCTTCATCTTCAAGCAGTTCTTCGACGGCCTGCCGCGCGAGCTGGAGGAGGTCGCCCGCATGGACGGCGCCGGCTGGCTGCGCATCTACCGGCGGATCATCATGCCGCTGGCCCGCCCGGCGGTCTCCGCGGTCGCCATCTTCGCGTTCGTCACCTCGTGGAACGACCTGCTGTGGCCCCTGCTCGTGCTGAGCAACCCCGACACCATGACGATCCCGGTCGGGCTCGCCACGGTGCAGGGCACGTTCGGCATCCGGTACGCCGACACCATGGCGTCCGCGATCCTCGGCGCGATTCCCCTCGTCGCCGTGTTCCTGCTCTTCCAGCGCAATATCGTCGAAGGCATCGCCGGCAGCGGCCTGAAAGGATGAGAATGCTCAACGCTTCCCTGACCGTCGACCCCGCGTACACGATCGGGACGGTGGACCCGCGCCTCTACGGCTCGTTCGTCGAGCACATGGGACGCTGCGTCTACACCGGGATCTACGAGCCGGGTCACCCGTCCGCGAACGGCGACGGGTTCCGGCAGGACGTGGCGGAGCTCGTGCGCGAGCTGGGGGTGCCGATCGTCCGGTACCCCGGCGGCAACTTCGTCTCCAACTACCGGTGGGAGGACGGCATCGGGCCAGTCGCCGACCGGCCCCGGCGCCTCGACCTGGCCTGGCGGTCCCTGGAGACCAACGAGGTCGGCGTCGGCGAGTTCATGACGTGGGCCCGCGCGGCCGGCGTCGACCCGATGATGGCCGTCAACCTGGGCACGCGGGGGCTCGAGGCCGCCCGCGACCTGGTGGAGTACTGCAACCTGCCGGGCGGGACGTACTGGTCCGACCTGCGCGGCGGGGATCCGTACGGGATCAAGGTGTGGTGTCTCGGCAACGAGATGGACGGGCCCTGGCAGACCGGGCACAAGACCGCCGAGGAGTACGCCCGGATCGCCGTCGAGACCGCCAAGGCGATGCGCCAGGTCGACCCGTCGATCGAGCTGGTCGCGTGCGGCAGCTCCAACCGCGCGATGCCGACCTTCGGCTCGTGGGAGGCGACGGTGCTCAAGGAGGCGTACGAGGCGGTCGACTACATCTCCGCGCACGCCTACTACCAGCAGCACGGCGACGACCGGGCCAGCTTCCTCGCGGTGGCCACCGACATGGACGCGTTCATCGAGGAGGTGGTGGCGACCGCCGATCACGTACGGGCGGTGAAGCGGCAGTCGAAGCGGATCCACATCTCCTTCGACGAGTGGAACGTGTGGTACCAGAGCCGGTTCGTCGGCGAGACCAACCTCGAGGTGGAGCAGACGCCGCGGCTGATCGAGGACGTCTACTCGGTGACCGACGCGGTCGTGGTCGGCAACCTGCTGATCTCGCTGCTGCGCCACGCCGACCGGGTCAAGATCGGCTGCCTGGCGCAGCTGGTCAACGTCATCGCGCCGATCATGACCGAGCCGGGCGGGGCGGTGTGGAAGCAGGCGTCCTTCCACCCGTTCGCCCTGACCGCCCGGTACGGGCAGGGCACGGCGCTGCAGACCGTGGCGTCGGCCCCTTCCGTGCCGACTTCGCTGTACGGCGACGTGCCCGTGATCGACTCCGTGGCAGTGTCCTCCCCGGACGGTGTCGTGATCTTCGCGGTGAACCGGTCACTGGACGACTCGGTTGCCCTGGATGTCGATCTGCGGTCGCTGCCTTCGCTGTCGGCGGCCTCGCACACGGCGCTCTTCGACGATGACCCGGACGCGGTCAACACCGCCGCTTCTCCCGATCGTGTGGCGCCGAAGACGGTGGACGACCCGAAGATCGACGGCGGGCGGCTGCAGGCCGTCCTCCCGCCGCTGTCCTGGAACATGATCCGGGTCAGCTGACGAGCTCCTCCGGCGCGCCGCCTGTCCAGCCCCGTTCGGTGGCCAGGCGGCGCGCCGCCGCGATCAGGTCGAGGACCTGCGCGGACGGCTCGTGCGCGCGCCACAGCAGGGACCAGGGATAACGCGGCGCCACGGGGCCGAGCGGGCGCCAGCGGACATCGTCCGGCCAGCCGGAGGTCGAGGCGGGGGCGCACAGCACGCACCGCTTCTCCGCCACGAGATCGACGGCGGCCCGCAAGGTCTGCACGGTGCCGGGGAAGCTCGCCGGGAAGAAGCCCGCCAGCTTGCACATCTCCGACACGAACGCGTTGAACTCGGGGGCCACGTCGCCGTCGGAGAGCAGCAGGGTCTCCTCGCGCAGGGCGCCGACCGGGACGTGCGGCAGGTCCGCGTACGGGTGATCGGCGGCCATCAGCACGCCCAGCGGATCGTGCCGGAACACCTCGGCCGCGACACCCGTCGCCGGGCCGGGCAGCCGCCCCACTCCGACGTCGAGCCGGCCGTCGGCGAGCATCCGGCACTGCTCGGGCACGCCCGCCTGCACCTGGTGGATCTCCAGCTCGGGCTGCTGCCGCTGCAGGGCGCGCAGGACCGGGCGGATCGCGTCGTAGCCCTCGTCGAGCACGCCCAGCCGCAGCGTCGGCGCCGCCGTGCCGCGGGCCTGCTCCGCCGCGCGCTCCACGTGGTCGAGGATCTGCCGCGCCTCGACGAGGAACCGGTCGCCGGCCTCGGTCAGCCGCACGTGCCGGGTGGTGCGGTCGACGAGCTGGACCCCGACGGCCCGCTCGAGCCGCTGCACCTGGGCGGTGAGCGCGGAGGGGACGATGTGCTCCCGGGCGGCGGCGCGCCCGAAATGCAGCTCTTCGGCCAGGGTCACGAAGTATCGCAGCTGCCGCAACTCGATCCGGCCACCGTGCGCCGCGGAGGGTAACGAGCTGACCACCATGACACCCTCCCGAGGATCACCTTCGATCGATGCGTCCTCCGGAGTGTTATCGCTAACACTGCCGTAGTCAATACGTAACCCGGAAGCAATGATCTCCCTGTGGGTCCGCTGTTAGCGATCACAACCCATCCGGGCCGTCTCGGGAAGGTTCCCGGCGAGCCCGCTTTTCCGGATATTTACGCCTTTGCCGCAGGCCCCTGGTTTCCGCCCGTAGTGAACGCTCACCTGGCCGAGTTAAAGTCCACAAAATCGACCCAGTTGGTAGACAAGGAGGGAGTCCGTCCCGGAGACTTCCGGGATGGATCTCACCCTGGCGCTCGCCGGCCTCGGTGTCGGCATCGTGGTCGGCCTCACCGGCATGGGCGGCGGCGCCCTCATGACCCCCGTCCTGGTGCTGATCTTCGGCATCCCCCCGGTCGCCGCCGTCTCCAGCGACCTCGCGGCCAGCGCCGTGATGAAACCCTTCGGCGGCTGGGTCCACGCCCGGCGCGGCACGGTCAACTGGCGCCTGGTCGCGTGGCTCTGCGCGGGCAGCGTCCCCAGCGCCTTCCTCGGCGTCCTGATCCTGCGCGCCCTCGGCGACGACGAGACCGTCCAGCACATCATCAAGATCTCCCTCGGCGTCGCCCTCCTGCTCGCCGCCGGCGGCCTCCTGCTCAAGGCCTGGGTGGGCCGCGGCCGGCCGGCATCCGCCGAGCCGATCGTCGTGCGCCCGGTCCCCACGCTGCTGATCGGCGTCGCGGGCGGCGTCATCGTGGGCATGACCAGCGTCGGCTCCGGCTCGCTGATCATCGTCGCCCTGCTGGCCCTCTACCCGACGCTGCGCGCCAACGATCTCGTCGGCACCGACCTCGTCCAGGCGATCCCGCTGGTGCTGTCGGCCGCCGTCGGCCACGCCCTCTTCGGCGACCTGCAGCTCGACCTGGCCGCGGCCGTGCTGCTCGGCTCGATCCCGGGCGTGCTGCTCGGCTCGCGCATCTCCTCGCGGGCGCCGGGCGGCATCGTCCGGGCGGCATTGGTGATCGTGCTGCTGGCCAGCTCCCTGAAGCTCCTCGACGTCCCGACGACAGCCGTCGGCATCATCACCGGCGCGGCGATCCTGGTGGCAGTGGGCATTGCCGTCCGGCAGCGCACCCGCCGGGCTCCCGAACCGCGCGAGCAGCGCGCCCCGGAACGGGCACAGGCTTGATAGTTCTGGCTGACTTTCGTGGGACCGCACCTCCCGGAGATCGTTCGACGACCACGATCTGCTCGCGGTGCAACGGCAACGGGCCGCGCTGACCGACGATCCGGTGCCGCTGCTGGCGATCAGCCGCAGCGGCGTGACCGCCCGGGGTCTCGACGCGGCCTTCGGGCCGGACGATCTGCTTGCCGCCTGGGCGCGGTAGGGCGGGCGGTCACCAGGCGCTCAGGCCGGCGTACTTGCGGTGGGTGCCGATGGCGTGCTCGACCAGCTTGCGCACCGCGTCGGACTTGAGGGTCGCCGGCTGCAGCGTGAGACCCGCGGCGGCGGCGACGGCGATGAGGTCGGCCTTGGTGGCCTTCTTGCCGTTCAGCTGGAGCTTGTTCAGGTACGCGGTGCCGTCGGCCGCGGAGGGCTGCCCGCGCAGCTCCGCGATGATCGCTGAGAAGTCGGCGCCCGCCTCGGGAACCGCTCCGGGAACCGGCCCGGGAACCGGGTGCCGCGCCGGCCCGCCGACGGGTCCACCGGCACGCACGACGGATCCACCGGCAGGCGCGGGTTCAGCGACGGGCGCGGCGGGTTCAGCGACGGGCGCGGCGGCGGCCACGGCGGTGAGGGTCGATCGGCCCGCTGCCAGGTCCGACAGCTGGGTCGCGGACTGGGTCGCGAGGAACTCGAAGACCCGGTGGAGAAGCTTGACGGTGCTGGTCAGATCGATGGTCACGCTCGGGCCCTCTCTCCGGCGACCGCCTCGACGAATTCGCCGATCAGGGCGCGCATCTCCTGGCTGACGGGATGGTCCAGCGGGCCGCGCAGGATCGCGGGCACGCCCCGCTCCCCCGACTCCGCGAAGTACTGGGGACTGTTGCGCACCGACGAGCCGAAGATCGGCATGATGCCGGCCTCGCGCAGATTCTCCATCGGGGTGCGCTGCGCGATGATCGGCTGCTCGGAACGGACCTGGGTCATGGTGAAGGCGACCCCGGCGAACCTCGGGTCGATGCGCCGGGCGAGGGCGTCCTCGTCGGCGAACTCGTTGTACCGCGTGACCAGCTTCTCGACGCTCGCCTTGAGGTAGCCGATGCCGATGGTGGACAGGTAGTCCGGCTTCGCGGGCACCAGGACGAAGTCGCTCGCGACGATGGCGGTCTTGGTCACCAGGCCGAAGTTCGGGGCGCAGTCGATCAGGACGATGTCGTACGCCCGGAAGGCCGGCGCGCGCAGCGCCTCGGCGAGGCAGCCGTGCACCTCCAGGAACTTGCGCCGCGACTGGGCGGGCGTCATCCCGCCGAGCAGCAGCGCCAGCTCGAGGTCGATGTCGATCAGCCCGAGGTGCGAGCTGATCAAATCGAGCCGGCCGCCGCTGCGGGCGACCCGTTCGTTCACCCGCGGCGGGCTGAGCACCAGGTCCTCGAGGCGCATCTCGGCACTCGACGGCCCGCTGTCGTACCACCGCTTGATCGTGCGCCGCTCGCGCAGCTCGGTGTTCCACTCCTCCACCGTGAAGAAGGAGAAGGTCAGGTTCGTCTGCGGGTCGAGGTCGATCATCAGGACCCGATAGCCGTTGTCGGCTATCTCCGCGGCGACGTTGGCCGTGAGCGTCGTCTTGCCGACCCCACCCTTGTAGTTCATCACCGAGACGACTGGCACGCGCGACCCCCATGAGTTCGGACGGGAATCGTAGGCACCTGGTGTCCCCGGGGTGCCACATCAGAAAGACGACAGCGTCCGGCCGTAACCTCGGGCGCGGGGCGCTGACCGGCGCGGATGCCGGGGTGGCGGGGGGCCGGGCCGGGCCAGGGCGGTCAGGAAGTGCGCGATCGTGGCGGTGGCTCGGCGCGCGGTGGGGAGGTGGAAGCTTTCGTCGGGGCCGTGGGCGTTGTCCTCGGGCAGGGCGAAGCCGAGCAGCACCGGGTCCACGCCCAGCGCGCGGCGCAGGATGCCGAGGGCCGGGATCGTGCCGCCCGAGCGGGGGAAGATCGGGGGGACGCCGAAGACGGCCGTGCAGGCCTCGGCGGCCTCGGTGAGGCCGGCAGTGGCCGGTGGCACGGAGATCGGGTCGGCGGTGGACGTGATGCGGACGGTGGCCGCGGGGTCCCGGCGCAGAACGGCGGCGACCCAGCCGGCCAGCGCGGCGGTGTCCTGCCCGGGGGCCACGCGGATGCCGAGCCGGGCGAGCGCGGTGGCCGGGATGATGCTGCTCGTGCCGGGTCCGGTGTAGCCGGCACGCAACCCGTGCACCGACAGGGCGGACCGCCGGGCGGCGCGCTCCGGCTCGGAGACGACGGCGGGGAAGCGCTCGTCGAGGCTTGTGACCAGGGCGCACAGAATGGTGGCGGGGTTGGGGACCAGGCCGCCGTACCGGCCGGAGTGCAGGTCCCGTGGCGGGCCGTCGACCCGCAGGTCGAGGGTGGCCGAGCCGCGCAGGGAGCGGACGATCGCCGGTTGACGAGAAGAGGGCATCATCGTGTCGGAGACCAGCAGGACGTCGGCGGTCAGCGGGTGGCGGGCCAGGAAGGCCGCGAGGTGCGGGCTGCCGATCTCCTCCTCGCCCTCGTAGAGGCACGTCACGTCGAGTGGCAACCCGGCGCAGGCGCGCAGGGCGGCGAGCTGGCAGAGGATCGGTCCCTTGTCGTCGGAGGCACCGCGGGCGTACACGCGGTTGCCGCGCAGGTGCGGCGCGAAGGGCGGGGACCGCCACCCGGGGCCGGGCGGCTGGACGTCGTAGTGGCCGTAGAGCAGGACGGCCGGGCCGGGGCCGGGACGGCGGCCCAAAACGACCGGGTGGCCGCCGGTGGGCCGGACGGAGGTGTGCAGGCCGGCCGTACGCATGTGGGCCGCCAGCCAGTGCGCGGCGGCGCGGACGTCGGCGGAGTGGCGGGGGTCGGCGCTCACGCTGGGCAGCGCGGTGAACCGGGCCAGCGCCCTCAGGAACGGACCCACGTACGGATCATCAGCAGTTTGCGGGGAGTCAGGCGGACGCCCGCGTTGAACCGGCCGGCGACGCTCGCCCGGTGCAGGCCGACCAGCGTGGGCCGGCCGTCGTGGGTCAACCAGATCGGGCCGCCGCTCTGCCCGGTGTCCGTGGCGATGCGGTATTCGAGCTGCTCGGGCCGCACGCCGGTGAGCAGGCCCTCGGCGACGTAGAGGTGGCTGCTGCCCTGGTCGCGGGGATAGCCGGCCACGCTGACCAGGCCGGCGCTCAGCACGCGGTCGGGCAGCGTGCTGACGTGCCGCCAGTGGCCCAGCCCCGGCTGCGCGCCCAGGTCGCGCGTCAGGGTCAGGACCGCGAAGTCGTACGCCGCCACGGCCGAGCCGCTGGCGAACTCCCGCGGGACGTCGATCCGGCTCGCCATGGCATGCCCGAACGGCTCGCTCGCGCCGTCCTTGCCGGGAGCCACGCTCACGAACTGCGCGTTGCGGACGTGGTGGGCCGCGGTGAGCACTTTGTTCGGGGCGATCAAGGTGCCCGTGCCCACCCGCCGCTGCTGCGCACCACCGGGCCCGGCCGAGATCGTCATGAGGTGGCAGACGTACCGGAAGGGCTCACTCGTCGCCGGCGTGACCCGGCGGCGCGCGTCCGGCGGGAAGACGGCGTACTCGACCAGCGCTTCCAGGGCGGGATGCATCAGCCGGCCGGTTGCCGCTGCGGCAGGGCATGGGCCTGTTGCCGCCGCGCGTCCCAGGGCAGCGCGGGCGGCCGGCGCCGGCGGTAGCGGTCCCCGGAAAGGGCCTCAAAGCTGGTCACCCACTCCTCCGCGAACTCGGCGATCTCCAGCAGCAGCGCCTCGAAGCGGGTGCGGTCGGTCTGCAGCACGTGCGACTCGGCCAGCCAGCGCAGCACCGCACGCCCGGAGACGGCCATGCGCTGACGCAGCGAGGTGGTGAGCGGCTCGCGCATGTAGCGGGTGAGGACCTCCTCGATGACGTCCCAGTTGGTACGGGCGCCGAACTGCTCGCGGATGTCCGGGGCGGCCAGCAGGTTCATGGCCTCCTCGAGCAGCGCCATCACCTCGACGCGCAGAACGCTGATGTGGCCGTACGAGGCGTACTTGAGGTTGTTGCGCAGGTCCAGGCCGGAACGGCGGACGGCCGCGATGCTGCCGAAGCTCGGGTCGAAGGCCCGCTCGCGGATCACGTCGGAGATCCGCTTGTCCCGGAAGAAGTCCGCCACCTCGTAGTTGAAGCCCGCGAACAGACTCTGGAAGGGCCGGTTGGGCCGCCCGCCGGCCGGGGGCGGCACGTTCCCAAAACCGAACGCCCGCTGGTAGGCCGCGTGCCGGTCGCGCAGCGTGTAACGCAGCACCTCGCGCCGGTCGAAGCGGTAGAGCCCGTACGCCCCGGGGCCGCCCGACAGCCGCAGCGTCCCCGCCTCGAACAGGTTCTGCAGCATGGCCACGACGCGGAACACGCCGAGCCGCTCGTGCTGGTAGATGTAGTACAGGTCGGCGGTCGCGAGCAGGCGCTCGGACTCGACCGTCTCGTCGTACTCGTCGACGCCCGCCGCGAGCCGCGTGGAGGCCAGATCGGGCACGGCCTCGTCGCCGATGCCGACGAGCGCGGCGAGCCCGTTGTCCGCCGGTGGCGCCGTGCCGTTGCCGGCCCCGGCGAGCAGCGCGCTGACCCGCCGGTCGATGTCCTCGGCGAGGCGCGGATCCGCGCTCAGCCGGCTGCCGAGCAGGTCGGTGAGCTGTGCCCGCAGCGCCGCGGCCCGGCTCCGGAGCTGTTCCGTGTCACGAACGGTCGCCATGTCACACCTTCCTGATCAGAGTACGAACTTGACGGGCGTGCCGCCCGGACGGGACACAGTCAGCTCCTTGAGATCCTTGGCGCCCGCGGACGTGATCGGCACGAGCAGCTCCTCGTCGCCGGCCGGCACGACCGACGAGAAGGTCTGCGAGCTCTTGCCGACGAGCACGACGTCGGCCGCGGGGCTGAAGCCGGAACCCGTGATGACCAGCGCGTCCTGCAACCCGGGCCACAGCCGGGTGCCATTGGCCTGCAGCGGCGAGCGGCGCAGCGCGACCTGGACGTCGAGCACCTCCACGTCCGGCAGCAGGCGCAGGGCGAGGATGCGTACCTCGCGCACGCGGTCCTGCAGCGTGATCAGCGAGGAGCGAACCGGTGTGCTGCCCACCCCGGAGAGGGTGAAGGTGCCGGCCGGGGGCACGGGCAGCGAGGCGATCACGTCGCCCAGGGCGTCGTCGAGCGTGTCGGCCTCCTCGGCGAAGGAGGCGATGCCGTCCTGCCCGCCGAGGCGCAACCGGTCGGCGCCCGTACGCCCGAACGCCTCCACCCAGTCGAGCACCGACCCGAGGCTGACCGAGCGCCCGTTGGACAGGACGGGCAGTTCGGTCTCGGCGCGCTCGACTTCCGCGCGTACCAGGGTGTCCCGGGTTTCCTCGACGGCACGGACCACGACGCTCAGGCCGCGCTCGATCTGCACGATCTGGGTACCCAGGAACGGGCGGCCGCCGGCGAGCGGGTCGAGGAACACGCGGTCGGCGATCCACCCGGAGACCAGCGCGGCGCCGTCGCTGACGATCGTGCATAACGTGGTGAAGATCTGCTCGTCGCGGACGCTGGAGATGTTCTCGCGGATCATCCCGAAGACGTCGCGCAGCCGGCCCAGCAGCCCCTCCGCGGTGTCGGCGGTGACGGCCACGGGCGGCGTGCCGAGCACCGCGGCCTCCCCGGCGAACTCCGACAGCAGCTGGTCGACCCGGTCGATGTTGGGCCCGCCGGGGTAGGCGAGCTCCGCGAGGACCTGGTCCAAGGTGGTGTGCACGAGGGCGCGTACGTCGCGGATCTGGTCCTCGTCGGGCACCAGCTCGAGCGGCTGCAGCGGATCGAGGTTGCGGTAGATCGCGTCGCGCGACGCCGTGGCCCGCGCCACGATCGTGGCCTGCGCGCCGGTCAACGCCCCGCCCCCGTTCGCCGTGATCAGGCCGCCGGTGGACGGGCGGCGGTAGGAGAACTCGGTGCGGCCGTTGTACTCCTTCGTCTCGAACGCGCGGACCAGCAGCGCCTGGAAGTCCTGGCCGTTCTCCGGCTTGGCGCCCAGCACCGACTCGATCGCCGCGTCCACGATGCCGGCCCCGCCGGTGGCCTGCCCGTTCTTGCCGTTCCCGCCGTTCTGGTTGCGCGACAGGAAGGAAGCGGCCTCGATGATGGTCTGCTCGACGGTCGTCATGACGTACTCCTCGCGGTCAGCGGCGGGCCAGTTGGCGGTAGAACGCGGTGGTGATGCGCCCCGGTGGGGCGAGTCCCCGGTCGAGCGCGGAGCGGGCGGCGCCGATCAGGAAGCGCTCCGGGATCACGCCCGGATCGGTGCCCCGCGCGAGGCGTTGCGCCGCCTCGTCGACCATGGCCTGCTCCTTCGGCGCGAAGCGGAGCACCTCCGTCAGCCGACGACCACCGAGCGACGGGTACGGCGTCAGGCACATCGCCTCCACGACCAGCGGCACGACCCGCGGCGCGCCGCGCAGGACGACCGGCGGGATCGAGCCGCCCGGGTCGCCGGGGTAGAGCCGGGCCCACAGCCGGGCGTACTGGTCGGCCTGGGCCCCGAAACCCATCCGGCGCAACAGGTCGATGCTCAGACCCGGGCGCAGGTACGGGGTCGGGTGCGGCCCGGTCCGGCTGTACGCGACCACCGTGGCGGGCGCCCGGCCGACCACGTCCAGCAGGGAGGCCACCACGGCCGGGCCGCCGAGCAGCAGCGCGCACAGATCGGCGAAGGTCTCCCGGTGCCAGCGGAGCCACACCGCGCGTACGGGATCGGGCACGCCGGCCTCCGCGAGCACCCGCGCCAGCCGCTGCGGGATCGCCCGCGCGAGCCCGAGATCGTTCTGCAGGTTGTGGCTGACCTCGTGCAGCACGGCGCCGAGCGTCCACGGGTTGACCAGCCGGTGGTACGGGAGCTGGATCAGCGGGAACGGGTTGAGCCGGCTGCCCAGGCGCCGCAGCGGGATGTTGCGCCGGAACGTCGCCGGCGAGAACCCGGTCCGCATGTACGAGAACGGCGCCGGCGCCGGGATCGAGCGCGCGGTGCCCAGATTGACGTACGCGGTCTGGTAGCAGTCCAGCGCGATCCGGTCACAGGCGTGCAGCCGGTCCGCGACCCGCGACTGGCGCTGGCCGAACAGCTCGAAGTAGAAGTCCCACACCCGCTCGACGGCCCGGACCCACACGTGCGCGCGTTCCTTGTGCCGCAGCACCCGGTGCAGCGCCGGGGTCGCCGGATCGCCGGTCGCCGCCCGCACCGCCTCGACCGCGGCGCGCGTCTCGGTGGTCAGGGTCGCGCGCAGCTCGGCCATGAGCCGGTTGACCTCGCGGACATGCCCGGCACTGGGCGCGCCCGGGGCGCTGCCGAACTCCTCCTCGCCGAACGGGCGCAGCGCGGTCAGGTGCCGTTCGACGTTGACCGCCTGGGTGGCGAGCCAGCCGGGCAGCAGCGCCGCGGCGGCCGGTGCGGGTCTTGCCGCGACCGCAGTGCTCACGACGGCTCCTGACGGATCGTGGCGTGGAAGCGGGCGTCGGCCGTGGCCGAGGAGGTCCACGCGGCGACGCACGCGACGGGATCGGCCAGCAGCCGGCGGGCCGCGGCGGCCAGGGCGACGACCGGGTCGCTGCGGTCGGACGCCGCCTCGCCGACCAGGGCGGGCACCAGGCGGAGCAGGGGGCGGATCGCGGGGTCGGAGTGCAGGCCGCGGACCAGGGCGGTCACCGCCGGCACCAGCACGGGTACGCTCCCCGGCGCGCCCGCCACGCCCACCATGGCCCCGCCCGCGGCGGTGGCCTCGCCCTCCGACGCGGCGTCCGCGGCCAGGTGCCCCAGGTGTTCCAGCAGGTCGCCGGGGGCCGGGCCGGTGGGCGCGTACCGGCCGTTGGGCAACCGCGACCGCATCCCCGCCGGCTCCGGCGCGGCGGGCGGGCCCGGCACCACGTGGCGCAGCACCAGCCGGTGCGCCGCCTCGGCCAGATCCCGCAGCGGGCGCGGGGCGGGATCCCGGCGCGCGGCCCCGGCGAGACGGCGGAAGAACTGCTCCGTCTCGCCGGGGGCGGTCCCGTCCGCGGCGCCGGCCGTGCCGTTCAAGGAGTGGAGGGTCACCGTTGGCCGCCGTCTCAGAAGCGGCGGGCGGGCTGCTGGCTCCGTCCGGGCGCCCCGCGGCGACCGGCCGGCGGCAGGCCACCGCGGCGGCCCGGCTGGCGGCGGGCGGGGCTGTGCCCGTTCGAGCCGCGCTGACCAGGTGCCGGACGGCCCACGGCGGGAGTGGTCCGCCGCACCGCGGTCACGGTGCCCCGGGCGTTGGTGGCGAGGGCGCGGCGGGCGGCGGCGGGGCGGCCCAGCACGCGACGCGTCTGACCGGCCATGACCTGCGCGGCCCGGCGCGGGGTAGGCCGGCGGCCGGCGGCACTCTGGCGGCACAGGGCGCGGGCGGTGCCCCGGACGATCGACGGCACCATCCGGATCGCCGGGCGCAGGTTGCGGCGCCGCCACAGCAGCCGGGTCAGGGCCGCGGAGCCGCGCACCAGCGGCGCGATGACCTGCTCCAGCTCGGCGCGCTCCCGGGGGCTCAGCGCGTTCACGGTGGCGGCCCCGATCATCGCCTCCGCCTCGGCCTCGGTGGCGGCGCGGGAGGCCACGGCGGCCATCATCTCGGCAAGCGCCTGGGCCGGGGTGGCGGCCATCTCCTCGTACTCGTCCTCGGACTCGCCCTCGTCCTCGAACTCGTCCTCGTACTCCTCCTCGAACTCGCCCTCGCGCAGCAGCTGGGCCACGCCGCGCCCGAGGGTGGCGCCCAGCGGCCCGCCGACGGCACCGCCGACGATCGGGGCGGCGACCCGGGCGACCTGCCGCAGCACCGGCGCGGCCCGGCGCACGAACCGGCCGGCGGAACGCAGGGCCCGGCGGAAGAACTCCTCCGCCTCGTCCTCGCCCTCGTACTCCCCCTCGTCCTCGAACTCGAACTCGTCCTCGAACTCGCCCTGGCCCGGCCCGGCGTAGTCCTCGAACTCGTCCTCCTCCTCGCCCTGGCCGCCGAGCAGCCCGCCGATGCCCCGCGCGATGGTTCCGAGGAACTCCTCGCCCTCCTCCTCGAACTCCGCCTCGTACTCGAACTCATCCTCGGTCTCGTAGAGCGTGCGCTGGCCAGTAGCCATCTCCGGACCCTCCCTCGCGCGGATTCCTACGCCGGTCAGGAAACCGTGTCCGCCCGTTCGGGGACAGTCGCGTCTTCGGGGGAGACATCTCTGTGCGTCGCTCGAACGTGCGACTCGCTGCCCAGCAGCCGGGCCACCATCGCGGCCCGCGAGTTGACGCCCAGCTTCGAGAAGATCCGCCGCAGATGCGTGGCCACCGTCCACGCGCTGATGCCCAGGTGGTCGGCGATGGCCTGATTGGTCTGCCCGGCCGCGACCATCCGGGTGATCTCGAGCTCGCGCGGGCTCAGCGAGGCGGGCAGGGCCGCCCGCGAGCACCGGCACCGCACACCGTCCACAGTCACATCGAGCAGCCACGCCTCCCCCGGCGCCACGGTCGCCACCGGCGGCGGATTGCGGGCCAGGGCGGCGACGAGCCGGCGTACCAGCTCGCGGACCTCGGGGTCGTCATGCGTCATGATGCCTCCTGTCCGCGCCGGTGCGTGCAGTAGGGCATCCAACCTAGACCGGGCCGACCAGGCACGGAAGGTGACTGACGGCATCCCGTCGCAGGGGCGGATCACCAGGTCTCCAGGCCGGCATCTCGACGCTGCGCGCCGATGACGTGGTCGGCCAGCTTGCGGACGGTGGCGGCCTGGGTCGTGCTCGCGGGCAGAGTGAGACCGGCCGCGGCGGCGATCGCGATCAGGTCGGCCTTGGTCGCCTTCGGACGGCGTGGCGGCAGCGGTCGGCGCGACTGCAGGATCGCCACTCTCGCCGGCCTCGGCGAAGTAGCTCGGATTGCTGCGGACGGAGGACTCGAGCACCCGCATGCAGCAGGCCGCCCGCAAGTTCTCGATCGGGCTCCGCTGGGCGATCACCGGCAGCTCCGAGCGGACCTGGGTCATCGCGAAGGAGACGCCGGCGAAGCGCGGATCGATGCGCTCGCCGTTCCGTTCCGCCCCGGCCTCGTTGTATCGCTGAGCGAGCCGCCTGGCGCTCACCTTGAGGTAGCCGATGCCGATGGTCGACAGGTAGTCGGGTTTCGCCGGCACGAGGATGAAGTCGCTCGCCACGATCCCGGTCTTGGTGACCAGGCCGAAGTTCGGCGCGCAGTCGAGCAGGACCAAGTCGTAACCCTGGAAGGCCGGGGCGGCCCGCAGCGCCTCGGCGAGGTAACCGTGCACCTGCAGGCCGCTCGCGCAGCTCGGTTCTCCACTCCTCGACGGTGAAGAACGAGAAGGTGAGGTTGGTCTGCGGGTCCGGGTCGACCATCAACACGCGGTCGCGGTCGCGGCCACGGCCCGCCGGGGCCATGTCAGCGATCCGACACCGAGCCACTGATCCGGCTATTCACCAGGGACAGCACCTTCCGCCGTGGCCCTACGGGGTCACCGAAAAGGAAGCGAGCGTTGCCCTCCGTTTGAGCGGCAAGGACGGTGGTGCGGCGGCCGACGCAGAGGTGCAGAGGCCGCAAGTGCTGGGGCCGAGGTGGCGCAGAGGGCCGCCCGCGCGCCTGGTCCACAATGGGTGACTATGAAGGGCCAGAGCGTCAGGAACAGCATCGTGTTCGGCGACGTCATCCAGGTGCAGGCCGATGGTGACGTCGTCATCGAGCGGTCCCGCGCGCCGTACCGGGTCACCGAGTTTCCGGGCCCTTCCGCGACGCTGAGTCTGGAGCAGGCCGTTCGCCAGCCGAGCCGCCTGCTGCACGCGCGCTACGCCGTCGTGCCCTTCCAGGGCCGTGACGACGTGCTGCGGCATCTGACCGGATGGCTGGCCGGGCCGGACCCGGTGGCAATCCACCTGCTGCACGGACCTGGCGGTCAGGGCAAGAGCCGGCTCGCAGCCGAGTTCGCCCGGCGCTCCCGGCAGTCCGGCTGGCAGGTCTGGCGGGCCGATCACGGCGCGGAGCCGGGGTCGAGCACCGTCCCGCTGCCCGCCGCGGGCCGTGGGCTGCTGGTCGTCGTCGACTACGCCGACCGCTGGCCGGCCGGCGACCTGGAAATGCTGGTCCGTCACCTACAATCCGTCGCAGCGCGAACCGGAGCGATCGTGCGTGTCCTGTTGCTGGCGCGCGCGGCGGGCTTCTGGTGGTCGGTGGCCGGCACCGGCTTCGATGCCGGAACCGAGGACATCCGGCTCGACGCGCTGTCCGGCCCGGCCGGTCGCGACGACCAGTTCCGCCAGGCCCGCGACGCGTTCGCCCGGGCGCTGGGCCGGGACGCCGACCTGATCGAGCCCCCGGCGGAACTCGCTGGGAACGACTTCACGCACGTCCTGGCCGTGCACATGGCCGCCTTGGTGGCGGTGGACGCCACGATCACCCGTACCGGTGTCCCCACCTCGGCCCCGGGCATCTCGGAGTACCTACTGCACCGGGAAAGGGCTTACTGGAGTGGTCTCGGGCTGCGAACCGATCCCGCCACACTGGGCCGTACCGTGTTCGCCGCGACCTTCGTCGGCGCCCTGCCGCCACGACAGGCCGTCGAGGCCCTCATAGCCGCCGACCTGGCCCGCGACCACGAGCACGCGCGCCGGATCCTCGACGATCACACCACCTGCTACCCGCCCGAACTCGACCGGACCGTCCTCGAGCCGTTGCACCCGGACCGGCTCGGCGAGGACTTCCTGGCGCTGACCCTGCCGGGGGCCCGGCGGCCGACGGCGTTCACCGACGCATGGTCGGCCGAGGTACCCCGATCGGTTCTCAACCCGAATGCGGTGACCGTCCTGATCGAGACCGCTCACCGCTGGCCGCACGTCGCCCGCGACCATCTCTTCCCGATGCTGCGTGCGGAGCCGCAACTCGCCGCGGCGGCCGGCGGGGCCGCGCTCGTCCGGCTCGCCACCGTGCCCGAGCCCGATCATGAGGTGCTGGGGACGGTGGGCGCGCTGATCGCCGAGTCCAAGCTCCGGGGGTTCGAGGCTGGGCTGGCCGCCATCGCCACGGTGCTCGCGCCTTCGCTGCTCGATCGGGCCAAGGATGACTGGGAGCGGGCAGAGCTGAGGTTCAGTCACGCCGAGGCGTTGTCCCGGGCCGGACGCTACGACGACGCCCTGCCGTTGTACCGGGCCGCGGCGCGGTACTTCGAGGGGCGGCCGGACCTGCGTCCCTTCCTCGCCGAGACGCTGATCAGCGAGAGTGAGATTCTGGCCCGGGCCGGCCGGCATGCCGAAGCGCTCGGCCTGGCCGAGGAGGCCGTCGCCCACGCCCGGCGCGCCGCGGCTGACGACGACGGGCACACGTCGCTGCTCGCCAAATGCCTCAATCTGCTGGGGGCACGGCTGGAGGACAGCGGGCGTCTGGACCGGGCGCTCGCCATTGTCGAGGAGGGTGCCGCTCTGGTCAGGGGGCTCGGCGAGGACTCCCTCAATCTGGCCGTTCACGAGATGACGCTGGGTAGCCGGCTGCTGGATGTGGGAAGGTCCGAAGAAAGCCTGGCGGTGACGGAGGACGCACTTCGTCTGTTACGCCGGCTCGCCGCCGATGATTCGCGAGCGGACTACGACGCCGAAATCGCCATCGCCCTCAACAACGTGGCGGCCGTTTACCTCAGTCTCGGTCGTCATCACGAGACGGACCGGACCAACGACGAGTTGCTCGAGATCCGACGCCGGCTCGCAGCCGTGGACCCGGTGAATTACGCCGTGGCCCTCGGCGGCTCGTTGAACAACGTGGCAAGCACCCACCTTCGACGAGGCCGCTTTGCCGAGGGCGTCGCGCTCGCCGGCGAAGCCGTCGCGGTCTTGCGGGAGCACAATCCACCACACGCGCCGGCACTGCTGGGCCAAGCATTGACCAACTATGCCAGCGCGCTCTATCAGCTCAAGCGGTTCTCCGAAGCGTTAGCCGCCGGTCAGGAAGCCGCTGACGTACTGAGCCGTCCGGCCGTGGAGCACAACCCCGCGCTGCGAGCCGATCGGGCGAAGGTCTGCATCAGTCTCGCGTCCATCCAGAGCGCTTTGGGCCGCACCGAGGAAGCGTTCGAGACCTCCGGTGAAGCCGTCAGTCTGCTGCGCGCCCTCCCCGCAGGATCTTCTGAGGGACAACAGCCGTGGTTGGCCTTGGCACTGATGAATCGTGGCAAGCTGGCGAGCGACCGGGACCGCATCGAGGATGCCACTCGGCTTACGGCTGAGGCGATCGCGCTCTACCGAGAGCTTCCCGGGCAACGCTCCTTTCTCGCCCAGGCGTTGACCAACCAGTGCATGAATTTTTCCCAAGCCGGCCGCATGGGTGAGGCGATCCCCCTGGGCGAGGAAGCCGTCATCCTCCGACGGGAGCTGGCCGCGGACAATCCTGGAGCTGAACGGAGCCAACTGGCCGATGCACTCGCCGCGATCAGCGCACCGCTTCTGATGGCTGACCGGACCTCGGAGAGCAAGGCAAGCCGGGCGGAGGCGCTCCGCATCTACGAGGAGCTGGCTGCCGAACAGCCGCGACTCTTCGCGGCGGGCGTCGCCGAGATGCGGGAACGCTTTGCCCTGCTCGCCGAGGTGGAACGCCGGCGCTCCGGACCATCGCTGCTCGTCGCGACAGCTGTCCGCGACCGGTTGGGGAACGAGACCTTGCAGGAAGCTGCCGCCAGCTTGCAGCCCGTTGATTGCCAGACCTGTGGCCGGCCGTTGGAGGACGGCCGGTCGACCCTGTGCGTGGACGACTTCGGGATCAGCGCGGCCGCCTCGCTGCACCACCCGCAATGCCGGGCCTCCGAGTGGCGCGACGCCGGCGACCAGGACGTCACCCGCCTGTCCCGTGCGGCGGCGGTGACCACGTGGACCGCGCGCTCGATGGTCGTTCCCGTCGCTGCTTCCCACGGCCGGACGGGCAGGGTCCCGGCGGTCATTGTCAATCCCGGTCTGGAGCAGGTCGAGCTCTGCCGGTCGCCGATCGGGACCTGGCAGGTGCGGCCGAACATCGGATATGCCGAGGCCGGCCTCTCCCGAGCCGGTGACCTGCACAGCATCCCGGCCGCTCCCGGCGTTCGCGCGCGGGTGATCGACGGCTCCCTCGTCGTCGACGCCGGGAGCTGGCCGCGACCGTTCGCGGCCGAGCCCTTCGACAGCGATCCGCCGGTCGAGTGGTTCCTGCTCTTCGTCACCTACGCCTTGGATCCCGGGGCGCTGAAGGAGAGGAGTGAAGTCCTGGAAGTGATGGGGCGGTTGACGGACCACCGCACCGTGGCGGGATGGGTGCGGGTCACGGCCTGAGCGCGGTGTCAGCGGTCGAGCTCCACGCTGCCCTCGACATCGCCGATCTGCTGCGCTGAGCCTCCTGCCCGGGTTCCCTCGACATGCTGTCCACCGCCGGCCGGGCGCTCGGTCACGGGGGCGACGGCATCGGCTCGCGGTGGCGACCCCATGCTCCGTCCGGAGATGCGTACGCTGCCGCGCACGCCCTGGATCTGGGTCACATCGCCACCCACCGTCGAGCCCCGGACCTGCTGAGTCGCGGCAGAAGGGCGCTCCTGACGACGCGCGAGAATGAATCCGTACAGCGTGAGCGGCAGAGTGGTCACCGCCACCAGGGCACCCGTGACACTGGCCCATTGGTCGGCCTTGTCGAGCCAGTGCGCCGCGACCAGGACGACGGCGAACACGAACAGCACGCCGCCGAGCAACGCGACGGCGATCCCGATCTTGCGCTTGGTAGTCACCTCCCCATGATGGGTGAAGGGCGCCGCCCGTGCGGGCGACGCCTTTCGCGCAGATGTGGTCAGCGGGGGACGACCTGGTCCTGGGCCCAGGTGCGCCAGGTGTCGAGCTTGTCGGAGGCGATCTGGAGCTGGTCGGCGACCGGGCCCGGGCCGGTGGAGCCCGGGGTCGTGCGGGCGGCCAGGGCGCTGCGGACCGACAGGACCTCGCGGACCGACGGGTCGAGGTGCTCGCTGACGGCCTTGAGGTCGTCGTCGGTGACGTCCTCGAGCTCGCACTCGCGGGCCGCGCACAGGGCGACCAGGGCGCCGGTGATCTCGTGGGCGTCGCGGAAGGGGATGCCCTTGCGGACCAGCCAGTCGGCGACCTCGGTGGCCAGGGAGAAGCCGACCGGGGCCGCGGCGGCGAGGCGGTCCACGCGGACGGTCATGGTGGAGATCATGCCGGCCAGGGCGGGCAGGAGGATCTCCAGCGTGTCGACCGCGTCGAAGACCGGCTCCTTGTCCTCCTGCATGTCGCGGTCGTAGGTCAGCGGCAGGCCCTTGAGCATGGTCAGCACCGCGACCAGGCCGCCGATGAGCCGGCCGGCCTTGCCGCGGGCCAGCTCGGCGATGTCGGCGTTCTTCTTCTGCGGCATGATCGACGAGCCGGTGGCGAAGGCGTCGTCGAGGATGACCCAGCCGAACTCGGTGGAGGTCCAGAGGACGATCTCCTCGCCGAGGCGCGACAGGTGGACGCCGAGCAGGCTCGTGATGAAGAGGAACTCGGCGGCGAAGTCGCGGTCGGCGACGCCGTCCATGGAGTTCTGCACCGGGGCGTGGAAGCCGAGCTCCTTGGCGACCGCCATCGGGTCCAGCGGCAGCGACGAGCCGGCCAGGGCGCCCGAGCCGAGCGGGGAGATGGCGGCGCGCTCGTCCCAGTCGCGCAGCCGTTCCAGGTCGCGGAGCAGGGGCTGGACGTGGGCGAGCAGCCAGTGGCCGAAGCTGACCGGCTGGGCGTGCTGCACGTGGGTCAGGCCCGGCGCCGGGGTGTCGACGTGGCGGCCGGCCTGGTCCATGAGGGCGTCGGCCAGCTCGACCACGGCGGCCGCGACGCCGCGGGCGTGGTCGCGCAGGTAGAGGCGCAGGTCGGTGGCGACCTGGTCGTTGCGGGAGCGGCCGGCGCGCAGCTTGCCGCCCAGGGTGCCGAGGCGCTCCAGCAGGCCGCGCTCGAGGGCGGTGTGCACGTCCTCGTCCTCGATCGTGGGGCGGAACTCGCCCGCCGCGCACGCCGACTCGAGGTCGTCGAGGGCGGCCAGCATCTGGCCCAGCTCGTCCGCGTCGAGCAGACCCGCCCCGGCGAGGACGCGGGCGTGGGCGCGGGAGGCGGCGATGTCGTACGGGGCCAGCCGCCAGTCGAAGTGCACACTGACGCTGAGCCGCGCGAGGGCGTCGGCCGGTCCACCGGCGAACCGGCCACCCCACAGCCTGGTCGGACCTTCGGTCTCCGGCACTGCCTTGCTCCTTAGATAGATAGGGTCACTCTCATGACGCTCGACCTGCATGATGATGTTGTCTCATTGACCCGTGCCCTCTGCGACACACCCTCCGTCTCCGGCGAGGAGGCCGCCCTGGCCGACGCCGTCGAGGCCGCGCTGCGCAAGCTGGGTCACCTCGAGGTGCTGCGCGACGGCGACGCGGTGGTCGCCCGCACGAGCCTCGGGCGGCAGAAGCGCATCGTCCTCGCCGGGCACCTGGACACCGTGCCGATCAAGGACAACCTGCCCACCCGCTTCACCGGGGAGGGCGACGCCCAGCTGCTGCACGGGCGCGGCACCTGCGACATGAAGGCGGGCCTCGCCACCCAGCTGCGCGTCGCGGCCACCGTGCCCGAACCGAAGCACGATCTCACGTTCGTCTTCTACGACAACGAGGAGGTCGCCTCGGTCAAGAACGGGCTCGGCCGGCTCGTCCGCAACCACCCCGAGTGGCTGGCCGGTGACTTCGCCATCCTGGGCGAGCCGTCCAACGCCAGCATCGAGGGCGGCTGCCAGGGCACGATGCGCGTGCGGATCACCCTGACGGGCAAGCGCGCCCACACGGCCCGCTCGTGGCGCGGCAGCAACGCGATCCACGCGGCCGGGAAGATCCTGGCCATTCTTGACGCGTACGAGCCGCGCAAGCCGGTCGTCGACGGGCTGCAGTACCACGAGGGCCTCAACGCCGTGAACATCCAGGGCGGCGTGGCCGGCAACGTGGTGCCCGACGAGTGCGTGATCGACATCAACCACCGGTTCGCCCCCGACCGCAGCATCGACGAGGCCTACGCGTACCTGCAGGAGGTCTTCGCGGGTTACGAGCTGGAGATCCGCGACCAGGCCCCGGGCGCCCGCCCCGGTCTGGACCAGCCGGCCGCGGCGGAGTTCCTGGCCGTCGTGGGCAAGGAACCCGCCGCCAAGTACGGGTGGACCGACGTCGCCCGGTTCGCGGAGCTCGGCATCCCGGCCGTCAACTACGCGCCCGGCGACCCGCTCCTCGCTCACACCGACGAGGAGTACGTGCCGGTCGCCGAGATCCGCGAATGCGAGCGCGTCCTGACCGCCTGGCTGTCCTGAGCTCACTTGTCCTGGGGGCCCGCGTTTTTCGCAATCGCGCCGGGGATGGCGTACATGTGGGCGAAGGCGCGGGCCTGCTCGCCGGTCCACAGCGACGAGCCGTAGCCGTAGACGACGCCCTGGCGGGTGGCCGCGTCCAAGAGGCTGTACGGGCTGCGGCTGCCCAGCGGGATGATGTTGCCCTTGACCAGCTTGACCCGGACGTGGCCGGTGACGCGCTGCTGGCTCGAGTCGAGGAACGCGCGGAAGTCGTCGAGGATCGGGTCGTAGTAGACGGCCTCGTGCAGCAGGTCGCCGTAGGTGTTGCCGAGCTGCAGCTTCGTCGCCTGCTGGCGGTTGCTGAGCACCAGCTTCTCCAGCTCGCGGTGCGCGGCGATCAGCGTCAGCATGCCGGGCGCCTCGAAGCCGACCCGGGCCAGGTTGCCGACCATCGTCGAGCCCATGTGGATGCCGCGGCCGACGCCGTGTTCCGCCGCGAGGGTGTTGAGCGAGCGCAGGATCGCGTAGTTCGGGGCGTCGCCGCCCGTGCCCTCGATCGGCACGCCGTCCGGGGTGGTCGCCGAGACGACCTCGCCCTTCACGAACTCCAGGATCAACTCGATGCCCGACGCCGGGGCGTCGTCGATCGACTTCGTGTAGGTCCAGGCGTCCTCGGGCAGGTAGTCCCAGGACCCGTACGTCTCCTTGCCGCCGATCGACGTGCCGATCAGGCCCTCGTTGATCGAGTACGTGGTGACCTTGTCCGGCGTGTGGAAGCCGTGCTGCAGCAGGAAGTCCCGCTCGAACTCGCGGGTCAGCCGCTCGTCGCGGATCGGCGTGATGATCTCCATCTGCGGCGCCAGCGCGCGGATCACCGAGTCGTAGCGCACGTGGTCCGCCCCGGCTCCGGTCGAGCCGTGCGCCACCGCGTCCGCGCCGTGGTCGAGGGCCGCCTGCACGACCTTCTCCGCCTGCACGAGCCGCTCGGCGCCGACACACGAGGGGTACGCGCCGTTGCGCAGATAGTTGGCCTTGACCGCGTACGTGATCACGCGCGAGTAGAGCTCCTCGCGCGCGTCGATGACGAAGTGCTCGGCCGCGCCCAGCTCCTCCGCGCGCTTGCGCACCACGTCGGCCTCGCCGCTGTGCAGGCCGCCGGTGTCGATGTTGGCGGTCAGCACCTCCCAGCCCTGCTCGCGCAGGGAGACGAGGGCGTACGACGTGTCGAGGCCGCCGGAGAACGCGAGGACGATCTTGCGCTTGGACATCAGATTCCTTCGATCGGGACTTCGAGGATCGGGACGTACGAGGTCCCGTCCTGCACGAGGTGGCCGGGGGGCAGCACGTAGAAGCGCGACTCCCGCGCCTCGATGCTCTTCTGCATGGCGCGCTGGCGCTCGTAGTCGAACGGGTCCAGCAGGAACGTCGGCTCCGGCTGGCTCTGGACGGGGTCGGCGGTGAAGTCGTTCTCGTAGACAAACGAGCCGGGCGAGGTGTGGAACGGCACGGTCGCGACCATGATCTGCAGCCGGCCGAAGCGGGTGTGCACGCGCAGGGCCGTGTTGTCGTACTGGGTCACGCCGTCGAGCTTCTTCGCCTGGTAGACGCTGAGCGCCAGGGCCTTGAGCGCGCGGCCGAGGCCGACGTTGGTCATGACGGACCACAGCGACCAGCCGACCCAGGTGCCGGTGGCCGCGCTGGGGTTCGCGCAGTAGCCACCGATCGGGATCGGCCCGCTGTAGCCGCTGGCCTGAGCCTTCTCGAACACGGCACGCAGGTGCTTCTTCGTCTCCTCGTCGAACGCGCTGGTCTCCAGCGTCGCGGTGAACAACGACTGGGGCAGCGCGGCGATGACGGCCGCCGACGGCATGAGAATGAGGTCGATCATCACCCACTGCGGCATCGGGATGCCCCGGTCGCCGAACGCGATGCCGTTGATCACGTTGAACAGGTTGAGGAACTCGTTGGTGTCCCAGCCCTTGGAGCCGGTCGTCTCGGTGAAGTCGAGCCAGTTCAGCTTGTGCCCGTACGGCGCCTCGTTGAGGTGCGGGCGCAGGGTGTCGTTGGAGGCGAGGTAGAACTCGACGCCGTGCGCCTGGAGCTTCTTCATGTTGTCCGTGAAGCCGGGGAAGAAGGCCTCGACGGCGGGCTGCTGCGCGATCACGGCAGGGTCCCTTCGTTGTCCGTACGGCTCCACGCCGTGAGCTTGTCGGCGAGGCGGGCGCCGGACCCGGTGTCGGTGGCGGGCTCGCGGGCCACGACCAGGATGGTGTCGTCGCCGGCGATGGTGCCGACCACGTCCGGCAGCCCGGAGCGGTCGAGCGCGCTGGCCAGGAACTGCGCGGCGCCCGGCGGGACGCGCAGCACCACGAGGTTGCCGCTGACGTCCACCGAGTTGAGCAGCTCGCGCAGCAGGCGGACGAGGCGGGCCGGGGCCTGTTCCACGGGACGCAGCGGGCGCAGGCCGTCCTCGGGGATCACGTACACGCCGCCGGTCTTGACGGCGCGCAGCTCCTCGAGGTCGCGCGACAGCGTCGCCTGGGTCACCTGGACGCCGTCCAGCGCGAGGAGCTCGGCGAGCTCCGTCTGCGAGCGGACGGCCTTGTCCCGTACCAGGTCGACGATCCGCGCGTGCCGCGCTGCACGCGTCCCGGGTCCAGTCATGCCTGGTTGACCTCCAGGAGCCAGGCCAGCAGCGCCTTCTGCGCGTGCAGGCGGTTCTCGGCCTGATCGAACACCGCGCTCTGCGGGCCGTCGAGCACCTCGTCGGTGATCTCCTCGCCGCGGTGCGCGGGCAGGCAGTGCAGCACGATAGCGCCCGGCGCCGCGTGGGCGAGCAGCTCCTGGTTGATCTGGTACGGCCAGAAGGGCGTACGCCGGTCCTTGCCGTCGTTCTCCTGGCCCATCGACGTCCAGGCGTCCGTGGCGAGCACGTCGGTCTTCGAGGCGGCCTCGACCGGGTCGCGCAGCACGGCGACCGAGCCGCCGGTGCTCGCGGCGATCTCGGTGGCGCGCGCGACGACGGCCGGGTCGGGGTCGAAGCCCTCCGGAGCGGCGACGCGCACGTGCATGCCCGCCGTGGCGCCCGCCAGCAGGGAGGAGTGGGCCATGTTGTTCGCGGCATCCCCCACGTACGTGAGGGTGCGGCCCTGCGTGGCACCCAGCCGCTCGCGGATCGTCTGCAGGTCGGCGAGCAGCTGGCACGGGTGGAAGCCGTCGGTGAGCGCGTTGATCACCGGCACGTGCACGTCCCGCGACAGGTCGGCGAGCCGGTCGTCGCCGTGGGTGCGGAAGACCATGGCCGCCGCGTAGCGGGACACGACCCGGCCCGCGTCCTGCAGCGACTCGCCGCGCCCGAAGTGGGTCGCCTGGGTGTCCACGATGATCGGGTTGCCGCCCAGCTCGGCGATGCCGGCCTCGAACGACAACCGGGTGCGCAGGCTGGCCTTGTCGAAGAACACCGCGACCGACTTCGGGCCCGCGAGCGGCCGGCGCGCGAACCGGTCCGCCTTCATCGCGGCGGCCAGCTCGAGCACCTCGTGCTGCTCGGCCGGGCTGAGGTCGTCGTCGCGGAGAAAGTGCCTGGTCACGGGAGAACCTCCTGGAACGCGGCCAGGAACGCCTCGGCCTGCTCGGTGCTGATGATGAGGGGCGGCGCCAGCCGGATCACGTCGGGCTGGATCGGGTTGACGAGGAAGCCGGCGTCGGCCAGCTTCGCGGCGAGGTCCTTGGCGATCGGCTCGCCGAGCGTGATGCCGAGCAGCAGGCCCGCGCCGCGGACCCCGGTGACGACCGGGTGGTTGAGGCCCTCGACGCCGCGGCGGATCAGCTCGCCGACCCGCTTGACGTGGTCGAGCAGCCCCTCCCCCGCGATCGTACGGATGACGGCCAGACCGGCGGCGCAGCTGATCGGGTTGCCGGCGAAGGTGCTGCCGTGCGACCCCGGCGTGAACAGGCCGGCCGCCTTGCCGAACGCGAGGGTCGCCCCCAGCGGCAGGCCGCCGCCGAGCCCCTTGGCCAGGGTGACGACGTCCGGCTCGATGCCCTCGCTCTGGTGGTGGAACCAGTGTCCCGTACGGCCGATGCCGGTCTGGATCTCGTCGAGCACGAGCAGCGCGCCGTTCCTGGTGCAGATCTCGCGAGCCGCGGCCAGATAGCCCGGCGGCGGGACGACCACGCCCATCTCCCCCTGGATCGGCTCCAGGATGACCATGGCCGTCTCCGGGGTGACGGCCGCGTCCAAGGCGCTGGTGCTGCCATAGGGGACATGCGTCACGTCACCGGGCAGCGGCCGGAACGGGTCCTGCTTCGAGGGCTGGCCGGTCAGCGCGAGCGCGCCCATCGTGCGGCCGTGGAAGCCGCCCTGGGTGGCGACGATGTGCGTGCGGCCGGTGAGCCGGGACAGCTTGAACGCGGCCTCGTTCGCCTCGGCGCCCGAGTTGCTGAAGATCACCTTGCCGGGGCGGCCGGCGAGGGCCAGCAGCAGCTCGGCGAGGGCGACGGTGGGCTCGGCGACGTACAGGTTGGAGATGTGCCCGAGCGTGCTCACCTGCTGCGTCACCGCCTGCACGACCGCCGGGTGGGCGTGGCCCAGGGCGTTGACGGCGATGCCGCCGAGCAGGTCGACGTACTGCTTGCCGTCCTCGGCGGTCAGCACCGCGCCCGCGCCGCTCACCAGGCCGATCGCCGGGCCGCCGTAGTTGTTCATCATCGACTGCGACCAGCGCTCGACGAGACTGCCGGTCATGACGGCACCACCATCGTTCCGATTCCTTCCGGGGTGAAGACTTCGAGCAGGGTCGAGTGGGGAACGCGGCCGTCGACCACGTGCGCGGCGGGGATGCCGCCCTGCACGGCGCGCAGGCACGCCTCCATCTTGGGCACCATGCCGGCCTCGAGGCCGGGGAGCAGCTTTTCCAGGGCGCCGGCGTCGATGCGCTTGGTCAGCGAGCTCGTGTCCGGCCAGTCGGTGTAGAGACCGGGGACATCGGTGAGGACGACGAGTTTCCTCGCTCGCAGCGCGACGGCCAGCGCGGCGGCGGCGGTGTCGGCGTTGACGTTGTGCACTACGCCGTCCCGGTCCGGGGCGACCGTCGCCACCACCGGGATGCGGCCCGCGGCGATCAGGTCGTCGACCGCCGCCGTGCGCACCTCGGCCACGTCACCGACCTGACCGATGTCGACCGGCTCGCCGTCGACGACCGCGTGCCGGCGGACGGCGGTGAACAGGCCCGCGTCCTCGCCGGACAGTCCGACGGCGAACGGGCCGTGCTGGTTGATCAGCCCGACCAGCTCGCGGCCGACCTGGCCGACCAGCACCATGCGGACCACGTCCATGGCCTCGGGGGTGGTGACGCGCAGGCCGCCGCGGAACTCGCTCTCGATGCCCAGCTTGGTGAGCATCGCCGAGATCTGCGGGCCGCCGCCGTGCACCACGACCGGGCGGATGCCGGCGTAGCGCAGGAACACCATGTCGGCGGCGAACTTCCGCTGCAGCTCGGGATTGATCATGGCGTTGCCGCCGTACTTGATCACGATCGTGCTGCCGTGGTACCGCTCCAGCCACGGCAGGGCCTCGATCAGGACCTCTGCTTTGTCTTCCGGGCTCATGTGCTGTAGGCCGAGTTCTCGTGGACGTAGGCGTGGCTCAGGTCGGTGGTCCAGATGGTGGCGTCCATCTCGCCCTCGTGGAGATGGATCTGGACCCGCACGTCCCGTTCGGACAAGTTGACCTTGGACCGGTCCTCGGCGGCGGCGCCGTTCCGGCAGATCCACACGCCGTTGATCGCGACGTCGATGCGGTCGGGCTCGAAGGCGGCCTTCGTGGTGCCGACCGCGGCGAGGATCCGGCCCCAGTTCGGGTCGTTGCCGAAGAAGGCCGTCTTGACCAGGTTGTTGCCGGCGACCGTGCGGCCGACCTCCACCGCGTCCGCCTCGCTGGCCGCGCCGAGCACCTCGATCGCGATGTGCTTGGTGGCGCCCTCGGCGTCCGCGATGAGCTGCTGCGCCAGGTCGTGACACGCGGCGGTGACCGCGGCCGTCAGCTCCTCCTGCGTCGGCTGCACGTCCGAGGCGCCGCTGGCCAGCAGCAGCACGGTGTCGTTCGTGGACATGCAGCCGTCGGCGTCGATCCGGTCGAAGGTGACCCGCGTCGCCTCGCGCAGCGCCTCGTTCAGCGCCTCGGATCCGGCCACGGCGTCGGTGGTGAGGACGACCAGCATGGTGGCGAGGGCGGGGGCGAGCATGCCGGCGCCCTTGGCCATGCCGCCGACGGACCAGCCGTCCCCGGCGACATGCACGTTCTTGGCGACGGTGTCCGTGGTCATGATCGCCTCGGCGGCCCGGCTGCCGCCCTGGCCGTCGAGGCCCTTGATCGCCGCGGTGACGCCGGGCAGGAGCTTGTCCATCGGCAGCCGCTCGCCGATCAGCCCGGTCGAGCAGACCGCCACGTCGCCGGCGCCCATCAGCACCGGCTTGGCCAGGCCCCGGAAGGTCGCGGCCACATGCTCGGCGGTGGCATGCGTGTCCCGGAAGCCCTGTGTGCCCGTGCACGCGTTGGCGCCGCCGGAGTTGAGGACGACCGCGCGGACCACGCCGCCCTTGAGCACCTGCTGGCTCCACAGCACCGGCGCCGCCTTCACCCGGTTGCCGGTGAAGACGCCGGCCACGGTGGAGTCGGGGCCGTCGTTGACGACCACGGCCACGTCGGCGTTGCCGCTGGCCTTGAGCCCGGCCGCGACGCCGGCGGCCCGGAAACCCTTCGGGGAGGTGACGGTCACGGCGCCACCCCGAAGACGCTCAGGCCCAGGGTCTCGGGCAGCCCGAGCATGAGGTTGGCGTTCTGCACGGCCTGGCTCGCGGCGCCCTTGCCCAGGTTGTCGAGGGCGCTGACCACGACGATCCGGCCGGAGTCGACGTCCACGGTCGCCTGCAGGTGACACGAGTTGGACCCGAGCGTCGCCGCCGTGTGCGGCCACTGGTTCTCCGCCAGCACGTGGACGAAGGGCTCATTCTGGTAAGCCGCTTCGAGCACCTCCCGCGGGTGCGTCCGGCCGACCGGCTTCGCCGTCACCGTGGCCAGGATGCCGCGGGGCATCGGCGCCAGCACGGGCGTCATCGACAGCGAGTCGGCGCCGGTCGCCTGCTTGATCTCCGGCACGTGCTGGTGGGCGCCGACCTTGTAGGGGCTCAGGTCGCCCATGACCTCGCTGCCGAGCAGGCTGACCTTCGCGCTGCGCCCGGCGCCCGAGGTGCCCGACGAGGCGACCACCACGACGTCGGCCGGGTCGGCCACGCCGGCGGCGATGAGCGGCGCCAGCGCGAGGCTGATGGTCGCGGCGTAGCACCCGGTGTTGGCCACCCGGTCGCTCGCGGCGATCAGCTCCCGCTGCCCCGGCAGCTCGGGCAGGCCGTAGGTCCAGGTGCCGGCGTGCGCTCCCCCGTAGTAGCGCTCCCACAGCGCGGCGTCGCGCAGGCGGAAGTCGGCGCCCAGGTCGACGATCTTCACCCCGCCGGGCAGCTGCGCGGCCAGCGCCGCCGACTGCCCGTGCGGCAGCGCCAGGAACACCAGATCGGCGTCGCCCAGCGTCGCCGCGTCGGTCGCCCCGAGCGTCAGGTCGAGCCCGGCGAGCTGAGGATGGACGGCGGCGACGGGCGTGCCCGCCTGTGAGTGCGCCGTGGCGGCGACGAGATCGAGCTCGGGATGCCCGGCGACGAGCCTGAGCAGCTCGCCCCCCGCATATCCACTCGCCCCGGCGACCGCGACCCGGATTCCCATACTTACCTCCGCATGACTATGCAGAGAACCGTATAACGTCATGCCACGCCGGGGCAAGCGCCCGCCGGTCGTGGAGCACCATCGTGCGCAGCGGCTCCTGGTCCGCCAGCGGCACGAAGGCCACGTCCGGGGGCGCGTAACGCGCCATGCTCAGGGGCAGCGCTCCCGCGCTCAGCCCGGTGGCGACCATTGCCAGCAGCGTGGTCACGTCGTCGACCTCCGCGAACTTGCGTGCCCGGAAGCCCGTGCGCTCACACATGCCGTGGATGCCGAAGGGCTGCTCGCGCACCGCGTCCCGGGCGATGGTGGTGAAGCTCTCCCCGGCGAGCTCGGTCAGCCGCACGCTCTCGCGCGCCGCCAGCGGATGATCGCGGTGCAGAGCCACGGCGAGCGGCTCGGCGGCGAGCTCGGCCACCTCGATCGGCGCGCGCACCGCCGGTGGGGTGAACCCGCTGGTCACCGCGACCTGCATCGTCCCCTCGGCCAGCTGCGCGCAGGCGTCCTCGATCCGGGTCTCGCGCACCCGCAGCCGGACGCCGGGCCGCGCGGCGGCGACGCGCCGCATCAGCACCGCGAGGCGATGGGACGGGACGCCCGGGGTCACGCCGATCGTGACCGGGCCCACCTCCCCGCGGATCGCCGCCTCGCCGGCCCGGATCGCCAGCCGGCTGGACTCCAGGGTGTCGCGCGCGTGCGGCAGGAAGGCGGCCCCGGCCTCGGTGAGCGCGACGCCCCGGCCGTCGCGCCGCACCAGCGTCATGTCCAGCGCCGCCTCGAGCCGCTGCAGCTGCTGGGAGACCGCGGGCTGCGCGAGCCCGAGCCGATCGGCGGCACGCCCGAAATGGCGCTCCTCGGCGACCGCCACAAAGCACCGCAGCCCCTTGAGGGAGATGTCCATAACGAAACGTTATCACCGCCATAATAGGGTCATATTGGACAGTTGCGCCCGGCCGTTCCTATCGTTTCAGGCATGGAGAAAGCAGCCTTGATCACCGCGTCCTCCCGGGGGATCGGCCGGGCGATCGCCCTGCGCCTCAGCCGCGACGGCGCGGCCGTGGTCGTCAATTACCAGCGCAATGAGGACGCCGCGAAGGAGGTCGTCGCCACGATCGAGCGGACCGGCGGCAGGGCCGTGGCCGTGCGGGCGGACATCGCCGTGCCGCAGGACATCACCCGCCTGTTCGACGAGGCGGTCCGCGCCTTCGGCGGGCTCGACATCGTGGTGAACAACGCCGGGGTGCGCGCCTTCGGCGCGGTGGCCGACCTGCCGCTGGACACCTTGGACGCCATCCTGGCCGTCAATGTCCGCGGCACATTCCTGGCCATGCAGCAGGCCGCGCGAATGCTCCGCGACGGGGGCCGGATCATCAACATCTCCACCGGCCACACCCGCGAGGCGAATCCGCATGTCGCCGCCTACGGCGGCGGGAAGACGGCGACGGAGTATTTCGGGCGCGTGCTCGCCAAGGAACTGGGCGGCCGTGGGATCACCGTCAATTCCGTGCTGCCCGGGCTGACCGACACCGACGGCCTGTCGCCGGACTTCCGGGCGAACGACGCGCTGCTCGGGCGCACGCCCCTGGGGCGGCTCGGCCGGCCCGAGGACATCGCGGACGTCGTCGCCTTCCTCGCAAGCGACGACGCCCGCTGGGTCACCGGCGACACGATCGCCGCCGCCGGCGGTCTCGTCTGAGACTGCGCCGGCGGCGGGACCGCGCACGGCACTGGGGTCAGCCGACGAACCGGAAGACGGCGCCCGTGTTGTGCCGCTGATAGAGCTGCCCACCGGCCGCGACGATGTCGACGGTGGCGGCATTGTGGTCCAGCTCCTCCCAGCCGGTGATCGGGACGCCGGTGAACCGGAAGACACGGCCGCTGTTGTGCCGCTGGAAGAGGTTCCCGCCGCCCGCGGCGATCTGCACGGTGGCGGGATTGCGGTCCAGCTCCTCCCAGCCGGAGATCGGGACGCCGGTGAACCGGAAGACACGACCATTGTTGTGCCGCTGATACAGCAGCCCGCCGTCGGCCACGATGTCGACGGTGGCCGGATTGCGGTCCAACTCCTCCCAGCCGGTGAGCGGAGTGCCGGTGAACCGGAAGACACGACCATTGTTGTGCCGCTGATACAGCAGCCCGCCGGACGCCGCGATATCGACGGTGGCCGGGTTGCGGTCGAGCTCCTGCCAGCCCGCGACCGCAGGGCCGGTGAATCGGAAGATGCGGCCATTGTTGTGCCGCTGATAGAGGTTCCCGCCCCCGGCCACGATGTCGACGGTGGCGGGATTGTTGTCCAGCAGCTCCCAGCCGGTGATCGGGACGCCGGTGAACCGGAAGACACGACCGCTGTTGTGCCGCTGATAGAGATTACCGCCGTCGGCCACGATGTCGATGGTGGCGGGATTGTTGTCCAGCTCCTCCCAACCCGAGATCGGGACGCCGGTGAACCGGAAGACGCGACCGCTGTTGTGCCGCTGATACAGATCCTTCTCGTCCGCCACCGTCTGCCGTGTCGCGGGATTGTTGTCCAGCATTTCCCACACACCTTGTGCCATTTTCCCTCCCCACCCCCGCCGACGAAATGATTCTGCGCCCTCCGACGTTTCTCGCGCCCCGGCACCCCGTCAAGCGCCGGGGCGCGATGGGCACGAAAGCATCTACTGTCGATACACCTTGTTTGCCACAAAGTGCGAGTAAAAGAGAATTGCCCCGGGCGGCGGTGGCGGCACCACGAAAAGATACAGCAAAGTCGATTTACCTGGCCGCCCGGCGGAGGATCGGGGCAGGCGGCCAGGCTCTCCCGGCCATCGAGCGCGGCCGCTCGACGGGCAGGTCAGCCGCCGAAGAGCGGGGGCTGGCCGGTGGCCTCGAGGACCGAGAGCCACAGGTCGCCGTCCGGGTCGACCTGGTTGCGGCGGGAGACGGCGAGGCGCATCGGGACGTGGACGAAGCGGCCGCGCCACTGGCCGACCACCATCTCGGTGCGGCCGGCCAGGGCGGCGTGCACGGCGGCCTGGGCGAGGCGCAGGCAGTAGACGCTGTCGTACGGGTTGGCCGGCACGCTGCGGATCGCGTAGCTGGGGTCGATGTACTTCAGGTTGACCTCGTCGCCGGCGGTCTCGAAGTCGGCCTGGATGCGGTCGCGCAGGAAGCGGCCGAAGTCGGCGAGCTTGCGGTTGCCCGAGGCGTCGGTGCGGTCCTGGGCGTCGGACATGAGGTCCTGGCCCGCGCCCTCGGCGACCACCACCAGCGCGTGGCCGCGGGTCTTGACCCGGTGCCGCAGGGCGGGCAGGAAGCCCTCGAGGGTGACGGGCACCTCGGGGATGAGGACGAAGTCGGCGTCGTTGTTGGCCAGCGCGGCATAGCTGGCGATGAAGCCGCTGTGCCGGCCCATCAGCTGCACGAGCCCGATGCCGCCCGGCTGCCCGGCGGCCTCGACGTGGGCCGCGCGCAGCGACTCGGCGGCCTTGCCGAAGGCTGTCTGAAAACCGAAGGACTGCCCGATGTACGGGATGTCGTTGTCGATCGTCTTCGGCACGCCGACCACCGCGATGCGCCGCTCCCGGGCCTCGATGACCTCCGCGATCTTCAGCGCGCCGCGCATCGAGCCGTCGCCGCCGATGACGAAGAGCACGTTGACGCCGAGCTGCTCGAGGCAGTCGACGATCTCGTCGGGGTCCTGGTTGCCGCGGGAGGTGCCCAGGATCGTGCCGCCGTGCTCGTTGATGTACTCCACGGACTCCGGGGTCAGCTCGACGATGCTGCGCCCGTGCCGGGGCACCAGGCCCTGGTAGCCGTTGCGGAAGCCGATGATGCGCGTCACGCCGTACTGGTTGGTCAGGCTGAGCACCAGGCCGCGGATCACGTCGTTGAGGCCGGGGCAGAGGCCGCCGCACGTGACGATGCCCACCCGGATCTTCGACGGGTCGAAGAAGATCTTGCGGCGGGGCCCGCCCGGCTCGAACGACGGCGGCTCGCCCTCGCCGTGCGCCCGCAGCAGCGAGAGGGTGTCGTCGAGCAGGACGCGGTCGTTCTCGTCGACGTAGTGCGCACTGCTGGAGCGGTCGCGCAGCAGCGCCCCCAGCGGCGAGTCGATGCGCCCGGCCCCGAGTGTCTTGACTTCCAGCTCAGCCATCGGTGAACTCCAAGGCCGCCGGCACGCCGGCGACCACGTTCCGGTGCAGCAGCTTCCATGACTCGGCGTCCTCGACGGTCCCGGCGTGCGGCCGGCGGAAGCGGTGCAGATCCACGCACAGGTCGTTGATGATCCATCGCAGCCGGTAGAGAATCAACATCGCCGGCACCACCGTCATCCCGGTGGCGGCACTCCACGCCGAGTGTTCACCGCCCAGCAACCAGAGGTCGCGCTCGGGCGGGGCGACCAGCGCGGTCTCCCAGTCGATCAGCTTCCACCCGGTGGCCGTGCGCATGGTGTTGCCCGGGTGCGGCTCACCGTGGGTGAGCACGTCGCGGCTGCGGTCCGCCCCGGCCACGAGGTCGTCGTAGCGCGCGAGCAAAGCACGAATCACTGCCGCGTGGTCCGTGATGAGCGCCGCGGCCCGATCAGTGTACGGCCCGGCTGTGACGAATCCCCCGGCGAGGGCGTCCCGGTGGGTGATCGCGAGGTCGTCCACGCCGGCGACCGCGGGCACGGGCGCGGTGTGCAGCCGGATCAGCATGTCGCGCACGGCGTCGCGGTGCTCGCTCGACGGCCAGTCGCCGAAGGCGAAGCTCTGCCCGGATAAATACGGATAAAGGGCTGCACACCAGCGGTCGTTGATGCGGACCGGACCGGCCACGGGGGCCACCACGAAGTCGAGGCCCACGGCCGCCGCGGCCTCCAACGCCGCCGACAAACGGGGCGACAAGGCGTCGGCCGTCACGAACCAGGTCGCCCCGGCCGCGTCCACGCCGGTCCAATGGTGACTGCCCCAGCCGACCGGCACGTACTCCAGCGAGTGCAGCCCGAACCGCTCGGCCAGCAGGGCCGGGGGCAGGGAGTCCGGTGGCGTCAGCACGCCGCGACCCTACGAGATGTGGAAGCCCGCGCGCAGGAGGTTTTTGCGCCGCGAGTCCGGGCCCACGAGCAGGTCGAAGTCACCCGCCTCGACGACCCGCCGCCCGTCGGCCGTCACGAGCGTGCAGTCGGCCGCGGCCACCTCGATCTCCACGGTCACCCGCTCCCCCGGCGGAACCTGGACCTGCCTGTACGCCTTCAGCTCACGCGAGGCCCACGTGACGCTCGTCACCAGATCGCTGACGTACGCCTGGACGGTCTCGAGCGCGGGACGCGTACCCGTGTTGGCCAGGGTGACCGACGCCCGGACGACGCCGTCCGGGGTGACCGACGGGGTGTGCACGGTCAGGTCCGAATACTCGATCGTGGTGTAGCTCAGCCCCTCGCCGAACGCGAAAAGCGGATCCTGTGTCAGGTCGGCGTAGCGGTTGCCGTGCTGGCCCCGGATCTGGTTGTAGTAGATCGGCTGCTGACCGGCGTGCCGCGCGGCCGACAGGGGCATGCGCCCGCTGGGCTCGATCAGGCCGAGCAGCAACTCGGCGATCGCCCGGCCGCCCCGCATGCCGGGGTTGAAGGCCTGCACGATCGCGGCGGCGTTCAGGGCGGCGGGCGGCAGGACCAGGGGCTTGGAGTTGATCAGGACGACCACGGTGGGCGTACCCGTCGCGGCGAGCGCCTCGAGGAGCGCGACCTGACCGCCCTGCAGCTCCAGGGTCGCGGTCGATCTGCTCTCGCCGGTCAGCGCGACCGTGTCGCCGAGCACGACCACCGCGTAGTCGGCGGCCCGGGCCGTCTCGACCGCCTCGGCGATCAGCGCGGGATCGGCCTGCGCCGGCCGCGAGATCGGCGGGCGCGGCTGCCCGTCGGGATAGAACTCGCCGGCCGGGTCGGGCACGAGCCGCTCGATGTCGGCGCCGCGCGCGGTGGTGATCGTCCAGCCCTCCGGGGCGACCGCGCGGAAGCCGTCCAGCACCGTCTCGATCAGCTCGCGCGGCTGGCCGTCCGGCATCCAGTCGACCTGCCCGGACGCGCCCGCCCAGTCGCCGAGCTGCGACTGCGGGTCGTCGGCGTTCGGCCCGATGATCGCGACGGTCGTCGGCTCGGCGCCCAGCGGCAGCGTGCCGTCGTTGCGCAGCAGCACCAGCGAGCGCCGCGCGACCTCGAGGTTGAGGGCGGCGTGGTCGGGATGCCCGATGACGGCCGCCTGCCGGGCGGCGTCCGGGGCCCGCGGGTCCTCGAACAGGCCGAGCTCGAACTTGACGCGCAGGATCCGGCGTACGGCGGCGTCGACCTCGGCCTCGCTCAGCAGGCCGCGCGCGACCGCGGCCTGCACCCCCTCGAAGAAGCCGGGGGTGGTCATGATCAGGTCGTTCCCGGAGCGTACGGAAACCGTGGCGGCCTCCACGTCGTCGGCGCAGACCTTCTGCTCCCACACCATGCGCCCGACGTTGTCCCAGTCGGTGACCAGCGTGCCGGTGAAGCCCCACTCGTCCTTGAGCACGTCGTTGAGCAGCCACTTGTTCGCCGTGATGGGCACGCCGTCGATCGACTGGTAGCCGAGCATGAACACCCGGCAGCCCTCCTTGGCGGCCCGCTCGAACGGCGGCAGGAACCACGAGCGCAGCTTGCGCGGGCTCAGATCGGCCTCGCTGGCGTCCCGCCCGCCCTGCGTCTCCGAATAGCCGGCGAAATGCTTGGCGGTCGCCAGGATCGCGGTCGGGTCGGTCAGCCCCGCGCCCTGATAGCCGCGGATCATCGCGGCGCCGAACTCCCCGATCAGGTACGGGTCCTCGCCGAACGTCTCGTCCACCCGGCCCCACCGCAGGTCGCGCGTGATGCACAGCACCGGGGAGAACGTCCAGTGGATCCCGGTCGCCGACACCTCCACGGCCGTGACCCGCGCCACCCGCTCGGCCAGCGCCGGATCCCAGGAGGCGGCCAGCGCGAGCTGCGTCGGGAAGACCGTCGCCCCGGGCCAGAAGCCGTGCCCGTGGATGCAGTCCTCGGCGGTGATCAGCGGGATGCCCAGCCGGGTGCGGGCGGCCAGGTCGATCGCCTCCAGCATCCGCTCCGGCGACGCGTGCAGGATCGAGCCGGCGAGCTTGCCCGTGACGGCGTCCTTGAGGTCGCGGCGCGCGTCGAGCTGCAGCATCTGGCCGGCCTTCTCGGCCAGCGTCATCCGGCCCAGAAGATCCTCGACCCGCTGATCGACGCTGAGCGAAGGGTCACGGTAAGCATCGATCGGTGTCACGGCACTCCTCGCGTTCTGGGGGAACGTCCGGAAGTCTTGCACAGCCCGGAACCGGTTACGGCCCTCGCCGGGGTCGGATCTTCGGTCAGTTGGTACCGGAACCGGCGCGGATCGGGGGTTTCCCGCCGATCCGCGCCGATATTTTCCTGTCGTCGGCGTTTCGGCCGCCGCTCCGCCGCCGCCGGCGGCGGCCGTCCGCCCGTCCGGCCGCGCGCTTCGCCGGCGCCTTGCGCTTACCCGGCCGACGGCGTCGCTTCTGCCGGCGCGGGGGCGGTCTCAGCCGACGGCGTCGCTGCCGTCGACGCTGGGGGCGGTCTCAGCCGACGGCGTCGCTGCCGTCGACGCTGGGGGCGGTCTCAGCCGACGGCGTCGCTGCCGTCGACGCTGGGGGCTTCGATGCCGGCCGCGTCGATGGCGTCGAGGCGGGCGTCGCGGGCCTCCTTCTCGCGCTGGAGCAGCGTCACGTACTCGGCCTGCACGGCCGGGTCCTCCAGGTCCTCGACCCGGTCGAAGAAGCGCTGCGTGGTGCGGACGGCCTCGGCGTACGCCAGGGCGGTCTCGCGGATCGAAGTCAGGTCCTTGTCAGCCATGGCCGCAGTCATACCCCGACCGGCCGTCCCGTCACCAGCGCTCGGCACCGCGGGGTCGGCTCGGTCACCACCACCCGGCGCCGCGAGGACCGGCTCGGTCACCAGGGCACGGTGCCGTGGCGGTCGGTGAAGCTGCCCGTCGGGCCGTCGGCGGCGACCTGCGCCATCCGCACGATGATCTCGGCGCCCTCGGCGACCGTCTGCGTACCGGTGTGGTCGTTGAAGTCCGTCGCCGTGTAGCCCGGGTCCACCGCGTTGATCCGCATGCCCGGGTACGCCTTGGCGAACTGCACGGTCAGCATGTTCAGCGCCGCCTTCGACGACCCGTAGAGGACCGGCGTGAACTTCGACGCGATGCTGTCCGGATCCGTCGCCAGCGTGTGCGATCCAAGGCCGCTGCTCACGTTCACGACCACCGGCGCGGCCGACTTCTCCAGCAGCGGCAGGAACGCGTGCAGGGTCCGGACCACGCCGAACACGTTCGTCTCGAACACGTTCCGCATGTCGCCGGCCGTCAGCTCCCCCGGCGACTTGAGCGCGCCCCGGATCCCCGCGTTGTTGACGAGCACGTCCAGCTCGGTCAGCTGCGCCGCCGCCCGGGCCACGGACTCGTCGCTGGACACGTCGATGACCAGCAGCCGCGCCCCGATCTCCGTCGCGGCGGCGCGCCCGCGAGCCTCGTCGCGCGATCCGACGTACACGGTGTGGCCGGCGGCGACAAGCCGGCGGGCGGTCTCGAAGCCGAGGCTCTTGTTCGCCCCGGTGATCAATGTCGTTGTCATGGCTCCACGCTGCGCCTTCCCGGGCCGGCCAGGCAGCCGTCGGAACTTCCTGGGACTCTCCGTACCAGGCACACCGGTCGCGGGGCGGGCCATGATGGGGGCATGGATGTTGATCGCCAGCGCGCCCCCGCTCTGGACCGTCGACAGCGTCACGAGCACGGAGCCCGTGCTG
>NZ_JAUQWH010000048.1 GCF_030757795.1 Actinoplanes oryzae
GTCCCGCCGCGACAGGTGCCGGCGGGACAGATCGCGGGTTTCCCCGCTCAGGCGGCGGGCGTCTCGGCGGTGGCCACGATCGTGGCGCGGGCAAGGGTGTGGCCGGCCATGGTGAAGGTGAGGTACGCCGGGGTGGCCTCGGCGGGCACGCCGATGTCCTCGACGCCGAGGGCGTGCACGGTGATGAAGTAGCGGTGCTCGCCGTGCCCGGCCGGCGGGGCCGCGCCGATGTACTGCGCCAGGCGGGCGTCGTTGGGCAGCTGGACCGCACCCCGCGGCAGCCCCGATCCGTCCGCGGCCCCGGCGCCCGCGGGCAGGGTGGTCACGGTGGCGGGGATGTTGCAGACGGCCCAGTGCCAGAAGCCCGACATCGACGGCGCGTCGGCGTCGAAGACGGTCACCGCGAAGCTCTTCGTGCCCTCGGGGGCGCCGGACCAGGTCAGGTCCGGGGAGACGTCCTGGCCGCCGGGGACGCCGAAGGCGCCGGAGTGCTGGGCGAGCGGCAGGGGCCGGCCGTCGGTGACGGCGGTGCTCGCCAGCTCGAAGGCGGGCACCTGGGGAAGACGGGCGAACGGGTCGTTGGCTGTTGTCATGCCGCAAAGCCTGCGACCTGCGGCGACAGGCAGGGAGATCCGCGGCGTGCTGGTACCCGGAGTGCCACCCTCGATGATCGACGCGCCGGTGCCCGGCGGCGCACACTGGGAGGCATGCCAGCTCCCCGCGCCGCGAACCGGCCCGAGTTGTCCGCGTTCCTGCGGGCGATGCGCTCCCGCATGCGGCCGGGCGACGCCGGCCTGCCCGAGCTGGGCCGGCGCCGGACACCGGGCCTGCGCCGCCAGGAGGTCGCGCAGCTCGCCGCCGTGAGCATCGACTGGTACATCCGCCTCGAGCAGGGCCGCGTCGGCGTCCCGGGCACCGCCGTCCTGGACGCGGTGGCCCAGGCGCTGCGGCTCTCCGAGACCGAACGCCATCACCTGCACCTGATCGCCCGGGGCGAGGCGCCGCCCGCCCGGCACGTGCCGGCCCCGGCGAGCGAGTCGCTGCGGACGCTGCTGCACAGCATGCCGTCGACCCCGGCCTGGATCGTCGACTTCCGCTTCGACGTGCTCGCCCACAACGCCGCGGCGGCGGCCCTGTTCGGTCCCGGCTTCACGGCCGGGACCAACACGACCGAGCCGCTCTTCCTCGACCCCGGCTCCCGCGACTTCCAGCTGGACTGGACCCGGATCGCCCGCGAGCACGTCGGCAACCTGCGCGCCAATCTGGCGCGGCACCCCGGCGATCCCCGGCTCGAGGCGCTGGTCGCCACGCTGCGCCGGGGCAGCCGCGACTTCGCGGCCTGGTGGGACGACCAGACCGTGCAGGAGCGCACCAACGGCACCAAGCGCATCCTGCACCCGGCCGTGGGGGTCATGACCCTGCGGTACGACGTGCTGGCCG
Organism: Actinoplanes oryzae; assembly: GCF_030757795.1. Taxonomy (GTDB): domain Bacteria; phylum Actinomycetota; class Actinomycetes; order Mycobacteriales; family Micromonosporaceae; genus Actinoplanes. The sequence continues at coordinate 1,441 of NZ_JAUQWH010000048.1, forward strand.
TGCAGGACGGCTCGGAGCAGCGCCTCTGCGCCGTCACCCCGGCCGACGCGCACGCCGGGGAGGCGCTGCGCTCCCTCGTCTTCGGGCAGAGCGGCCTGCGCGCGGTCAACTGAGGTCTCCCCCACGCGAGGCCGGGCCCGGCGACGGACCGGTCGCCCCGGATCCTCAGGCGACGTGGACGATGGTGCCGGCGGCGGTGAGGGCGGCGATCTCCTCCTCGGAGGCCTCGCTCGTGGTGATCACCATGGTGAACGCGGAGACCGGGGCGACCGCCGCGAGCGCCGTGCGGCTGAACTTGGCGGGCTCGGCGAGCACGATCGTGCGGTGCGCGGAGGCGATCATGGCTCGTTTGATCGCGGCGTCGGCCAGGTCGTAGGCGGTCAGCCCGTCGGCGGCGGTGAGCCCGCAGCAGCCGATGATCGCCGTGTCGAAGCGCAGGGCGGCCAGCGACGCCTCGGCCAGCGGGCCGGTCATGGCCAGCTCGCCGGGCCGCGGCTCGCCGCCCGGCAGCAGCAGCTTGAGCTGCGGCGCGCCGACCAGGGCGTTGGCCGCGTGCAGCGACATCGGCATGACGGTCAGCCGCCGGCCGGTGAGCAGGGCGGCAGCCTCGAGACAGCTGGTGCCGCTGTCGAGCACCACAGCCTCGCCGTCGGCGAGCAGGTCGACGGCGGCCGCCGCGATCCGCCGCTTGCCCTCGTGCTGCTCCTGCGCCCGCAGGGCGAACGGCGGCTCCTCACCGCGCAGCACCAGGGTGCGGGCGCCACCGCGATAGCGCTCGATCATGCCCTGCTCCGCCAGCTGCTCCAGGTCCCGGCGCACGGTCATCTCGGAGGTGCCGGTCAGCTCCGCCAGCCGCGCGACGCTGAGCTGACCGGCCTGCTGCACGGCTTCGACGATGTGCCGGTGTCGCTGCACGCTCATACGATCATTAAATCTGAACTTACGAACAACCGCCATGTTTGTTATGTTCGTTTGCATGTTCAATGAGCTGCGGGCGGCCCGGCTGGCCACCTTCCTGTACTTCGCCCTGAACGGCTTTGTCCTCGGCATCTGGGTGGTGCACATCCCCCTGATCGAGCAGCGGGCCGGCATCGGCCACGCCACCCTCGGCTGGCTGCTGCTCCTGCTCGGCGGCGGCGCGTTCGCCGGCATGCAGGTCACCGGCCCGCTGACTGACCGCTACGGCGCCCGGCGCGTGGTTCCCATCAGCGGGCTGCTGCTCAGCGCCGCCCTGATCCTGCCCGCGCTGGCGACCGACGGCTGGACGCTGGGCCTGGCCCTGCTGGCGCTCGGGCTGGGCAACGGCTGCCTGGACGTGAGCATGAACGCGCACGCGGTGCAGGTCGAGGCCGCGTACGGGCGACCGGTGATGTCGGCGTTCCACGCCATGTTCTCGATCGGGGGCGTCCTGGCGTCGCTGCTGGCCACCCGCACCCTGAGCTGGGGCTGGAGTCCGTTCACCACGCTGACCGCGGTGAGCGTGGTCTGCCTGATCCTGGCCGTCGCCGCCCGCCCCGGCCTGCTCGGCAAGCCGCAGCACCCCGCGTCCGACGCCGAACCGGCCGCGGTCAAGCCGAGCTGGCGGTCCACGCCGGCGCGGATCTGGATCCTCGCCGGCCTGGCCCTGATGCTGATGCTCAGCGAGGGCGCGGCCGCCGACTGGAGTGCCCTGTCGATGCGCGACGTCCTCGACGCGAACCCGGCCACCGCCGCCCTGGCCTACGGCGCCTTCGCGACCGCGATGACCGCCGGACGCTTCCTCATCGACCGCATCGCCGCCCGTTTCGGACCGGTGGCGGTCCTGCGCTGGGGCTCGGTGCTCGCCGCGGCCGCCCTGACCCTGGTCGTCTGGTCGCCCTCGGTCCCGGTGGCCCTGGCCGGCTGGACCCTCTTCGGCGCCGGGCTGGCCGGCACGATCCCCCAGCTCTTCAGCGCCGCCGGCCACACCGACCCCGCCGCCGCGGCGACCAACGTCTCCCGCGTCGCCGGGCTCGGCTACCTCGGCATGCTCGCCGGGCCGGCGGTCATCGGCGCGCTCACCCACGTCACGCAGCTGAACTACGCGTTCCTGCTACCGCTGGTCTTCTGCGTCGTCGCCGCGATCACCGCACCCATGCTGCGCACCACCCGGACGCCCCGGCCGCAGCCGTCCCCGTCGCCCGAGCGGACGGCGGAGAACAGCGCGGCGTGAGCGGTCAGGTCACCTCTCCCCGGCGCGCGGGGGTGACAGCGAGCGCCGGCACCACGCAGGTCGCCGGTCGCCACCAGCTGACCGCTGAACTCGACGGTGATGCGATCAAGCTCCGGGCGCACCTCGGTGGCCAGATCGGGCCGCTCGGTGGGCGCCTGCTCCGGATGGGCGGTCCACCGCTCGAACAGGGAACGCTGCACCAGCTTGCTCATCTCGATCTGCGCCCGGAAGAAGGCGACGGTGCCGGCGGTGTCCAGACCCGCCTCGGCCGCCAGCGCAGCAGCCTGGTCCAGGACCTGCTGCTCACGAACCGGATCCTCAATCGGGCTGCTCGTGCCGAACTTCGCCGCGGCACCCTTGTCCGCCAGCAGAATCCGTTCCGCGGCCGGGGCGGATCCAGAAGCCCGTACGAGCCCGACCGCGCCCTGCCCCGGCGTCCCGCACCGGCCTGCCCGAAGGTGCGGCCTCACGCCACCTGTCCGCCGGCGCGCCGCGGGCCGCCGAGCGCACCCGAGAGCGCGGCGGCCGAGCCGGCGTACGCCGCGTAGACGAGCGACGAGGTGAGGAACAGCGAGGAGAACGGGCTGGTGTAGTCGACGCTGGCCGAGATGTGGAAGGCGACGGCGTAGGCCGCGAGGCCGAGTCCGGCGATCAGGCCGGCCGCGCGGACCCGCAGGGTGCGCAGCACACCCCAGAGCAGCGGGGGTACGACCAGCAGTGGGATGCCGATGGCGTAGAACCCGAGCTCCATGCCGTCCAGCTCGTTGTGGTGCGCGGCGGCGACGCCGTGCACCACGAGGCGGGCGATGCCCCAGGTCACCAGGCCGACGGCGGCGCCACCGGCGGCGCTGAGGAGGACCCGGAGCGGAAGACGAAGACGATCAGTTCTCATGGGAACGACCTTGCCGTCCCGCCTTCCGCCGATCGTGAGTACCGCTACTCAACTCGTCCTGGGTCGATCACCGTGCCGGAGACCGTACCCAGCTCGGGACCGAAACTCAGGGACACCTTCTCGGGGCCCTCGGCGACGGTGTCGGTCACCGTCGGCACGTCGATGTCGGCGGTGAGCTCCCCGCCGTACACATAGGTGTAGGCGACCGCGCCCGTCTGCGACAGCGGCCGTTCCGGCTCGGGCCGTGCCCCGGAGTTGAGCCACAGCCAGTCGGGGTCGACGTCGCGGGTCGACACCTCGGTGCCCTCGGCGGGCGGCTGGGTCTCGCCGAGCACCATGATCGCCGACTCGGCCTCGGTGGACAGCGTCGCCCGCCAGCTGAGCGTGCCGCCCTCGGTGACCGTGTCCGCGACCGGGGCGAGGCTGATGTCCGGCTTCGGATCGTCGTTGAGCACCTCCACCGTGCCCTGGTAGTCGCCGATGACCAGGCCGCGTTCCGCCTTCGCCAGTACGCGCAGTTGCTCGTACTCGCCGTAGAGGGTGTCGCCGGCGACCTCGACCGGCACCTCGATGAGGCTCTGGCCGGGCGCGATGGTCCCGGTCCACACGGTGCTGTCGTACGTGGACGTGTCGAACAGCATGAGCCGCACGCGTCCGCCGCCGTCGCCGGTCACCCGCACGGGCACGTCATAGGTGCGGCTGCCCGAGTCGCCCTCGGTCACCGCGAGGTCCCCGATGTCGATCCGCGGCAGCGAGCGCGTCCGGGGATCCGGTGTGCCCGGCCGGTAGCCCCAGGCGTCGATCAGCCACGCCTGCCCGTCCTCGGTGCGCGGGGTCAGTTCGAGGCTCACCAGGTCGGCCCGGAGCCCGCGCAGCGGCACCCGTACCTCCTGGGCCCACAGCCCGACGGTCGCGTCGGTGCCGGGCAGCCCGTCGGCGCCGATCTCCCCGAGGGCCGTCCGCCGGCCGGAGCGGTCCACGACGGTGACGCCGAAGCGGGTTCCCGTCGAGTTCGGCGGCACGATCAGGCGTACCGCGAGATCCCGGTAGCCGCCGAGGGCCACCGGCCGCGCGGGGGTCAGGGTCAGGGGTGTGCCCGGCGCGGACCAGAGCAGGTCCGCGGCGTAGCGGCCCGGCTCCGGGATCACGTTGCGGAAGGGCGTGAAGTGCACCGACTGGTTGCGTCCGGCCATCGATCGGACGCAGTAGTCCTCGGGCTCGTACGTGACCTGTTCGCAGATGCGCGCTCCCCCGCCGGTGGCGACCGCCGGGTCCGGCAGCAGCGCGGCCTTGCGCGCGCCGCCGAGGGCATGACTGAGCACGTACGCCGGATCCGCCGACGGCGCGCGGACGCCGCTGCCGTCGAGCAGCGGCAGCATGCGATCGTCGCCGGTGACCAGCCGGGCGGCCGCCGCGATGTACGTCGCGCCGACGTCCTGCTGCTGCTCCGCGGTCAGCCGGGTCGGAGCCGCCGTGCCGCACACGGCGTCGTCGGAGTCGACGTACTCCCAGTCGTCGTCGGCGAAGGCGGCCGCCTGGCCGGGAGTCCATTCGCTGTTGAAGAAGTTGTGGTTGGCGCCGACGACGAACAGCGAGCTGTGCAGCGCCGCGCCGGCGCTGACCCCGCGGGTCTGGTCGACGAACATCTGACCCTGGAGGTCGGCGACGTCGCCGTCGCAGCCCGGCAACAGGGTCACCGACGGGACGTCCGGGACCGGGTTCTGCCCGAAGTTCGTGGGTGCGACCAGCATCAGGCCGCGGATCGTCCAGCGCACCCGGAGCGCGGAGCCCGGGGGCGGGGTGAGCGAGTCCAGCGCCGCCCGGCTGACCCCCTCACCGCCCCGGGAGTGGCCCATCAGAAAGACATTGCCCAGGTCGGCGCGGGGCACGGACCGCACGATCGCGGGCGCCGCCGCCCGGCCCGCCCCGGCCCAGTCCGCCCAGTGTGCGAGATGCTGCCGCACCAGGGCCGACCGGCCCTGCGCGCCGTAGTCCTCCAGCTCGCCGTCCTGGGCGCTGATGCCGTTCGCCGAGATCGACACGGTGATCCAGCCCTGCGACGCCAGCAGCCGCTGCGCCCGCAGATAGCCGCGGTGACTCGGGATCGGCCGCGTGTCCTCGGGACACGGCCACTCCACGAACCAGTCGTCGCCGCTGTAACACGTCGCGTGCCGCCCGTGCAGGAACAGCGCCAGCGGCCGCCGGCCCGGGGCGTTCTCCGGGGCGACGACCACGGCTTGCATCTCGATGGGCTGCGGGTAGCCGGGCAGGGTGACCGCGGGGAGCTGGTACTCGCCCTCGACCGTCCGGTAGCGCCCCGGGACGCCCGGGTCGGCATCGGACCCGGGGAGGCGTGCCGGGGTGCTGACGGCCTGCCGCACCCGTGGCTGCGGCGCCGGCTCGGTCCGGTCGAGGCGGCGGCCGGCGGCGCGTACCGAAAGGTCGGTCAGGCTCGGCACCTGGCCGAGGTCGAGCAGGAAGGTCGAGTGGTCGGGGGTGAAGCGGGGCACGCCGAGCAGCCGCTCGCCGGAGTAGAACTCCACGGCGGCGTCGCCGGCCGGCACCTGCCGCCCGGCCCGCCAGACCAGCCGGCCCTGCTCGATCGACCAGCCGTCGGGCAGCGCCGCCCGGGTGGCCGGCGGGCCGGGGTCGGGCGCCGCCAGGGCCTGTGTTCCACCACCGAGCACCAGCGCCCCGGCGAGCGCGGCAACGACGAATCTGCGGATGACCATCCCTTGTGTCTAGTCGACGTCGGCGGATGTGTCACCGGAACCGCGTCATTGCGTCCCGGCGGCCTTGCGCAGGAGCCGGTGCAGGGTTTCCCGCTCGTCGGCGCTGAGCTGCCCGAGCGACCCGGTGAGGACCTCGTCGACGGCCTCGCCGCCGGCCCGTCGCGCCTCGTCGCCGGTCGCGGTGAGCCGGTGCTGGACCTTGCGGCCCGGCCCCTCGACCCGCTCCAGGAGCCCGCGGTCGACCATCCGCCGGGCGAGCTCGCCCATGGACTGGTCGGTCTGGAAGGTCAGCTCGGCCAGCCGGTGCAGCGAGGCGCCGGGGTTGAGGTGCAGGTGGCGCAGGGTGTCCCACTGCACCAGCGACAGGCCGAGCGGGGCGAGGCGGCGGTTGGCCTCGCGGTGGTGGCGCCACTGGAGCCGCTTGACGGCCAGACCGACCTGCTGCAGGGAGGAGCTCATCCGGGGAATCTATCGCAAGGTTGCGTATATAAGGAGCCTTGTATAAGGTTCCTTATATAGAGCAGCCGCAGGCAGGAGCGTTCGCATGACCGTCCACGCACTCACCGTCCCGGGCATCGGCCCCGTCGAGCTCACCGTCACCGAGCGCGGCCAGGGCCACCCCGTCCTGCTGCTGCACGGCGGCGGCGGGCCGCTCACCGTCACCCCCTGGGCCGACCGGCTCGCCGGGGCCCGGCCCGCGCGCGTGCTGACCCCGGTCCACCCCGGGTTCGGCGGCACCCCGCGCCCCGCTCCGCTCGACTCGATCGCCGGGCTGGCCGCGACGTACGCCGCCCTGCTCGACGCCCTCGACCTGCACGACGTCACGGTGGTCGGCAACTCCATCGGCGGCTGGATCACCGCCGAGCTGGCGCTGCTGCACTCGCCCCGGATCAGCGGCTACGTCCTCGTCGACGCGGTCGGCATCGAGGTGCCCGGCCACCCGGTCGCCGACTTCTTCTCGCTCACCCCCGCCGAGCTCGCCGCGCGCAGCTACCACGACCCGCAGACGTACGGCGTCGACCCGGCCGCGCTGCCCCCGCAGGTCCGCGAGGCGCTGGCCGGCAACCGCGTGGCCCTCGAGGCATACGCCGGCCGCGCCATGACCGACCCGGCCCTCGCCGCCCGGCTGCGCGAGGTGCGCGCCCCGGCCCTGGTCGTCTGGGGCGAGGCCGACCGCATCGGCGACACCGCCTTCGGCCGCGCCTTCGCCGGCGCCATCCCCGGCGCGCGGTTCACGGTCCTTCCCGAGGCCGGCCACCTGCCGCAGATCGAGTCCCCCGACGCGCTGATCACGACGGTGTGGGACTTCGCCGCGGCACACGCCCTGCCCCGGGCGTAGTGGCACGGCTGCCCTATTTTGGCGGGCATGCCGGAGCCGAGCGGGTGGACCGAAGACCCCACGCAGCCACCGCATCTCGTCCTGACGTCCGGGCTGGGCACCCTGCGGCCGGAGGCGATCCGGCCCACGACCGCGAACGGCCGGGAGCTCCTGATCGTCACCGGCGCCGACGACGAGTCCCTGCCGGTGCGGGTCCTGGAGCTCGACAGTGGAGTGCCGCTGCCGGACCGGTCACTGCTGCACAGCGCCGAGCTCGCCGCGCTCGGGCCGGGAGTGGGACGCACGCTGCTCGCCACGGTGACACGCGAGGGCACGGTGGCGGTGCGCGACGCGCAGACCGGCGTACCGGCCGGACCGGCGCTCCACGGGCCGCGGGCGCCCCGGGCGACGGCGGTGTTCGTGGCCGGCGGGCGGGAGCTGGTCGCCGTATCCGGGGCGGATCAGTGCCGGGTGTGGGACGCCACGGACGGGTCGCCGGTCGCGGAGCGGGACTTCGGCGGGGGCGCCCTGGTCGCGTACGGGGAAAACCTGCTGGTGGCGGCGGACGGTCAGATGCGCGACGTGCTGACCGGCGAGCCGCACGGGGAGCCGCTGCCCGCCGGCGAGCCGGTCGTCGCGGCCGTCGTGCACCGCGGCCGGGTGCTCGCCGCCTCCGCCGAGCGGATCTGGGAGGTGGGCACCGGCGCCGAAGCGACGATCGCCCCGCCGTGGCCCGGCGACGGCGGGCTGCGCCGGCTCGCGCTCGCCGAGTGGGAGGGCGGGCTGGCCGCGGCGGTGGTGCGGCGGACCCCGGCCGGCCCGGACCGGGCCGAGCTGTGGCTGCCGGGCGGGCGCCGATCGGCACTGCCCGACGGTACGGCCGTCGCGGTCCTGTCCCACGACGGGCGGCTCCTGACCGCGGTGGCCGGGCGCTCCGGCGCATTGTCGGTCACCGGCGCGTCCTCGGCCTACCACGGCGGGCCGGTCCGCTCGTACGGCGGATGGGCGCGCCGGTCCGGCCGGATGCTCGCCGTGCTGACCGGCGAGCCGGCGATGCTCTACGACGTCGAGCGCGGCCTGCCGTACGCCCGGATCGCCCTGCCCGCCGACCCGCCGGACGGGCCGCTGGAGGTCGCCCTCGACGGCGGCGGCCTGCGGGTCCGCGACTCGTTCACCGGCCGGGAGCTGCTGAGCCGCGCCGGGCAGCACGACGACGCCACGGTGGCCGTGACCGCGACCGCGACCCGCGACACCGACGACGACGCGCTGCTGGCCACCGGGGGCGCCGACGGTTCCGTACGCGTCTGGCAGGTCTCGTCCGGCGCACCGGCCGGCGGCCCATGGCAGGGGCACGCCGGCCCGGTCACCGCCGTCGCCGTGACGCGCCGGCGCGGCAAGCACGCCGTGGTGTCCGCCGACGCCTCGGGACACGTGCGCATGTGGCTGGTCAGTGGGCCGGTGCGCCACGCCGCGCACCCCGACGAGGTCACCGCGGTCGCCGGTGGCCTGCTGCGGGGACGGCCGGTCGTCGCGTCCGGCGGGGAGGACGGCACGATCCGCTTCTGGGACCCGGGCACCGCCGCCGAGGCCGCCGGGCCGATCCACTGCGGCCCGGTGACCGGGCTCGCGTTCGCCGGCGACGTCGTGGTCGCCGCGGCCGGGGGATCGGTGCGGCATTGGGACCCGGCGACGGGTGAGCCGCTCGGCGCCTCCGTGCCCGGCGACGGCCGGGTCGCGAGCGCCGAGATGAACGGGCTCGCGCTGGTGGCCGCCGTCGCCGGTGATCGGTTGCGGGTGTGGGAGGCGGCGACGGGTGCGGCGTACGCCGCGATGCCGTTGCCCGGCCCCGAGCGGCTGCAGGACCTGACCGCCGACGGCGCGCGGCTGCTGGCCTGGACGGCGGGCGAGCCCCTTCCGCCGGAGTCCGGCGGCATCGACAGCGAGCAGCTCACGCTCTGGGACGTGACCGCGGGCGAGCCGATCCTGCGGATGCTGACCAGCGACGAGGGCGGTCACGCCGCCTTCGGCCGGGCCGGCGGCCGGCTCGTGGCCGCCCACGGTGTCGACGCCCGCAAGAATCCCGGCGAGGGCATCTGGCCGGAGGAGACCGGCGACATCGTCGTGCGCGACATCGCGACCGGCGAGCCGCGCGCGAGTTTCCGGCCCGAGGCGGGCTTCAACCAGCAGCTGGTCCTCACCCGCGCCGGCGGCCGCGACCTGGTCCTGGTGGCGGCCGACAGCGCCGTGCTGACCTGCGACGCGACGACCGGCGGCCAGGTGGCGCCGCCGGTGCGCAGCGCTACGGGCACCTTCACCTGCGTCACCGCGATCGAGGCGGACGGCCGCACCTACGCCGCCGCCGGCGACGCGGCCGGGACCGTGCGGATCTGGGAGATCACCCCGCGATCCTGACGGCGGGCGCCTTTACATTGGCGTTAATCGATGTACGGTGGGAACGCTCCCAGGTTGCGTCCCCCACTCTGCTCGAGGAGCCACCATGCGTCGTCGTACGGCCGCCGCGCTCGCCGGCCTCATCCCCCTGGCCCTGTCCACGCTGCTGTCGACCTCGGCATCGGCGACCGGCACCGCGCATGCCCGGGCGGTACCGCTCACCGAGCTCACCGTGGTGTCCGAACAGGTGGCCTCCGGCCTGCGGCGCCCCATCGCGATCACCGGGCTGCCGGACGGCCGGATGCTGATCGCGGAGAAGGAGGGCACCGTCCGCGCCTACCACCCGGACACCGGGCTCACGGCCGGCCCGGTGCTCGACCTGACCGCCCGGATCGAGTCGGCGGACAACGAGCGCGGCCTGCTCGGCATCACCCCCGCACCGGACTTCGCGCGGACCGGGATGCTCTACGTGTCCTACACGAGCCGCCCGGCCGGCGCGCTCACCCTGGCCCGGCTGCCGATCGGCGCCCCCGAGCGGCTGCAGGTGCTGCTCACCCAGGACCACGCCGAGTACGGCAACCACAACGGCGGGCAGGTCGCGTTCGGCCGCGACGGCTACCTCTACTGGTCCACCGGCGACGGCGGGTACGCGAACGACCCGTACAAGTCGGGTCAGGACCTCGGCACCCTGCTCGGCAAGATCGTCCGGATCGACGTCAGCCGCGCGTGCGGGGTCACGCCCTACTGCGTGCCGGGCAGCAACCCCTTCGTCCGTACGACCGGCGCCCGCCCGGAGATCTGGCTCTACGGCCTGCGCAACCCCTGGCGCTTCTCGGTCGACCCGGCCGACAACTCGCTGTGGATCGGCGACGTCGGCCAGGGCCTGGTGGAGGAGGTCGACCACGTCCGGCCCTGGCAGGGCGGGGCGAACCTCGGCTGGTCCTGCAAGGAGGGCACCCCGATCTTCGACGCCTCGCAATGCAAGGCGGGCGTGCAGTACGTCGACCCCGTCTTCGAGTACGAGCACTACATGACCGAGGGCTGCTCGGTGACCGGCGGCGTGGTCTACCGGGGCACCCGCACTCCCGAGGCCCGCGGCACCTACATCGCCAGCGACTACTGCAACACCCTCGCCTTCGCCGTACGCCCCACCGCCGGCGGCGGCTACGAGACCGCCACCATCGGCACCTTCCCCACCCAGCCGACCGCGTTCGGCACCGACACGCAGGGCGAGGTGTACGTGCTCAGCGACTACCCGGGATGGCTGAGCCGGGTCCGCTTCGAGCGCGTCGTGCCGCCCTCGGCCGCGGTGCGTCGTTAGCACGCGGATCTTCCGGGGTATGCCCTCCTGGGAATCGATCACCGTGCGGCTGAGGGGCGCGTGGTGCCGGTGACAGCGACGGCGTGACCCGCCCTTCGCCGGCGGCCGGCCCTCTGCCCCGGGGCGGAGGGCCAGCGACATGGGCAGTACCGGCACAGCACGCCGCGGCGCGGGTCTGACGTGGCGCGACACCGAGGCCCGGGAGTTCATGGACGCCCCGGACTGCGACCCCGACCGGCTGGACCGCACCTATCGGCAGTTCGACGTGGTCAACCGGCTCGTCTCGGGCTGGCGGCGCATCTACCGGCAGCACCTGCGGCCGCGCCTGGATGCCCGCCGGCCCACGACCCTGCTGGACATAGGGTTCGGCGGCGGGGACATCGCCCGCGCCCTCGCGCGCTGGGCGGCCCGCGACCGGCTGGTGCTGCGGACGACGGCCATCGACCCCGACGAGCGCGCCCTGCGTCATGTCCGCGGGCTGCCGGCGGCGGGCGTACGCTTCGAGCAGGCCTCGAGCGCGGACCTGGTGGCCCGCGGCGACCGCTACGACCTGGTCATCTCCAACCACCTGCTGCACCACCTCGACGCGGACGCGCTCGCCGGCCTGCTGGCGGACAGTCAGGCGCTGGCGCGCGGGCTGGTCATCCACAACGACCTGTCCCGGGCACGCGCCGGATACGGCCTGTACGCCGTCGCCACGCTGCCGTTCGCCCGCCGGTCCTTCATCCACCAGGACGGGCTGCTGTCCATCCGCCGCAGTTACCGCCGCCGGGAGCTGCAGGCGGTCGTCCCGCCGGGGTGGCAGGTCCGGCCGATGGTCCCGCAGCGGCTCCTGCTCACCTACGAGGGGGCCACCCGATGACCCCGCCGCTGATCACCGCCGCGGCCGCGAGTTACCTGGCCAACGGTGCTTTCGGCGCCGCCGTCGCCGCGGGCGCCATCGACAACCGGCGCCTCCGCTGGGTCCACCATGCCCTGTACGTGCTGACCTCGTCGCTGACCACGATCGCGATCGTGGCCGCCGTGGCCGAACGGCGGGCGGCCGGCCTCGCCCTGCTGCCGGCGGCCGTCCCGCTCGCCGCCCTGCCCTACGCCGGCGGAGAGCTCCACCGGCACGCCGCCGTCGCCGGGTCGGCCGCGCCGGCGTACGCCCTCGCCCTTGTTCTCGCCTGGAGGAACCGCTGATGGATTTCCTGGACGTGGTGCGCCGGCGCCGAACCACCAACGGCCCGTTCCTGCCCGACCCGGTCTCCGAGGAGCACCAGCGGCTCCTCATGGAGGTCGCGGGACGGGCGCCGTCGCAGCTCAACAGCCAGCCGTGGCGCTTCGTCCTGGTGGAGGAGCGCCCGGCGATCGAGGAGATCGCCCGGATCAGCGGGGAGAGCATGACCGAGGCGATGTCCAACGGCACCTTCTTCGAGCGCTACAAGCCGTACTTCCGGTTCAGCAGGGAGGAGATGGAACGCCGCCGCGACGGGATGCTGTTCGACCGGCTGCCCGCGCCGCTGCGCCCCTTCACCAGCCAGGTCTTCACCGGCCGGGGCCAGAAGCTCATGAACGCCATGCGGGTGCCGCAGAGCCTCGGCGAGGAGAACCGCAAGCTCGTGGCCGGCTCCCCGCTGCTGCTCGGCGTCATGCTCGACCGGGGCGAGTACCGCCCGGGCGAGCTGTCCTCGTTCTACTCGGTCTTCAGCATGGGCGCGGCGATGGAGAACGTCTGGCTCACCACCGTCGAGCTCGGCATGGGCATCCAGTTCATCTCGTTCCCGATGGAGGTCCCGGGCCGCTGGGACGAGATCGTCCGCCTGCTGCGGGTGCCGGACGACCTGGAGCTGATGGCCGTCTACCGCCTGGGCTACCTGCCCGCCAAGCAGCGGCGGCCACCCATCGACTGGACCAGCGAGCAGCGCAAACTGCCCTCGCAGTACGTCTTCCGCGGCACCTGCGCCACTCCCCAGGAGGGCTGGGACCACCGGGCCGCCGGATAGGCGGCTCAGGCGGGCGCGGGCAGCGCCGACAGGGCCACGTCCACGATCTTCATGAGGCTCTGCTCGGAGGCGCCGCTCGCGGCGTCGACGCAGATGCCCTGCGCGACGGCCGCGACGTAGGCGCCGAGCGACTCGGCGTCGGCGCCGGCGGGCAGCCGGCCGGCCTCGACGGCCCGCGCGAACAGCCGCTGGAGGTCCCGGCGGACGTCCGTGCGCAGGGCGGCGAGCTGATCGGCCACGTCGCGGTTCGCGTCGCTGCACACCAGCGCGCCGCCGACCATCAGGCACCCCTGCGGATGGTCGGGCATGGTCCCGTCGCGGACGACTCCCTGCAAGTATCGGCGCGCGGCCTCGACGGGGTCGTCGAGGGAGAGCGCCTGCGCCCGGCGGACGAGCCTGGTCGCCATGTAACGGTCCATGACCTTGTCGAAGAGCTGGCGCTTGTTGCCGAACGCCGCGTAGAGGCTGGGGGCGCTGATGCCCAGGCTCGCGGTCAGATCGGTGATGGACGTCCCGTCGTAACCCTGCCGCCAGAACACGTCGACCGCGCGGTCCAGCGCCTGATCGGCGTCGAACTCTCGCTGCCTGCCACGGGGCATCCCCGCCTCCTTTGCCGGACAAGATCCTAACAATCGGAGGCGGGCAGACCTTCCCGCACGTGCAGCAACCGCCGGGGCGTCAGACCGCCTTCGCCATGTGGCCGCCGTCCACGAAGATGGTCTGGCCGGTCAGGAAGCTCGCCCGGTCGCTCGCGACGAACGCGATGACATCGGCGATCTCCTCCGGCGTGCCGAGCCGGCCGAGCGGGCTGCTCTCGGCCATCGTCCGGAACCTCTCGGGCCCGATGAACTCGACGACGTTCTCGCTCGACACGTTGCCCGGCGCGATCCCGATGACCCGCACGTTGGCCGGGCCCCACTCGACCGCCCACGACCTGGTGTACGAGTCGATCGCGGCCTTCTGCGCGCCATAGGTGGACATGAAGGGCATGTGCCGCGTGCCGGCGATGCTGCTGACGTTGACGACCGCGCCGCCGCCGCGGGCCGCCATCCCCCGGGCGAACCCCGTCGTCAGGGCGAACGCCGCCCGGATGTTGACGTCCCAGGACTCGACGTTCGCGGCGAGGCTCTGGTCGAAGCTCGGCGCGATGCTGTCCCGGTAGCTCGCCGCATTGTTGACCAGGACGTCGACGTCGCCGGCCTCCTTGACGAGCCTGTCGACGTCGGCGGGATCGCCGAGGTCGGCGAGCAGGAAACGGGCCCGCCCGCCCGCCGCGACGATGTCGGCGACGACCTCGTCGCCGCGCTCCTGGTTGCGGCCCGTGATCAGGACCGTGGCACCGTCGCGCGCGAAGGCGTGCGCGGTCGCGGCGCCGATGCCGCCCCGGGATCCCGCCCCCGTGATCAGGACAGTCTTTCCGTTCCAGCCCATGGTGTCTCCCGGCTTCATCTATAACGAACGTTATCTTTAACGTTCGATATGAATAAAGCACAGAGATCGCTCCCCGGCAAGACCCCCGCGGAGCTTGATCCGGAACGGCGTCAGCCGCCGAGGCCGGCCGTCCAGTCGGCGACGGTCGTCACGTCGGCCTGCATCGGGAAGACCTTTCCGGTCAGGACCCGGTGGACCTCGGGGTCGTTGTCGAGGCAGCCGTCGGCCAGGACGGTGAGGCCGAAGTCGAGGTCGGCCGCCTGGCGCAGGGTGGACAGCACGACGCCGCTGGTGGCGACGCCGGTCAGGACGAGGTCGGCGATGCCCCGCGCTCGCAGGATCAGGTCGAGGTCGCTGCCGGCGAAGGCACTGACCCGCTTCTTGGTGACCACGATCTCGTCGGGCCGGGGCGCGACCTCGGGGACGAAGACCGTCGGGGCGCCGCCGGGGCCCGCCTGGGCGAGGCGGCCGAACATCTTGTTGCGGGGGTGCACCTCGGGGAAGTGCGGCCGGAAGCCGACGCCGATGTGGATGACGGGCAGGCCGGCATCCCGGGCGGCGGCGATCGCGGTGGCGAGGCGGGGCAGGTAGGCCGGGTCGGGGTAGCGGGCGACCACGGCCGGCTGGACGTCCATGACGAGCAGAGCCACAGTGTTTTCCTTGTCATGTCGAGGGTTGCGGGCCGGGCACGCCGGTCGGCCCGAGGCTGGTACAGCAGCACGGCGGCGATCACGCCGAGGGCGGCCGCGGCGGCGGAGACGGCGAGGATGTGGCGGACGGATGCCAGCGGAGCCAGGCGCCCTGGCCGCCGTCGACCAGGAGGTCCGTACCGGTGATGTAGTGCGCGTCCGGGCCGGTGAGGAAGGCCACCGCCGCCGCGATCTCGCCCGGGGTGCCGGTGCGGCCGATGCCGCAGGCGTCGAGCATGGCCATCATGTGGTCGCCGCTGGCCGACGCCGCCTCGGCCTGGGACATGGCCGTGGCGATGACGCCGGGGCTGACGGTGTTGATCCGCGCCCCGCGCCGGTTCCACGCCGGCGCCGCGGCCTGGACGCGGACCTGGTTGCCGCGCTTGGCGATGAGGTACGCCGCGATCGGGTCGTCGCCGGCGCTCGCCACCACCGGCAGGGACAGCAGGTCACCGGTGGGCGCCGTGGCGAGCGCGCGCTCGTCGTCGGCGGACAGGCGGGCGGCGTGCCCGGCCATGCTCGCGATGCACACCAGCGCGGTGCCCGGCGACGCGACCGGCAGGAACGCGTCGATGACATGGGCCGTGCCGGCCAGGTCCACCGACATGATCCGATCCACGGTGGAGGTGGCCGCGGAGACGCCGGCCGTGTGCACCACCGCCGCGATGCGCCCCCGGGACGCGGCATCGGCGGCCAGCTTCGTCACCGCCGAGGCGTCGGCGATGTCGACGGTCACGCCCTCGGCCGCGTACCCCTCGGCGAGCAGCGCCCCCGTCGCGCGCTCGAGCGGGGCCGGGAACGCGTCGGCCAGGAGAACCGTGCGGCCGCTGCCGATGCGCCGGGCGATCGCCACGCCCATGCCGCCGGCGCCGGTCACCACGACGATGTCTTTCTCTCTCACGATGGCGCTCCCTGCGTGGT
Source organism: Actinoplanes oryzae (assembly GCF_030757795.1). Taxonomy (GTDB): domain Bacteria; phylum Actinomycetota; class Actinomycetes; order Mycobacteriales; family Micromonosporaceae; genus Actinoplanes. Next base: position 17,315 of record NZ_JAUQWH010000048.1, read on the forward strand.
GGCGGCGGTGGCGACGGCCTGCCGCCACGAGCGGACGGTCCGGGGTGGCATGCCGATCGCGAGGACGCCGACGAGCCGGTCGTTCCTGTGATACGCGGCCACGAAGCGGCGGCTGCCGAGGTCGCCCTCGACGACGGACACGGCGTCGTGGCCGCGCAGGTAGCCGTACGCCTGGATCCTCAGGTCGTACTGGTCGGACCAGAAGTAGGGCACCGGGGCGAAGGGCCGGGCGGCGCCCAGCAGGTTGCGGGCGGCCGCCATGCCCTGCTCGGCGGCGTTGGTGCGGTGCTCGACGCGCATCGGGACGCCGAACAGCGGGTTGTCCCAGCGGGCCACGTCCCCGGCGCCGTAGACGCCCGGGCCGGCCCGGCAGAACCGGTCGCACACCAGCCCGTCGTCCACCCGCAGCCCGCTGCCGGCCAGCCACTCGGTGTTGGGGTGCGAGCCGACCGCCACCAGCACCTCGTCGGCCTCGACCAGCTCGCCGTCGCCGAGGCGCACGCCGCCCTCGACGACCGCGGACACCGTCACCCCGGTGCGCAGGTCGACGCCGTGCTCACGGTGCACCTCGGTCAGCACCTGACCGATCCCGGCGCCGACGGCGTGGGCCAGCGGCACGGGCGCCGGCTCCAGCATGGTCACTTCGCAGCCCACCGTACGGGCGACCGCCGCCGACTCGGCCCCGAGGAAGCCCGCCCCGACGACCACCAGCCGCCGGCCGGGCCCGAGCCCGCGGCGCAGGGCGAGCGCGTCGGCGACCGTACGCAGCACGTGCGCGCCCTGCCCCGGAAGCCGCCGGGGGCGCACCCCGGTCGCCACGATCAGCCCGTCGTAGCCGATCTCGGAGCCGTCGCCGAGCCGCACGGTGCGCCCGGCGACGTCCAGCCCGGTGGCCGGCACGCCCAGCCGCAGGTCCAGCCCGAGCGCTGCGAGCTGTGCCCCGGTGCGCAGGAAGAGCCGGTCGGCCTCCCATTGCGCGGCCAGGATCTGCTTGGACAGCGGCGGCCGGTCGTACGGGGCGTCGAGCTCCTCGCCGATCAGCGTGACCGTGCCCGCGAAGCCCTCGCGCCGCAGGGTCTCGGCGGCCGCGAGCCCGGCGGCCGAGGCACCGGCGATGACGACATGGTTCACTCCTCCACCAGCCGGATCGCCGCCGCGGGACACACGGCCGCCGCCTCACGCACCTCGTCGAGGCCGTCCGGGCCCACGCTCTCGCTGAGCACGACCGCCACGCCGTCGTCGTCGCGCTGGTCGAAGTGGTCCGGGGCCACCATCGCGCACTGCCCGGCCGCCACGCATTTCGGCTCGTCGAACTCGATCTTCATGGCAGGACTTCCTTCACCAGGTGACGGGGAGGGACTTGAGGCCGTAGGCGACGCCCTCCATCGCGAACGGGATCTCCTCGGCCGGCGCCGCGAGCGCGAGGGTCGGGATGCGCCGATAGAGCGTGCTGTACGCGACTTGCAGCTCCACCCGCGCCAGCGACTGCCCGAGGCACTGGTGCACCCCGTAGCCGAAGGCGTGGTGCGACCGGGCCGGCCGGGTCAGGTCGAGCCTCTCCGGCTCGGGGAACTCGGTCTCGTCCCAGTTGGCGCCGGAGAGGTCGAAGATGATGCCGTCGCCGGCCCTGATCACCGTGCCGCGCAGGTCGATGTCCTCGGTGGCGATGCGGCGTACGCCGGTGTGCACGATGGTCAGATAGCGCAGGATCTCCTCGACCGCGTTCGCCACGAACTTCGGGTCGCCGCTGTTGTCGCGCAGCAGGGCGAGCTGATCGGGGTTCTGCAGCAGCAGGAGGGTGCCCAGCGAAATCATGCTGGCGCTGGTCTCGTGCCCGGCGATGAGGATGGCGCTGCTCATGATGACCGCCTCCTCGAAGGTCATCTCGCCGGCCTTGACCCGCCCGCCCATCTCGGACATCACGTCGTCGCCCGGCTCGTCGAGCTTCTTCGTCAGCAAGTCGGCCAGATATTTCGCGAGCGCGCCACTGGCCGCGGCGGCCTGCTCGGGCGTCGACTCGTGACTGATGGCGGCCGTACTGTTGGCCTGGAAGAACTGGTGGTCGTCGTACGGCACGCCGAGGATCCCGGTGATGACCAGTGTCGGCACCGGCAGCCCGATGGCCTGCACGAGGTCGGTGGGGTTCGGGCCGGCCAGCATGTCGTCCACCAGATCGTCGAAGACGCGCTGGATGCGCGGGCGCAGCTGCTCGACCCGCTTGACCATGAAGGGCCCGTTCACCGTACGCCGCAGCCGCGTGTGCACCGGCGGATCGGTGTTGGTGATCAGGTCGGGGTGGTGCGGCGCGCCCTGCGCCCGGCCCGCGGTCATGTGCGGATAGCCGGGCGCGCGCTCGTTGCAGCTGATCCGCGGATCGTTGAGCAGGGCGCGCTGGTCGGCGTGCCGGGTGATGAACCACGGCGTGCTGCCGTCGAAGATCCGCACCTTCCCGACGGCGTCCGCACGCGTCGTCTCCCGGACCGCGGCGGCCGGGGCGAAGGGACACCGGGACTCGCGTTGCAGGGGATAGTCCAGCGGCTCGGACATGGATTTCCTCCAGAACTCGGCGGTGAATCCATCCCAACAGCCGCAGCTGACGCGTTCCTGACATCCGGTCAGCGGCTGAGCACGTACCCCAGGCCGCGCCGGGTGTGAATCATGGCCGGACCGTCCCGGTCGACCTTCCGGCGCAGCCGCGAGATCATCTGCTCGATCGCGTTGGCGTCCCGCGGCTCGCCGCCGACCTGCCGGGCGATCTGCTCCTTGGACAGCACCTGCTCCGGGTGGATCACCAGACAGCGCAGCGTACGGTACTCCGCCGCGGTCAGCTGCAGCTCCCGCTGCCCGCGCCAGGCCTGGCAGACGCGGTCGTCGAGCAACAGATCCCCGTGGCACAGAGCGCCCTGCGCCTCCCCCTGTCCGGCGCCCCGCAGCAGGACACGGACGCGGGCCAGCACCTCGGTGACCCGGCAGGGCTTGACCACGTAGTCCTCGACGCTGGTGCCGATCTCGGGGATCAGCCGCTCGAGCCCGTCGCACCCGGTCAGGCACAGCACCGGCGGCCGCCGCCGGCGGGGCAGCCGGCGAGCGGCCCCGACCCGCGCCAGATCCGGCAGGTCGACGTCGACGAGGATCACGTCGGCGCGCGAGCGGGGCAGCAGCGCCAGGGCCTCGGCGCCCGTGGACACCGCACGGATCCGGTGCCCGGCCCGGATCAGCGGGGCGACCAGCGAGTCGAGCAGCTCGCGGTCCTCGGCCACCATGAGCACCTCGCCGGTCTCCCGGACGCGGGGCAGCACCGATGTCATCGTCTCGTCCTCCGCCTGGACTACGTCGCTCGTGGCAAGCGAAGCCAGCCTAGGTCAGTCGAACGTGACGACGACCTTCTCGGCGGCACCCGGGATCGAGCCGAGCTCCAGCGCGCGCTGCGCCTCGGCGAACGGCAGACGGTCGCTGATCAGCAGCTCGTAACGCTCCCAGTGCTCGACGATGTCCTTGGTCACCTCGAAGATCTCGGTCGGGTAGCCCATCGACAGCACCACCGTGAGCTCGGTGGTGAGCAGGTCGCCGAAGTGGACCGGAACCGGCTTCTTGTGCACTGCGACGATGCCCAGCGTCGCGCCGTGCTTGGCGCTCGCCAGGGCGGTCTCCAGCACCGCGGGGGCGCCGGCCGCGTCGAGATAGTTGTCGGTGTCCGGCCGGGCGCCGCGCACGAAGCTGCGCGGGGCCTCGCCGTGGATCTGCAGCAGCCGTGCGAACACGTCCTCCTCGGCGGAGTTGACGACCTCGTCCGCGCCGATCCTGAGCGCCGTGTCGAGCCGGTTGGCGACGATGTCGACGACCACGACGTGCGCGCCGCGCAGCTTGTAGCCGATGGCGGCACCGAGCCCGACCGGGCCGGCCCCGAACACGACGACCTTGTCCCCGGCCTGGGGCGCGGTGCGGTTGACCGCGTGCCCGGCGACGGCCATCGGCTCGTTGAGCGCGGCGACCTCGAACGGGATGTGCTTCGGCACGACCTGCAGGTGGGTGCCGGCCCGCGCCCCGGTGATCAGCACGTACTCGGAGAGCGCGCCCTGGGCTCCCCCGCTGCCGAGGATGCCGTCGCCGAGCGCCATGCCGTTGATCACCACGTGGTCGCCGGCCGCCAGGCCCTCGACCTCGGCGCCCACCTCGACGATCTCGCCGGCCGGCTCGTGCCCCAGCGGCGTCGCCCCCTGCCTCGGCGGGATCCCGCCGACCGAGATGTAGAGGCCGTCGGAGCCGCAGATCCCGCACGCCCGGATCCGGACCAGCACGTCCGCCGGCCCCGCGACCGGCTTCTCCACCTCGACGACGGCCGTGCGGCCCGGCCCGGTCACCTGTACCGACTTCATCGGCTTCCCCTCGCACTTATACGAATTAGTGACCGGTACGATAGCTCGTGTGGTGACGATGCGCGACGTCGCGAAGGCCAGCGGGGTCTCCCAGGCGACGGTCAGCTTCGTGCTCAACGACGCCACCGGCCAGACCATCCCGGCGACGACACGCGAGCGGGTGCGCCGGGCGGCGGCGGAGCTGGGTTACGTGCCGCACTCCATCGCCCGGGCCCTGCGCGAGGGCCGATCACGGATCATCGTGCTGGAGGCGGGCGGCCTCCCCCGGGGTCACAGCCTGGAGAGCTTCATCGCCGGGCTCGACGAGGAGCTCGCCCTCGCCGGGTACGGGCTGCTGGTCTCGTACGGCGTGGGCGCCTCCGCCCGGGCCGCCGTCGCCGCGGTCGCGCCGCACGCCGTGATCGACCTGCCGGCGATGCTCGCCGGGGACGGCCGGGCAGCCGCCGACGGGGGCTGGATCGACGGCATGGCCGCGCACACCCTCACCCAGGTCGAGCATCTGACCGCGCGTGGGCACCGGCGCCTCGCCGTCGCCGAGCCCACCCGCGACGACTCCTTCCTGTCCCTGATGGGCGAGCACGTCCGCCGGGCCGCGCGCGAGCTGGGCCTGCCCGTGCCCCCGGCCCTGCGCGTCGACGGCGGCCCGGCGACCGCCACCCGGCTGCGCACCCTGCTCGACGACGGCGTCACGGCGGTCGCCGCGCTCGGCGACGACCTGGCCATCGGCACGCTCGCCGCGCTCGCCGACCTCGGCCTGACCGCCCCCCGCGACCTGGCGGTGATCGGCTTCGACGACACCCCGCAGGGCGCCCTGTGGCGGCCGGCGCTCACGACCGTCCGCATCGACGCCCACACGTACGGCCGCCGCACCGCCCAGATCGCCCTCGGCCGCCCGATCGGCGACGCCCGCCCCGCCGCCGCCCGGGTGATCCAGCGCGGCACCACCTGACTCCGGCCGTACGGTCAGTAGGTGAAGCGGGAGATCGCGGACTGCAGCTCGCCGGACATGCGGGCCAGTTCCGTGGCCGAGCGCTGCGCGTCGCCGACGGACTCGGCGGTGGTGCGCGCGTTCTGCGCCACGCTGTCGATGCTGGCGCTGATCTGACCGGTGGCGCTGGCGGCCTCGGCGACGTTGCGGTTCATCTCCGCCGTCGTGGCGCTCTGCTCCTCCACCGCCGAGGCGATCGTGGTGGTGTAGTCGTTGATCCGGCCGATGACCTCCGCGATCTGCTGGATCGCGGTGACCGCCGAGCCACTGTCGGCCTGGATCGCCTCGACCCGGCGGGAGATGTCCTCGGTGGCCCGGGCGGTCTCCTGCGCGAGGTCCTTGACCTCGGTGGCCACCACGGCGAAGCCCTTGCCCATCTCCCCGGCGCGGGCGGCCTCGATGGTGGCGTTGAGGGCGAGCAGGTTCGTCTGCTCGGCGATCGCGGTGATCACCTTGACGACGTCGCCGATCTGCCGGCTGGACTCGCCGAGGGTGGAGATCGTCTGGTTGGTCGACTCGGCCACGGTGACCGCCTGCCCGGCGACCTCGGCGGCGGCGTTGGCGCTCTGCGCGATCTCACCGATCGCCGCGCCCATCTCCTCCGAACCCGCGGCGACGGTGGTGACCCCCTGCGACACCTCTTCCGAGGCCGCCGAGACCACCTTGGCCTGGCTGGAGGCCTCCTCGGCGTTGCGGCTGATCCGGGCGGCGATCTCGGTGGTCTGCTCGGCGGCCGTGCTCAGCCCGGTCACCGCGCCGGCGACCGAGGCGACCACCTGCCGGATCTGGGCCTGGGCCCGGTTGAGCAGCTCGGCCATCTGCCCGACCTCGTCGCGGCCGGTGACCGCGGCGGGCACGGTCAGGTCGCCCTGCTCCATGGCGACCAGCGAGGTACGCACCGCGGCCAGCGGCCGCACGATGAGCCGCGCGACGTACAGGCCGAGCAGGATCGCCAGCAGCAGCCCGGCGATGAGCACAATCACCACGAGCTGCTCGGCCGCGTGCGCGGTGGCGGTGTTCGCGTCGGCCTGCGCCTTGGCCTTGTCCGACTGGGCGGCGTTCTCGGCGTCCATCGCATCGGCGGCGTCATTGATGATCGGCAGCAGCGTCTCGCGGTAGGCGGTGGCGAAGGCGGCGGTGTCGCCCTTGTCGGCCAGCGGCATCAGCGTGTTCTGCGAGACATCGACGAACTCCGCGAACTTGTCGCTGAAGATGGTCATCTGGTCCGTGGTGGCCGCGTACGGCAGGTAGGCCTGCACTCCGTCGGTCACCCGGGTCTCCCGCTCGGCGAACTCCTCCTTGAGATCCGCGCGGGTGGCGGTGCTGGCGACGCCGTACTCGATGACCCGCCCCCGCATGCCCTGGAACGGCTGGTAAATCGCGGCCAGCTGGACCAGCGGGTTGACGCTGCCGGTGTAGAGGGCGCGGCTCTCCCGGTCCAGGCTCTGCAGCCGGGTGAACCCGGTGTAGGCGATCGCCATGGCCGCGACCGCCATCACCGCCACGATCGACAGGATCTTCGTGTTGACCCTCCGGTCGGCGAACCAGTTCCGGCCCTTGCCCGAGGTGCCGGGTGCAGTCTGGTCGTGCTGAGACATGCCGATCTCCTGACGTCGCTCTCGCGGGTCGCATCGGCACCTCCGCGAACACTCTGAGCGTTTACGCCACAAGGGGACTGTTCCCGGCTTTTTTCCGCAGCGGCAGGCGGAAAGTGGTACGAGCCGGTCAGGCGGCCGACCAGCCGCCGTCGCTGGGCAGCAGGACGCCGTTGATGTTGGCGGCGTCGTCGCTGAGCAGCCAGACGATGGCGGCGGCGACCGCCTCGGGGCCCACGGGGGCGGGCATGGTCGCCTGCATCACCGGGCCCGCGCGGCGCGCGGCGTACTGCGAGCGCATGCCACCCTCGATGTTCGTGCGCGCCCTCGGCGGCCAGCCGGACGGCGGTGGCGCGGCCGATGCCGGACCCGGCTCCGGTGACGACGACGGTGCGGTCCGCATGACGATCGACAGTCGTAAACATGTAGTCATTCAAGCAGTTGACTTAGGAGGCGCGACGGCGACCCGCTGTAGGGTGACAATCCCCCGACGTCGCCCCCCGGAGCTGGAGCATGAGCCGCGTGAGCAGCAACATCGGTGCCGCGGTCCGGCGGACGCGCATCGAGCAGGCCGCCGCCACGCGCACCCGCATCCTGCTGACCGCCGAGCGGCTGTTCGCCGAGCAGGGCGTGTTCGCGGTGTCGAACAGGCAGATCAGCGAGGCCGCCGGCCAGGGCAACAACGCCGCGGTCGGCTACCACTTCGGCACCAAGGCCGACCTGGTCCGCGCCCTGGTGCAGCGGCACACCGTGCCGATGGCCGAGATCCGCCGCCGGCTGTTCGACGAGCACGCCGGCAGCACCGAGCTGCGCGACTGGGTGGCCTGCGTGGTCCGCCCGTTCACCGATCATCTGGCGCAGCTCGGGGCGCCCAGCTGGTACGCCCGGTTCAGCGCGCAGCTGATGACCGAGCCGAGCCTGCGCGAGCTGGCCGCGGCCGAGCTGAGCGACGCCCCGCTCCTGCACGCGGTGTTCGACGCGCTGCACCGATGCCTGCCGGGGCTGACGGCGGAGGCCGGCGGCGAGCGCGACACCATGGCGATGACGCTCATCGTGCACTACTGCGCCCAGCAGGAACGATCGCTGGACACGGCGGCGGCGTGGGCGGCGACAGCGACGGGACTGATCGACGCCATCGAGGGGATGTACCGCGCGCCCATGAGCCCGCGCGGCTGACCCCGGCCATCACATCGACGAACGTCGTGCGATGCGCCACACTCTAAGTCAATCAGTTGCCTTAATACGGCGACATCGGTTGGCTTGCCGCATGTCCTTCGACCCCCAAGCCCTGCGCGCCAAGTACCGGCAGGAACGCGACCGGCGCATCCGCCCCGACGGCGCCGCCCAGTACCGGGGCGCGCGCGGCGAGTTCGGCTACTACGCCACCGACCCGTGGACCGAGCGCGCCGAACGCGATCCGCGACAGGACCGGGTCGAGGCCGCGGTGATCGGCGGCGGCTTCGGCGGACTGGTCACCGGGGCGAAGCTGCGCGACGCGGGCCTGGACAGCGTCCGGATGATCGACGAGGCCGGGGACTTCGGCGGCACCTGGTACTGGAACCGCTACCCGGGCATCCACTGCGACATCGAGTCGAGCGTCTACCTGCCGTTGCTGGAGGAGGTCGGCACCGAGCCGACCTGGCGCTACTCCCCCGGCGAGGAGATCCGGCAGCACGCGATCGCCATCGCCCGGCACTACGACCTCTACGACGACACGATGTTCCACACCCGCGTCACCGAGCTGCGCTGGCACGAGGACGACGCCGAGTGGCAGGTGCGCACCGACCGCGGCGACGACTTCCGCGCCCGCTACGTGATCGTCTCCTCCGGCACGCTGACCCAGCCCAAGCTGCCCGGCATCCCCGGCATCGAGACCTTCCGCGGGCACACGTTCCACACCAGCCGCTGGGACTACGGCTACACCGGCGAGGATCTGGCGGGACTGAAAGACAAGAAGGTCGGCGTCGTGGGCACCGGCGCCACCGGCATCCAGGTGATCCCGCGACTGGCTGCCGAAGCCCAGCACCTGTACGTCTTCCAGCGCACCCCGTCGTCCGTGGACGTCCGCGACAACCGCCGGCTGGAGCCCGGCTGGACAGCGGGGCTGAAGCCCGGCTGGCAGCGCGAGCGGATGAACAACTTCCTGACCGTGGTCACCGGCGGGCACGCCGACGAGGACCTGATCGGCGACGGCTGGACCGCCACCGCCGCCCTGCAACGCACGTTCCTGTCGGGCAGCCGCACCGAGCTGAGCGACGAGGAGCTCGAACTCGCCGACTTCGCCACCATGAACCGCATCCGCGCCCGGGTCGACGACATCGTCACCGACCCCGTGGTGGCGGAGAGGCTCAAGCCCTGGTACCGCTACATGTGCAAGCGGCCCACCTTCAGCGACTTCTACCTGCAGACCTTCAACCGGCCCAACGTCACGCTGGTCGACACCGCGGACACCGGCGGCATCACCGCCCTCACCGAGCACACCGTCGTGGTCGGCGACTCCGAGTACGACGTGGACTGCCTCGTCTTCGCCACCGGCTTCGAGGTCGGCATCTCCGGGATCGTCTCCGGCACCCTGCCCGTCCACGGCCGCGACGGCGTACCCCTGCTGCAGTCCTGGGCGCAAGGCCCCCGCACCCTGCACGGCTTCTCCAGCCACGGGTACCCGAACCTGTTCCACCTCGGCTCGCTGCAGAACGCCAGCTCGGTCAACTTCATGCACATCCTCACCGAGCAGGCCACCCACATCGGCGCCCTCGTCGCCGAGGCCCGCACCCGCCACGCCCGCTGGATCGAGCCCACCGCCGAGGCGGAGCAGGACTGGGTCGCCACGATCCGCGCCAACGCCATGGACAACTACCGGTTCCAGGCCGAGTGCACGCCCGGCTACTACAACGGCGAGGGCAAGCCCCGGCCGGTCAGCAACTCGTACGGCCCCGGCCCGGTCGCCTTCCACGAACTGCTCGACAAGTGGCGTACCGGCGGCGGTTTCGACCAGGTCCTGGCGGGAGCGGAATGACCGGCCCGCTGCGCGGCTCGAACGGCGTGGCCTTCGGCCCGGACGGGCGCCTGTACGTCTGCGAGTTCCTCGCCGGCCGCATCAGCGCGGTCGATCCGGCAACCGGCGACGTCGAGACGATCGTCGCGCCGGGCGGGCTCGTCCAGTCCCCCGACGACCTCGCGTTCGACAGCAACGGCGTCATGTACATCACCGACCTCGTGCCCGGCCGGGTCTGGCGCCGCGGCCCCGACGGCACCCTCACCCTGGTCACCGACCAGGTGCGGCTGCCCAACGGCATCACCTGCCTGGGCGAGCGGCTGTTCGTCAACGAGATGATCCCCGGCGGCCGGCTCCTCGAGCTGCGCGCGGACGGGCCCGCCGAGCTCACCGGCGGGCTCGCCATGGGCAACGCCATGCAGATCGGCCCGGACGGCCACCTCTACTACCCGCACATGCTCACCGGCGAGGTCCACCGCATCTCCCCCGACGGCGGCGCCCCCGAACTCGTCGCCGCCGACGTGCACGAACCGGTCGCCGTCCGCTTCGACCTGGCCGGCACCCTGCTCGTGGTCTCGCGTGGCGCCGAAGGCATCGTCACGCGCATCGACGGCGACCGCCGCACCCTGATCAGCAGCGGCATCACCGGCCTCGACAACGCCGCCGTCGACAGCGACAACCGCATGTACGTCTCCAGCTACGCCGGCGGCGGCATCGCCGAACTGCACCCCGACGGCCGGACGCGCGACATCGTGCCCCGCGGCTACGCCGGCCCGTACGGCATCACCATCGACCTCGCCGGCACCGTCCACGTGGCCGACCACTACCGCCTCGGCGACGAGCTGATCCGTTTCGCCCACGACGTCGCCGCCGACGGGAATCTGCTGCACGTGACCTCGCAGTACGGCCAGGTTCAGACGTACGACCGCGGCACCCGCCGGACCCGGATGCGCGCAACCGGCCTCGACCGTCCCCTGGGCATCGCGGTCCGCCCGGACGGCACTCTGCTGGTGGCCGAGTCCGGGGCGGGCCGGATCCTGACCATCGGCCCCGACGACTCCATCGGCCTGCTGGCCGAGGGGCTCGGGCGTCCCGCCGGCATCGCCGGTGACTACTTCAGCGACGAGGAGCACGGCACCGTGCACCGCCTGACCGACACCGGCCCGGAACTCGTCGCCGACGGTCTCGACACTCCGCAGGGCTTGGCGGTCCACAACGACCGCATGTTCATCGTGGAAGCCGGCAAGCGTCGCCTGCTGTCGGTGGACCTGCGCACCGGCGACACGCGGACCGAGCGCGACCTCGACCTGCCCGCCCGCCGCGAGGTCGCCCTCACGGCACACGGCATGCCCGGTGTCCCGCAGCCGTACGCCGGAATCGCCGTGGCCCCCGACGGCACGCTGCACGTCGCCGCGGACGGCCACGTCCTGGAGCTCTCGTGACCGACCGGCGGCACATCCTCGAAGCCCTCACCGGCCTGCTGCTGGCCCTGTTCATCTCCACGCTCGCCAGCACCGTCGTCTCCACCGCCCTGCCGCGCATGCTCGCCGACCTGCACGGCTCCCCCACCCAGTACACCTGGGTCGTCACCGCCACCCTGCTCGCCGCCACCGCCGCCACCCCGATCTGGGGCAAACTCGCCGACCTGTACGACAAGAAGCGGCTGATCCAGGCGGCCACCGTCGTGTTCGTCGCCGGCTCGATCGCCGCCGGGCTGGCGCAGAACGGCGGCCAGCTCATCGCCGCCCGCGCCCTGCAGGGCATCGGCGTCGGCGGCCTGCAGTCCCTGGTCCAGATCGCCATCGGCGCGATGATCCCGCCCCGCGAACGCGGCAAGTACGCCGGCTACTTGTCCAGCGTCACCGCCGTGTCCACCATCGGCGGACCCCTGCTGGGCGGATTCATCGTCGACACGTCGTGGCTGGGCTGGCGCTGGTGCTTCTTCATCGGCGTCCCGTTCGCGGTCGCCGCGCTGGTGCTGCTGCAGCTCACCCTGCGCCTGCCGGTCGTCCGCCGCACCAACGTGCGCATCGACTACGCCGGCGCCGGCCTGCTCACCGCCGGGGTCAGCCTGCTGCTGATCTGGATCTCCTTCGTCGACGACGCGTTCGCCTGGGCCTCCTGGCAGACCGCCGCCCTGGCCGGCGGCGCGCTCGTCCTGCTCGGACTCGCCGCCTGGGTCGAGACCCGCGCCGCCGAACCGGTCGTCCCGCCCCGCGTGCTGCGCCGGCGCACCACCGCCCTGGCCATCCTCGGCAGCCTCGCCGCCGGCACCGCCATGTTCGGCGCCGCCGTGTTCCTCAGCCAGTACTTCCAGGTCAGCCGCGGCCACACTCCGACGGAAGCCGGGCTGCTCACCATCCCCATGATGGCCGGCATCCTGGTGTCCTCCATCGTCGCCGGGCGCCTGATCAGCCGCCGCGGCCGGATCAAGCCCTACCTGGTCACCGGCGCGATCAGCCTCACCGCCGGGTTCGCCCTGCTGGGCCTCGTCGACGAGGCCACGTCACTGCCGCTGATCGGCGCCGCCATGGTCCTCATCGGTACGGGCGTGGGCATGACCCTGCAGAACTTCGTCCTGGTCGTGCAGAACGCCGTCCCGCTCGCCGACATCGGCGCCGCCAGCGCCACCGTCTCGTTCTTCCGCTCCCTCGGCGGCACCATCGGCGTCACCGTCCTCGGCGCCGTCCTGGCCCGCCAGGTTGCCGCCCACACCGCCGAGGGGCTGCCGGCCCCCGCCGCGTACGGACAGTCCACCGGGACGATCTTCGCCATCTCCGCGGGGGTGGCGCTGCTCGGGGTGCTCGCCGCCGTCCTGATGCCGTCCGTGTCCTTGCGCACCAGCCTCGACAAGCCCGACACCCGCACCGCGGCCGCCGCTGCCGGCTCCTGATCGCCCGCACGGTGTGCGATGACCAGCCGGCACGGGTGCGGCGGCAACGGCTCGTCCCGCCGGTGCAGCTGGGCAGGTCGTACGTGACCGTCGGCACGGACACCATCACCGTCGGAGTGGAACTCGCGGCCGGCGTGCTGGTCGCTCCCGCTTTCCTTGCCGACCTCGACCGTGACCACGACAAGGATCTCACCGAGGCCGAAGGCCGCGCCTACGCCGACGGCATGCGAGCCGGCCTCACCCTGCGCGTCGACGACACCACGATGCCGCTCGCGGTGACCGGCGTGGACCTTCCCACCTACCTGCAGGCCCAGGCCGGATACGGCATCCTGCGCCTCACCGCGACAGCCCCGCTCACCGCCGCCGCCGGCAATCACACCCTGTACTTCCGCAACGACTTCGCTCCTGCCGAACCGCAGTACCAGGTTGCCGTCCTGGCGCCCAAGCAGTCCGCGACCACCATCGGCGACCAACATCGAGAGCACAACCAGCAACAGGTACGGACGACGTTCGTCCTGCCCGCGGGTGGCGTCGCGGCCCCGCCCCCGGACACCGGCACGAGCGGATGGGGTGTCGAGCGCCTCCTGCGGACGGTGCAGGATCCGTCCCGCTCGGCCTGGGTCACCGTGACGGCGATCGCCCTGGCGATGCTGCTCGGCGCCCTCCACGCGCTCACCCCGGGACACGGCAAGACCATGATGGCGGCCTACCTCGTCGGCAGCGGTGGCCGGGTCCGCGACGCCCTGGCCCTGGGCGCGTCGGTGACCGTGACGCACACGTCGTCGGTCCTGATCATCGGGGCCGTGGCACTGCTGGCGGGCCGATTCGCCGTACCGGACGTGCTCGTTCCCGCACTGGAGCTGACCTCCGGCGCCCTGGTGCTGGTGCTGGGATTACGACTGCTGTGGCAGCGCCGGCACGCGTTCGCCGATGCAGGCAGCCACGACCACAGCCACGACCACGACCACAGCCACGCTCACGGCCATGAGCATCCGCAGCGCATCGCCCGCCCGGCCGGGTTGGGCTCGGTGGTGGCCCTCGGGATCTCCGGCGGGCTGGTGCCGTGCCCCGAAGCGCTGGGAGTGATGATCCTGGCGGTCGGCCTCGGCCACGTCGCCGTGGGCATGCTGCTGATCGCCTCGTTCAGCGCCGGCCTGGCCGCGGTCCTCATCGGCATCGGCATCCTGCTCGTCCGCGCCCGCACCGTCGCCACCCTGTCCGGCCGGTTCCGAACCGGGACGCCGGCCCGCTGGGCCGCGCTGCTGCCGCTGATCAGCGCCATCGTTGTGGTCGTGCTGGGCGCCGGCCTGATCATCCGTACGCTGGGTGCGGTCGGCGGAGCCGGGCCATGAGAGTCAACGGGATCATGTTCGCCGCTCCTGTCAGGAGAAAGCCGCCGCCGTCGCCTCGCCGGGTGCATTCGCTCGCAGCGCGTCGGCCGGGGCGGGCCGGATCCTGCGCATCGGCGCCGACGACACCGTCGAGGTGCTCGCCGGCGGCCTCGGCAGCCCGGCCGGCATCACCGGAGACGGGTCATGACCCGCCGGCCCGCAGCCGGGCACCCGCGGCGTCGCCGCCCGCCGTGTCGCCGGCCTTGTCGCAGGCCTCCAGCGCCTCCTCCCAGCGCTTCCGGGCCTGGTCCGGGCCCTGCAGGAGCAGCGCGACGTCGCCGAGGGACAGCAGGGTCCGGCCGGTGGGCAGCCGCTCGGCCTCGCGTATCGCCAGGCTCTGCTCCAGCAGGTCCCGCGCCCGCGCCGCACGGCGCCGGTCGCCCTGCTCCGCCGCACCGGCCGCCAGGATCGCCCCCGCGTTCAGCAGCGCCGCCGCGTGCCCGGGCTGGTCGCCGACCGCCGGATAGCAGTCCAGCGCCGCGCTCCACGCCTGGGCCGCGTCCAGCCGCTCGCCCAGCTGCCACTGCGCCAGCGCCAGGTTGGTCAGCGCCGCGGCATAGCCCCGCCGGTCGCCGATCGCCTGGAACTGGTTCGCCGCGCGGATCAGGTGGCGGCTGGCGAAGCGGGGCTCCGGCTTCGCGCGGATCAGGGAGGCCACGCCCAGGCCGAGGTCGGTCAGCGCCTGCCCGGCCCGGTCCCTCGGGGAGCGCTGCTGGCGGGCCCGCTGGAGCTGGTCCAGCGCGGCGTCGGCGTCACCCTGGTCGAGCAGGGCGAGCCCCAGGTTCGTACGCGACTGAGCCGCCCCCCGGCGGTGCCGCAGCGCCACCGCCGCCGTCAGCTCGACCGCGGCCCGATGCGGATCGCCCTGCCAGCGGTACACCGCGCCGAGCTCGTTGTGCGCCCACCCGGCGACCGCCCTCGAGTGCCGGACCATCGGGCTCTTGAGCACCGCGACGCACACCGCGGCCCAGTCGTCGAGCCGGCCGGCGGAGGCGTAGTAGGTGCACAGAGCGACCGCCAGCCGCAGCCACCAGCGGCGCATCCGGCGGGACGGGCGGGCCGGCAGCGACCCCCAGCTGCCCCACGGCTCGCACACCAGGACATGCAGCAAGGTCTCGTGCCGGCGGAACCAGCCGCCGCCGGGATCGGCACCGGCGGGCTGGTCGGGCACGATCGCGTCGGCGGAGCGTTCGGCCTGCCGGGCCAGGTAGCGCACCAGCCGCAGCTGGGCGGCCTTGGCCCGCCACGGCGGCTCGTCGCACAGCAGGTGGGCCCGGCAATAGCTGACCAGCAGCGGGCGGAGCTGATACCGGCCGTCCGGGGTCTCCGTGACGAAGCCGCTGCCGGCCGCCTCGTGCACCAGCCGGTCGGTGTGCCCCCGGTTGGTGCCCGTCAGCGCGGCGACGGCGTTGCGGCTGAGCGGCTGCGGCACGAGGGCGAGCAGGCGGATCAGCCGGCGGGTGCCGGCGGGCAGGGCCGCGTACGCGTGGTCCCGGCTGGTCAGCAGGGTCAGCGTCGCGTCGACGCGGCCGGTCGCGAGCCCGTGCCGCACCACCTTCAGCAGCTCCGGCGGCGACCAGTTCTGGGCGGCCAGCCACGAGCCGAGCACCCGGACGGCGTGCGGCTGGCGGCCGGCGAGCTCCACGATCTCGCGTACGTCGGGATCGGCACCCAGGCCGGGACGCGCGCACCCGGCGGCTCGCGCGGCCGCCGTGAACAGCTCCGCCGCGTCCGCGGCGGACGGCTCGGCGACCTGGTGGATGTCCACGCCCTCGAGGGCGGCGACCGCGGGGCCGCCGGCCAGCAGCAGCCGGCACCGCCGGGCCGGCGGCAGCAGCGGCAGGACCTGCTCCGGCGAGTCCACGTTGTCCAGCACCAGCAGCATCTTGCGCTCGCCGAGCCCGGCGCTCAGCAGGGTCGTGGCCGCGTCGAGGCCGGCCGCCTGGTGCAGCGCGGTCTCGTCGATGCCGATGGTGCGGCACAGCGCGTCGAGCACCTCCCGGGGCCGCAGCGCGCGGATCGAACCGTTGCGGCCGGTCTTGCGCAGGTCGAGATACAGCTGGCCGTCCGGGTAGCGCCGGCGCACCTCGTTGGCGGCCTGCACGACGCACGCGGAGGTGCCGACCCCGCGCCGGCCGACGAGCGCCACCGCGTGCCGGGTGCGGGTGGCGACGGCCAGCCGGTCGACGACCTCGCGGCGGCCCACGAAGCCGACGGTGTCGGGCAGGTTGGTCGGCACCCAGGCTTCCTGCACCGGCACCGCGGGCGGCGGCTCGGTCACCGCGCCGGTCCCCCGGGCACGGCGGCTGCGCGCGTCGGCCGTGGCGAGCACAGCGGCGAGTACGCCGGCCAGCACGCCCGCCCCGGTGATGATCCACGCGACCGTGCCGAGGTCACCGCCGATCCGGTTCGCCACGATGTTGCTGGCGATGCCGCCGGTCACCGAGCCGACGGCGATCAGCGCGGTCGCCATCCACGGCGTGCGGTACGGCCGGGGCGCCGGGCTCATCGCACGGCCCCGGACACCAGGCCGGCGATCACCTGACGCCGGGCGAGCACGATGGCCACGAGCGGCGGCACCGACGCCAGCAGCGCGAACGCGGCGAGCGTGCCGCTGTTCAGGGCGAACTGCCGGGTCTGGCCGAACAGCAGCAGCCCGAGGGGCGTGCCGGAGCCGCCGAACAGCAGGCCGACCACGAAGTCGTTCCACACCTGGACGAACTCGAGGACCGCCACGGCGACGATCGCGGGTGTCGCGGCGGGCACGGTGCGCCACAGCACGGCCCACTCGCGCAGGCCGGCGATGCGGGCCTCGCGCAGCCGGGAGCCGGGCACGTCGGCGAGGGCGTTGCGCAGCAGCAGGACGGCGAAGGGCGCGCCGAGCGCCACGTGCACCAGGGCGAGCCCGACGTTGGTGCCGGCCAGCCCGGTCCGGGCCAGCACCTCGTTGATGGGGCCGGCCACCACCTGCACCGGCACCGCCGAGGCGACGACCAGCAGCGCCCCGGTGGCGGTCGTGCCGGGCGGGCGCAGCCGGGCCAGCGCGTACGCGGCCGGGAGCGCCACGGCCAGCACCAGGACCGTCACCGACAGGGCGAGCAGCGCGGTGAATCCGATCGAGCCGAGCAGGTCGGCCTGGGCGAACACGGCACGGTAGGAGTCGAACCGCACCGACACCGCCGACCAGCCCCGGGTGGCGGCGTCCTGCGGCGAGTGCAGCGAGGTGGCGATCAGCGCGAGCACCGGTACGGCCCACAGCAGCGCGACGAGAACCGGCACCAGTCGACGCACCGGCCACCGCGTCCGCTGCGCCACCGTCCGGGCGGGCGGGGCCGCCGGGAGGGGCGGGGGCCACGCCTGCCGTCCGCCCACCGCCGCGGCCACCATCCCGGCGCCGAGCGCGGCCAGCCACAGCGTGTTGAGGGCGGCGGCCGGCCCGCTCGTGGCGCTGCCGGAGGTCTGCCACACCCGGACCGCGAGGTTTGCCGCCTCGTCCAGACTGGAGCCGGGCGCCATCACCAGGATCAGGTCGAAGGCGCGGGCGGTGCCGATCGCCACCAGCGCGAAGACGATGGCCGCGGTGCGCCGCAGCAGCGGCCGCCACACCGCGTCCCGGAACACGTCGAGCCGCTTGCCGCCGCCGGCACGCACCGCGTCGGCCAGGTCGGACGGCAGGGCGTCGAGCGCGGCCCGGAACACCACCACCGGCAGGCCGATCCAGGCCCACACGAAAGCCGACATCAGCGCGACGGTGATCAGCTGCGGGCCGAGCCACTGCGGTGCGCTGCCGGCGGGCACCCCGACCAGCCCGGCGGCCGCCGTCAGGACCGCCGTGCCGATGCCCCGGGCCGGGTCGGGGTCGTAGAACAGCCGGAACATCACCCCGGTCACGACCAGGGGCAACGCGATCGGCGCGAGCAGCAGCAACGTGCCGCGGCGGCGCGAGGCCGCCAGCAGCCAGCCCAGGCCGATGACCACGACGGGCACCACGGCGGCCCACAGGACCGTCCGGCCCAGCACCTGCCAGGTGCCCTCGGCCGCCAGCGCGGTGCGGAAGTGCGTCAGGCCGGCCCAGCGGCCGTCCGGCCCGGTCACGCTCGCCTGCACGGTACGGCCCACCGGCCAGAGCAGGATGCCGCCGAGCAGCAGCACCATCGGGGCCAGCAGCGCCGACGCGAACCCGCCGCTCGGGTACGCGCGGCTGCGCCGGCCGGGACCGACGTCGTCGATGACCACGGTCTCCCCGAGCAGCCGGGCCGGGCCGGGCCGGGTGCGCACCGGGTCGGTCATGAGCCGGCTTCCCGCCGGGCCTGCGCGGCGGCGCGGACCAGTCGCCGGCAGGCCCGGTCGACCGCGCCCGGCCGGTCCACCTCGGCGAGGAAGTCCTGCAGGATCTTCCAGACGCCCAGCCCGTCCGGGCCGCCGAGCGAGCCGCGCAGCTGGTCGGACAGGTCGAACGCGGGCGCCCCGCCGGGGTCGCTCAGCTCGGCCGCCAGCGGTTCGGCGCGCCCGTAGGCCTCGGGCCGGACGAGGATGTTCGGCGACAGGTAGCCCCCGGCGGCGATCCACGGCTGGAACGACTCGCGCCGGGTCAGCCATTCCACCAGGGCACCACCGGCGCTCGAGCCCGCGAAGACCATCGCGGCGTCGCCGGCCACCAGCAGCGGGCGCGCCCGGGGGCCGGCGGGGAAGCGTACCGCTGCCAGCGGAGCCGCCCCGCGCGGCCGGAACCGGTCGGCGACCGCGGCGGCGAAGTCGCCCTCGGCCACCATCGCGGCGCGCCCGTCGACGACCTGCAGGACCGACTCCTCGTGCTGGGTGAGCAGCGCCCGGCCGACGCCGTCCGGGAACGCCCCGGGAACCGACCAGACGGCGGCGAGCTCGGTGAGCGCCGTGCGCACCAGCGGGCCGTCCCACGGCTCGGACCCGTCCACCAGCGCCTGGTAGCGGCCCGGGCCCGCGTGCCCGATGAGCAGGTTCTCCAGCCAGTCGGTGAGCACCCAGCCGTCCGCCGCGCCGAGCGCCAGCGGGGTCCGGCCCGCGGCGGCCAGGCGTCGCACGTACGGCACGAAGGCCGCCCAGGTGTCCGGCGGCGGATCGAGCCGGTCCGGCGAGTACCAGACCAGCGATTTGTGCGCCGCCTTCACCCACGCGCCGTACTGCCGGCCCCCGACGGTGAGGATGGTCCGCCAGTTGCCGGTGAACCGCTCCGGCACCTCCGGCGGCAGCGGCTCCAGCCAGCCCCGGGCGGCGTAGTCGGCGATCAGGCTGATCTGCGGCACGATCGCCACGTCGGGCTGGTTGCCGGCCCGGTAGCGGGCGCTCAGGAAGGCGTCCATGTCGTTGCGGGTGCTGACCACGTCGACCGGGTCCGGATAGTGCCGCACGACGTCCCGGAAGCGCAGCAGCTCCCCGCCGCTCCAGACCACCGCGACCTGCACCGGCCGCCGGGACCGGCCGCACCCGGCCGCGCCGGCGACCACCGCGCCGAGCGATCCGCCGAGGACCGTACGCCGGGTCGTCACGACGCCACCACCACCGCCGGCGCCCCTTCGGCCGCCGCCTCCCGATCGCCGAACACGACCGTGGCGGGACCGGCGGAGACCGGCGACTCGATCCGGGCCAGCAGATCGTCCAGCGGCCCGCACACCGCCGGGTCGGGCCGCTCCAGCACCAGCGCCTCGGGCATCGACACGACCGCCCGGGCCAGCGCCGCCCGCATGCGCTGCTGGGCGGTGATCTCGTGCGGGCGCTGATCGAGCACCGGCCCCAGCTCGAGCTGGTAGATCAGGGTGGCGGCCCAGCCCCGGACGAGCTCGCGCACCGACTCCTGCCGCCACACCAGATACTCGATGTTCTGCCGGACGGTGAGGTGCGGGAGCAGGGCGCCCCCGCGCGGCACGTAACCGATCTGGCGGGAACCGGGCGGCAGCGCGGTGACGTCCCGATCGCCGACCAGCACCCGCCCGGAGACGGCCGGCGCCAGGCCCGTCACCACCCGGGCGAGGGCCGTCGCGGCGTCGGCGCCGGCGACGACCACCGTGGGCTCGGCCTCGCGGGCGCGGAAGGAGACCGAGACCCGGCCGCCCCCGGTCATCGCCACCACGAGATCCCGCACCTCGAGCACCGCCGCGCACCTCCCCTGCGGTTCCGCCGCGAAGAGTCGTCGGGCGGTGACTCAACCCTATCGATCCTTCGCCCGTCCCCGGTGCCCCGCCGCCGGGGCCGGCCGCGGGCAGGCGGGAACACCGAAACTTCCGGGTCCGCCACCCGGCCTGGTCACCATGTCGAAACATTGACGGACGACATTCGCTCGGCTTAGCGTACGAGGAAATTTCGGCGTGATGTCTGAAAGTTTCGGGAGTGATCGTGCGACACGCATCTCGGATCACCGTGGCCGTCCTCGCCGCCTCGGCGCTGATCGGGCCCGGCATCTCACCGGCGCAGGCCGCCACGACGACGTCCGGCGGCCCGTCCGCCGCGAGCCACCACCCCGCCCGGCCGGGCCTGCCCCTGCGCTGGGCGGCCCCGCGTGACCTGCGCATCGGCACCGCGGTGGCCGGCGGCGGCCACCACCTCGAGCAGGACTATCCGGACCCGTTCACCTACGACCGGCCGTACCGGAAGGTCCTGGCGCGCGAGTTCAGCTCGGTCTCCCCCGAGAACCAGATGAAGTGGGAGTTCATCCACCCGGAGCGCGGCACCTACAACTTCGGACCGGCCGACGCCATCGTGGCGTTCGCGCGGCAGCACGGCCAGGTCGTCCGCGGCCACACGCTGCTGTGGCACAGCCAGAACCCGGCGTGGCTCGAGCAGGGCACCTTCACCAAGGCGGAGCTGCGGGCCATCCTCAAGGAGCACATCTTCACCGTCGTCGGCCACTACCGCGGCAAGATCCAGCAGTGGGACGTCGCGAACGAGATCTTCACCGAGAACGGCGAGTACCGCCAGGAGAACATCTTCCTCCGCGAGCTCGGCCCCGGCATCGTGGCCGACGCCTTCCGCTGGGCGCACCAGGCCGATCCCCAGGCCAAGCTCTTCCTCAACGACTACGGCGTGGACTGGCCCGGCGTCAAGGTCGACGCCTACGAGTCCCTGGCCCGGCAGCTGCTCGCCGACCGGGTGCCGCTGCACGGCTTCGCGTCCCAGGCCCACCTGAGCACCCGGTACGGCGCACCCGACCAGCTCCGGGACGTCCTGCGGCGCTTCGACGACCTCGGCCTGCAGACGGCGATCACCGAGCTGGACGTACGCATGGATCTGCCCGCGAGCGGGGTGCCGACCGCCGAGCAGCTGCAGACGCAGGCCGCCTACTACACGACCGTCCTGG
Source organism: Actinoplanes oryzae (assembly GCF_030757795.1). Lineage (GTDB taxonomy): Bacteria > Actinomycetota > Actinomycetes > Mycobacteriales > Micromonosporaceae > Actinoplanes. The sequence continues at coordinate 38,883 of NZ_JAUQWH010000048.1, forward strand.
ACGCCTGCCTGGCCGTCGAGGGCTGCCGCTCCTTCACCATCTGGGGCTTCACCGACAAGTACTCCTGGGTCCCGGTGTTCTTCCCGGCCGAGGGCGCCGCGACCGTCATGGGCGACAACTTCGAGCGCAAGCCCGCCTACTACGCCCTGCGCGACACCCTCATCGCGGCACGCGCCTCACAGCCGGGCCGTTCCGGCCGATGATGCGGATATGGGAGTGGACCTGGTCGAGGTGCGGCACGGCTTCGCGGCCGACGCGGCGGACGCCGAGCGCACGGTCACCGAGGCGCTGACCGGCGCCCGGGCCCGGGGCGGCACGATGCTCGCCCTGACCAGCCCGGGCGCCCGGTGCGTGGTGCTCGCCCAGGCGCACCGCGACGGCCTCGACGAGGTGGTCGTGGCCGGCACCCCGGACCCGGAGGTCTGCGCGGCGCTCGGCTTCACGCTGCGCGGGGCCGGCGACTGGGCGAAGACCTCCCCGCACGACGCCGACGCGTGGCCCGGCGACGCCGCCGTGGCCGCGGCCGCCCTGGCCACCGACATCGACCTGACCCGCGTCGGCCTGGTCTGGCGCGACGGGCTGCACGACGGCCGCGACGTCAGCCGGGCCCGCGCCGCCCTGCTCGCCCACCTCGGCGCCGGCCGGCCGAAGTTCACCCTGAGCCGGCGGCTCGACCAGGACCGGCTGCTCACCTACGACCGCGACGGGCGCCTGGCCCGCGCGGTCATCGCGATCAGCCGGCCCTCCGGCGTCGAGCCGCTGTCCGTGCGGCACCTGCAGGAGTGCGGGATCCGCACGGCCGCGGACTTCGTCGGCGTCCAGGTCGACCCCGCATCGGTACGCCGCACCGCGTACGTGGTGCGGCGCGACGGCACGCCCCTGCAGATCCGCGGGATCGGCGCCGACCGGGCCCTCGGCCTGGCCGCCTGGCGGCAATGGGTCGACGCCGGCCGCGCCCCCGTCTTCGCCTGATCCTCGTCAAGCGATCCTGATCAGCTGCTTGCCGTTGTTGCGGCCCTCGAACAGCCCGCGCAGGGCGTCCGGCGCGTTCTCGAAGCCGTCGGTGACGGTCTCGGTGTGCTTGATCCGGCCCTCGCCGACCCACGTGTGCAGCTGCCCGATCGCCTCCGGGAACCGCTCCGCGTAGTCGAAGTAGAGGAAGCCCTCCATCCGCGCCCGCTTCTGGATGAGATCGACGTAGTTGCCCGGGCCGGCCGGGCGCTCGTGGGCGTACCCGGAGGCGACCGCGCCGCAGATCACGACCCGGGCGTGCATCGCCAGCCGCCCCAGCGCGGCGTCGAGGGTCGCGCCGCCCACGTTGTCGAAGAAGACGTCGATGCCGTCCGGGGCCAGCTCGGCCAGCCGCTGCGCGACGTCCTCGTTGCGGTAGTCGATGCAGGCGTCGAAGCCGGCCTCGCCGACCACCCAGGCGCACTTGTCCGGGCCGCCCGCGACGCCGATGACCCGGCACCCCAGGATGCGGGCGATCTGCCCGGCGACCGAGCCCGTGGCGCCCGCGGCCCCGGAGACGAGCACGGTCTCCCCGGCCTGCGGGCGGCCGATGTCGAGCAACCCGAAGTACGCCGCCAGCCCGGTCGACCCGAGCACGCCGAGCGCCGCCGTCGGGGGGATCCCGTCCGGCACGGCCCGCACTCCCGCGGTGCCGTCGGCCGGGATGACGAGGTAGTCCTGCCATCCGGTGAAGCCGCTGACCACCTGCCCCACCGGGAACCGCTCGTTCCGCGACTCCACGACCCGGCCGGCGCCGCCCGCCCGCATCACCTCGCCGACGGCCACCGGCGGGAGGTAACCGGCCCGGTCGTTCAGCCAGCTGCGCTGGGTGGGATCCACGCTCAGGTACTCGATCCGGACCAGCGCCTCACCCGGCTGCAGCGCCGGCACCGCCCCGGTACGCAGCTCGAACGTCTTCTCGTCGACCGCAGCCTCCGGCCGGTTCGCCAGAACCCACTGCCGGTTCACCTTCGCATCGCCGGTCATCGTCTCCCTCTCGTGCCGCCGGTTCCATTGATCACAGTAGAACCAGGCACGGTCGCCGCGGCCAGCACCGCGGCGCCGAGGCACACCACCCCGGCGAGCGTCATGATCGTGTGAAACCCGCCGGTGAAGGCCCGGGTCGCGACGTCCACCAGGGCTTCGGGCGGCAGACCGGTCCCGGGCAGCCGGGTGGCGGCGTCGCGACCGGACAGCGCGGCCTCCCCGGCGGAGGCGACGACCGGGGCGGGCACGTCCCTGGCCGCCAGCTCCGTCGTCAGCCGGTGCGTCGCCACGGCCGCGATGATCGTGCCCTGCACCGCGATGCCGACCGCATGCCCCGACTGGCGCAGCGCGCCCAGCAACCCGGCCGCCGCCCCCGACCGGGCGGAGTCGACGGCGCGGAAAGCGGCATCGTTGGTGGCCGGCAGCGCCATGCCCAGCCCGATGCCGAGGAAGAGCAACGGCGCCATCGCCACGAGAGGCGAACTGCCGGGCTCGAGGAACGCCACGGCGAGAAGAGCCGTTCCCGCGATGGTGAGGCTTGCGCACGACGGCGTACGCGGACCGCTGCGCGCGATCCACCGCCCCGACACCTGAGACCCGATGACGTTTCCCGCCGCCATGGGCAGGACGAGGAGACCGGCCTCCCCCGCCGACGCGCCCTGCACGCTCTGCAGGAAGAGCGGGATGAACACGTACGCACTCACCGGCGCGGCCCCGAGGAGAAAGGCGACCGCCCCGGCGCCGCCGAACGCCCTGCTCCGCAGCAGGGAAACGGGCACCATCGGATCGTCACGCCGCCGCTCCACGACGACGAACAGCGCGAACAGCACGACAGCCGCGCCGAGCGCCCCGACGATCGGTGCCGCGGTCCAGCCGGCCCGTCCGCCCTCGATCAGGGCGTAGATCAACGCGGCGAGCCAGCCGATGAGAAGAACCTGTCCGGCGGGGTCGAGCGAGGTGCCGGTGGTGCTGCGCGACTCCCGCAGCGTTCGCGCGCCCACCAGCACGATCAGGGCACAGATCGGCAGGTTGACCCAGAAGACGGCCTGCCAGCCGAGCCGGTCGACCAGCAGGCCGCCCGCGGCGGGCCCGACGACCGTGGCCAGCGCCGCCGAGGTGCTCCACCAGGTCAGGGCCCTGGTCCGCGCCGCACCGGCCGGGAAGGCGGCGACGAGCAGCGACAGCGCACTGGACGCCATGGCCGCGGCAGCCGCGCCCTGCAGGAACCGCCCGGCGACCAGCACGGCGACACTGGGCGCCGACGCGCACACCACCGAACCGGCGGCGAACAGGCCGACGCCGAGCAGCAGGATCTTCTTGCGCCCGTACCGGTCCGCGAGCGCCCCGGCCGACAGCGCGAAAACGCAGAGGCACAGGGTGTAGGCGTCGAGGACCCACTGGTACGCCTCGGGGCCGGCCCGCAGCGCCGCCCGCACCTGAGGCAGCGCCACGATGACGATGTTCGCGTCGACGATCGCCAGGAAGGAACTGCCATAGACCGCCAGCATGGGCCTCAGTCTTGCCGAACGCGCCCCTCCCGGTTGGCCTACAGGAACTCGCTGCGGTAGGTCGAGGCCAGCTCGGCCGCGCGGCGGCGGCGCTCGGCGAGCTCGTCCGGCGTCAGCTGCGGCGGCGGCGCGTCCTTGCCGGCGATCACGTCGCCGATGCGCAGGAAGTACTCGTCCTGGCCGGCGGGCGTGCACATGCAGAGCATGCGGGCCGGCGCGCCGGAGACGTTGCGGAAGTTGTGCGGGGCGTTGGCCGGGATGTTGACGGTCGAGCCGGCTCGGACGGTGTGCTTCTCACCGCGGAAGGTGAACTCGATCTCGCCCTCGAGGACGGTGAACATCTCCTCGAAGTCGTGCCGGTGCGGGGGCGGCCCGCCCCCGTCCGGGACGCGCATGTCGATCAGGGTGTACTGCCCGTTGGTCTGCTCGCCGGTGATCAGCATGGCGTAGGTGTTGCCCACCAGCGAGACGTAGGTCGTGCCCGGGTCGTCGGGGTTCGCCACGGTCAGCGAGCGGGCCGGGTCGTCGTCGGGAATCATTGCGGTGGCTCCTTCGGGGAAGAGTCGGTCAGAGGGTGACGGTGATCTTGCCGCTGGGCAGCGTGCCCGCGGCGGCCTCGGCGTGCAGGGCGGGCAGCTCGGCCAGCGGCACCCGGCGCGCCACCTCGACGCGCAGCTCCCCGGCGTCGACCAGCGCCACCAGCTGCGCGAGCTGCTCGCGGTCGCTGCGGACGAAGAGGTTGATCCCGCGTACGCCGCGCTGCTCGTCCGACGGCGCGGGCATCCACACGGTCGTGTTCACCAGCACCCCGCCGTCGCGGATCAGCGGGACCAGGGCCGCCAGCCGCTGCGGCTCGACCGGCGCGAGGTTGAGCACCACGTCGACCGGCTCGCCGGCCCCGGTGGCGTCGTGGCCCAGCACCTCGTCGGCGCCGGCCGCCGTGACCTGCGCACTGCTGCGGGGGCCGGCCACACCGATGACGTACGCCCCGGCGCGCTTGGCCAGCTGCACGGCGTACCGGCCGACCGCCCCGCCGGCGCCGTTGATCAGCACCCGTTGCCCGGCCACCAGCCCGGCGTGCTCGAACAGCGCCTGCCACGCGGTCAGCCCCACCACCGGCAGCGCCGCGGCGTCGGCCGGCGGCACGCTCTTGGGCGCCCGGGTCAGCACCTCGGCCGGGGCGAGCACGAACTCCGCGGCCGCCCCGGTCCCCGTCATCGGCAGGAACCCGATCACCTCGTCGCCCACCGCCGGCCCGGTCACGCCCTCACCGAGCGCGTCGACCGTGCCCGCCACGTCGAGCCCCGGGGTGTGCGGCAGCCGCACCGGAATGGGGCCCTGCATGAACCCGGCCCGGATGTTGCCGTCGACCGAGTTGAAAGATGTCGCCGCCACCCGCACCCGCACCTGCCCGGGGCCGGGAACGGGCTGCTCCACGTCCTCGTAGCGCAGCACGGACGGGTCGCCGTACTCGTGGAAACGCACTGCCTTCATGATCCTGCTCGCCTTCGCTTTGCCGTTTCGCTTCGAATTCGAAGCGCTTGAGATGAAGGTAGCCCTGCTTCAATTTCGAAGCAAGGGACTGAGCTGTGACCCCGGACACACCAGCCGGACCACTAGGGTAAGGACATGAGTGCGCATCGGCCCCTTACGCTGTGGGCGGGACGCACGGCCGCGCTGGTAGGCATCGTGCTCGTCGCCCTCACCCTGCGCCAGGCCGTCGCGGCGATATCCCCGATCCTCGGCGCCGTCCGGGCGGACATCCCCCTCTCGAGCCTCGGCGCCGGGCTGCTCGGCACGGTCCCGCCGATCCTGCTGGCAGCATCCGGATTCGTCGCGCCGCGCGTCGCCCGGGGCCTCGGCCTCGACGGCGGCATCGTGCTCGCGCTGCTGCTCATGACCCTCGGGCATCTCGTGCGCGCCCTCGCCCCGGACTTCCCGGTGCTGCTCGGCGGCACCGTCGTCGCGCTCGCCGGTACGGGCATCGGCAACGTGCTGCTGCCGCCGATCGTGCGGCGCTACTTCCCCGACCGGGTGGCGCTGCTGACCGCCCTCTACGGCTGCATCGTGGGCGTGAGCACGGCCGTGCCCGCCGCGGTCGCCGCCCCGGTCGCCGAGCGGCTCGGCTGGCGCTTCTCGCTCGGCATGTGGGCGCTGACCTCGGCCGTCGCGCTCGCGCCGTGGCTCGTGCTCCTCGCCCGGGAGCGTCGCCGACAAGTCCCGGACGTCGTCGAGTCCCCGCCGCCCGCCCGCCTCGCACGGCTGTGGCGCTCGCGCGTGGCCCTGTCGATCACCGCCGTCTTCTCGACCAGCACGATCTGCACGTACGCGGCATTCGCCTGGCTGCCCGAGATCCTCGGCGACGTCGCCGGCTCGACGCCGGCCGAGGCCGGTGTGCTGCTCGCCGTCACCGGCCTCGTCAGCGTGCCCATCGCGCTGGTCGCACCCCTGCTCGTGGCCCGGCTGCGCCACGCCGGCCCGCTGATCGCCGCCGGCATCGCGAGCTTCGTGCTCGGCTACCTCGGCCTGCTGCTCGCCCCCGCGACCCTCACCCTGCTCTGGGTGCTGCTCATCGGCTGCGGATCGATCCTGTTCCCGGTCAGCCTCGTGCTCATCAACGAGCGCACCCGGACCCCCGGCGGCACCGTCGCGCTGAGCGGCTTCGCCCAGGGGGTGGCGTACGCGCTCGGTGCGCTCGGCCCCTTCGCCGTCGGGCTGCTGCACGACATGAGCGGCGGATGGACCCTGCCGCTGCTGTTCCTGCTCGCCGTCACCCTCGTGGCGACCGTCCCGGCGGTCACGCTCGCCAGGCCCGCGACCGTCGAGGACGAACTCGATCCCCGGCCGGTGCGCTGACGCCGGGCGGGACTTTGGTCCCGGGCGTCAGGGGCTCTCCGGCACCGGTGATCTTGCCTGCGGCGGGCGCATCGTCAGGGCAGGACATCGATCGAGGAGGACATCATGACAACCACCGGCCGCAGCCGCCCGTCGCACCTGGAACACGCCGAGGCCCCGGGCCACCTGCTCACCACGCCCGCCGCCCAGGCACTGGCCGCGCTGCGGATCTCGCTCGGCTTCGTCTTCCTGTGGGCGTTCCTCGACAAGACCTTCGGCCTGCACTACTCGACCGCGGGCGAACGCGCCTGGGTCAACGGCGGCTCCCCCACCAAGGGGTTCCTGTCCTCCCTCGACCTCGGCCCGCTGCAGGGCACCTTCCACGACCTGGCGGGCAACGCCGTCGTGGACTGGCTGTTCATGCTCGGCCTGCTGGGCATCGGCGTCGCCCTCGTGCTCGGCATCGGCCTGCGCCTGGCCGCCGGCGCCGCGGTGCTGATGATGGCCTTCATGTGGGTCGCGGAGTGGCCCCTCGCCCAGCACACCAGCGCCGGCGAGCCCAGCGGCTCGACCAACCCGATCACCGACTACCACGTCATCTACGCCGTCGCTGCCGTCGTCGCGGCCCTCGCGTACGCCGGACACACCTGGGGCCTCGGCAGGTGGTGGGCCCGCCTGCCCGTCGTGCAGCGCAACCCGTGGCTGATCTGACCGATGCCACCACCCCGGATCCGGCCGGGAGCCCAACGGCTCCCGGCCGGATCCTTGTCGTCGCGGGCTCAGCCGCGCTGGGCCCAGTCGCCGAGCGACCAGTCGCGGACCTCCGGCATGTCCTCGAGGTGCTCCACCACGTACTCCTCGTGCCGGGCGAGCTGGGCCTCGCACCACTCCTTGAGCTCGGTCGCACCGCGCGGCAGCCGCCGGGCGTTGTTGATGGCGTCCATGACCAGGTGGTAACGGGACGCCTTGTTGCGCACGGTCATGTCGAACGGGGTCGTGGTCGTGCCCTGCTCGATGAAGCCGCGCACCCGGAACCGGTCGGCGTCGGGACGCCCGTGCACCAGCTGGTGGATCGCGCCCGGGTAGCCGTGGAAGCTGAACACCACGTCGACCGTGTCGGTGAACAGCTCGGTGAACAGCGTCGGGCTCATGCCGTGCGGGTGGTCCTTCGGGCGTACCAGGGCCATGAGGTCGACCACGTTGACCACCCGGACCTTCAGGCTGGGCAGTTTCTCCCTCAGGATCTGCGCGGCGGCGACCGTCTCCATCGTGACCACGTCGCCGGCGCAGGCCAGCACGATGTCGGGGTCGCTGGTGCCGTCGTCGGTGCCCGCCCACTCCCAGATCCCGGCGCCGCGCTCGCAGTGCTCGATCGCCTCCTCCATGGTCAGCCACTGCAGCTGCGGCTGCTTGTCGATGACGATCAGATTGATGTACGACCGGGAGCGGAAGCAGTGGTCGGCCACGCTCAGCAGCGTGTTGGCGTCCGGCGGCAGGTAGACCCGGGCCACATCGCCGCGCTGGGTGAGCACCACCTGGATCAGTCCCGGGCCCTGGTGCGAGAAGCCGTTGTGGTCGTTGCGCCACGCCGTCGAGGTGAGCAGCACGTTGAGGCTGGGCACCTTCGCGCGCCACGGCAGGTGCTTGGCCTCCTGCAGCCACTTGCCGTGCTGCACGGTCTGCGAGGCGCTGACCATGGCGAAGGCCTCGTAGGTGGCGAACATGCCGTGCCGGCCGGTCAGCGTGTAACCCTCCAGCCAGCCGTGGCAGTTGTGCTCGCTGAGCACCTCCATGACCCGGCCGTCCCGGCTGATCTTCACGTCCTCGGGCGTGACGCGTTCCATGAAGCCGCGGTCCGACACCTCGAAGACCGCGCCGAGCCGGTTGCTGTTCGTCTCGTCGGGACAGAAGAGCCGGAAGCTGTCCGGGTTACGCGCGTAGATGTCCCGCATCAGCTCGCCCAGCTTGCGGGTCGACTCCGCGCGCTCGGCCGCCGGGTGCTTGACGTCCACGGCGTACTCGCGGAAGTCGGGCAGGTCCAGGTCGCGGGTGAGCAGGCCGCCGTTGGCGTGCGGGCTGGCGCTCATCCGCAGATCGCCGGCCGGCGCCGCCTCGCGGATCAGCGCGGCGGGCGCGCCGGTCTCGTCGAACAACTCCTCCGGACGGTACGAGCGCAGCCACTGCTCCAGGAGCGCCAGGTGCTCCGGGTTGTCGCGCACCCCGGACAGCGGCACCTGGTGCGAGCGCCACGTCCCGGTGACCTTGACGCCGTCGACCTCCGCCGGGCCGGTCCAGCCCTTCGGCGAGCGCAGGATGATCAGCGGCCAGTGCGGCCGCTCCCCGTCCCACTCCCCGGCGCGGGCGGCGGCCTGGATGGCGCGGATCCTGCCCCACGCCGTGGCCAGCGCCTCGGCGAAGCGGTAGTGCATGCCGGGCAGGTCGGACCCCTCGACCTCGATGATCTCGTAGCCGTGGCCGCGCAGCAGGGCGCGCACCTCCTCGGGGTCCTTGCGGGCCAGCACCGTGGGCCCGGCGATCTTCGCGCCGTTGAGGTGCAGGATCGGCAGCACGGCGCCGTCGCGGGCCGGGTTGACGAAGGAGATGCCCTTCCACGATCCCTCCAGCGGACCGGTCTCGGCCTCGCCGTCGCCGACGACCGCGATCGCCAGCAGATCCGGGTTGTCCATCACCGCGCCGAAGGCGTGCACCAGCACGTAGCCGAGCTCGCCGCCCTCGTGGATCGACCCGGGCGTGGTCACCGACACGTGACTGGGGATGCCGCCCGGCGCGGAGAACTGCCGGAACAGCCTCCGCAGCCCCTCCTCGTCCTGGGTGACGTGCGGATAGATCTCGCTGTACGTCCCCTCCAGGTATCCGGCGGCGACCAGCGCGGGCCCGCCGTGTCCCGGCCCGGCCAGGTAGATCGCCTGCTGGCCGGTCCGCTTGATCAGCCGGGAGACGTGCGCGTAGATCAGCGACAGGCCGGGGCTGGTCCCCCAGTGCCCGAGCAGGCGCGGCTTGATGTGCTCGGGGCGCAGCGGCTCGCGCAGCAGCGGGTTCGCGCCCAGGTAGATCTGGCCGATCGTGAGATAGTTGTTGGCCCGCCACCAGGCGTCCAGCTGGGCTGTCTCCGCCTCGTCGGGAGCGGAAAGAGCTCGCACCAGGTCCTCGCGAGCGTGGACCTGATCGTCCGATACAGCGGTCACGGTCGTTCCTTCCGTGTCACTTCTGCCTGACAGTCCTCCTCACGCTAGTGCCGATGCGACCTGGGCGCGCAGGGCACAACGACGCCGGAACGCGCCCCGACCGGCCCCCGCCGACGGGACCTTGGACCTCAGCCGCAGCAGCCGCCGGCCCTGCTGTCGCCGCCGCCGATGGTGATCAGCTTCAGGGACGGGGACTCGATCGGGTTGCTGCTGCACACCCCGGTCTCGGGCAGGTCGAGCTGCACGTCACGGGCCGCGGCCCAGTCGCCGGCCAGGGCGGCGGCCACGGACCGGACCTGCTCGTAGCCGGTGGCGAGCAGGAAGGTCGGCGCCCGGCCGTAGGACTTCACCCCGACGGCGTAGTAGCCGGGCTCCGGGTGGGTGAGCTCGTCGACGCCGTGCGGCGGGACGGTGCCGCACGAGTGCTCGTTGGGGTCGATCAGCGGGGCGAGCAGCCGGGTCGAGCCGAGGATCGGATCGAGGTCCAGGCGCAGTTCGCCGACGATCGAGTGGTCGGGGCGGAAGCCGGTCGCCGAGACGATCCGGTCGGCGACGACGCCGCGGGTGCCGTCGGAGACCTCGACGCCGTCCGGGCCGGCGGTCAGGCTGTGCACCCCGAAGCCGGTGAGCAGCGCGATGGTGCCGTCGTCGACGTGGGCGCGCAGCCGGGAGCCCAGGGCGCCACGCGCGGGCAGCGCGTCGGCCGCTTCCCCGCCGTAGGTGCGGGCCGGGCTCGCCGCGCGGATCGCCCACGTCACGGTGGTGCCGGGCGCCTGCCGGGCGAGCTCGGCCAGGCTCAGCAGGGTGTTGGCGGCGGAGTGCCCGGCGCCGACGACCAGGGTGCGGCGCCCGGCGAACCGGTCACGGTCGCGGCCCAGGACGTCCGGCAAGGCCGATTCCACGTACGCCGAAGCGCCGGCCTCGCCGTGCGCGGGGATGCCGGAGGCACCGAGTACGTTCGGCGTGCCCCACGTGCCGGAGGCGTCGATGACCGCCGCGGCCAGGATGTCCTCGCCGCCGGCCAGCCGCACGAGGAACGGGGTGGCGTCGCGCCCGGCGGTGCGCACCCGGTCCAGCCCGAGCCGGGTGATCGCGACGACCCGGGCGCCATAGCGCACGTGGGGCTTGATCGCCGGGAGGTCGGCGAGGGGTTGCAGGTAGTCGTCGGCGAGCTCGGCGCCGGTGGGCAGCTTGTCGTCGTCGGGGCGCACCCAGCCCGCGCCGGTGAGCAGCCGGGCCGCCGCGGCGTCGACGTCGAACCGCCACGGCGAGAACAACCGGACATGGCCCCACTGGCGTACGGCCGCGGCGGGGTGCTCGCCGGCCTCGAGGACCACGAAGCTCAGACCACGGGCGGTCAACTGGGCGGCGGCGGCGAGTCCGACCGGGCCGGCCCCGATGACCACGACGGGCGCTTGCTCCTCATGCATCGCTGATGCGTTCACGGCTCTCCTCTGGTTCGACTTTCATCGAGCCTTGCAAGACGACTAGATGACTGTCAAGATAAGCGCATGTCCGTTCTTCCGGTCGCCGGCCGCACGGGTCCGGCCTGCTGCCCGTCGCTGCGGGCCGAAGCGCTGGCCCCGCAGTCCGCCGTCCAGCTGGCGCCGATGTTCAAGGCGCTCGGCGACCCGATCCGCTTGCGCTTGCTGTCGCTGATCGCCTCGACCCCCGAGGTGTGCGTCTGCGACCTGACCGACGCGTTCGAGGTCACCGGGGCGACGATCTCCCACCATCTGCGGGTGCTGCGCGAGGCCGGCATGGTCGATGTCGAGCGCCGTGGCACGTGGGCGTACTACCGGGTCCGGCGCGCGGCGCTCGACCTGCTCGGGCAGCTGATGACCGAGCCCGCCGCTTCTCATCAGAGCACGCTGATATCAGCCGATCCTGATGTCGTACGGCTGCTCGGGGACCCGCTCCGCGCGCGAATCGTGCGCCTCCTGGCCCGGGGCCCGGCCACCACCTCGCACCTGGTCGCCGACACCGGCGCCAAGCAGCCCAACGTCTCCGGGCACCTCAAGCAGCTGCGCGAGGCGGGCGTCGTCACGCCCGAGCCGCGGGGACGTTTCACGTACTACCGGCTCGTACCGGAAGCCCTGCAGGGCGCCGCCATGCACCTTGCCGACCTGGCCGCCGACGCCGCCGCCCACGCCGGCACCTTCCGAGACTGAGGACAACCACACCGTGCCCGACAAGCCCAGCGTCCTGTTCGTCTGCGTCCACAATGCCGGCCGCTCCCAGATGGCCGCCGGCTGGCTGCGCCACCTCGCCGGCGACACCGTCGAGGTCCGCTCCGCCGGCTCGGCACCCGCCGACCGCGTCAACCCGGCCGCGGTCGAGGCCATGCGCGAGGTCGGCATCGACATCACCGGCCGGCACCCCCAGCTCCTCGAGCACGACACCGTGCGGGCCTCCGACGTCGTCATCACCATGGGCTGCGGCGACGCCTGCCCCTATTTCCCCGGCAAGCGCTACGAGGACTGGAAACTGGAGGACCCGGCCGGCCTGGGCGTCGAGGCGGTCCGCCCCATCCGCGACGAGATCAAGGCCCGCGTCGAGAAGCTGCTGGCGGGCCTGATCCCGGCCGCCTGAGCTCACCGGGCGAAGTGGGCTTCGCTGAGGGCGAGCAGCTGCTGCTGGGTGGCGTGGTCGTGGGAGACCGCGGGGGTGGCCGCCTCGGCGTCCCGGTCGAAGTACTTCCCGGTCCCGCCGGCGGTGGTGGCGAGGCGTACGGCGGGTGCGGCTCCCTGCTCCGGGGTGAGCAGCGTCCGGCGGATCAGG